>CP070803.1:449615-469608 GCA_020343615.1 Candidatus Woesearchaeota archaeon | reverse complement strand
CCTCTACCTGTCAAAGCATACAAGAATCGAACAAGGTCTTTCTTCTTTAGGTGAGAAGTTGAATAAGTGAAAAGAGCATGAGTAGGCTTATCAGAGACTTCCTCGTAAATTATAGTTTCATAGGAAACATTCCAGAACTTGAAAAATGATTCAAACTCTGATTTGTTTTCTATAGAAGTATCTATGACTGATTTTGCTAGGAACTTAGAATCAGTGCGTTGGATAATTCCAGGAGAATTATTTCTACCCTTCAGAGCATAGAAAAATTTAACTAGTTCTGTCTTCTTTAAAGAGTATGTGGAGTAGAGAAATAGAATTCTAAAAGCTGTTTTTCTAGCTTTTTTTCTCTTTTCCAAATTATTTTACCGTTATTTCTTTATTTTATATCTATAAATTTACTATATGTTAACTAACTTAACCAATAAAGATATAAAAAATTTCCCAATAAGTGATTTTATAGACCTACAGTTTAGTTATTCGTAATGTTTATAAATAAGTAGTTACTAATATAACTATTAAGATGGAAATAAAAGATAATAAAGTAACATACGCTGTTGCACTCTTGGTTCTTATTTTGATTGTAGGGATTGGAATTTTAAGCTACAACATGGATTTTAATCAAAGCACTAGTGGTAAAGCGATAAATATTCCAAGAGAAGTGGATATGCCGCAGAAAGGGAGTAGTACTGGAAAAGTTTCCATAGAAATAATTTCTCCACCAGAGGGAGGAGGTGAATAGCATGGCAGAAATATCAAATGATACTCTTGCGCTTTTGATGGTTGCAGTGATAGTCGTTGTTATCGGAGCTGTAGTAAGTTTAACATGGATGGGAGCAGGACCAACTGGAGCAGACGTTAGTGGCGGAGCAGTTGACTTAAATGTACCACAAACACTAGGTATTAAGGTAACACAGAACACATCCTTTGGTTCAGGATATGTAAACACTAGTGGGGGTACCTATAAAAACTGTACTATAAATTCAAGTGGAAGTAGACCACCTTGTTGGCAGAACTATACTGGGACTGTTTTCAACCCATCAGATATCAGAATACGTAATGATGGTAATTCTGCGATAAATGTTACTGTTAATACAAGCATTGACTCAGCAAGTATGATAAATAGAAGTGATGTTAGAACAAATCACCATCACTTTAACTTCTCAATTGATCAATGTAATTCCTCAGGTTGTGATGGTTGTGATATATTTGGAGGAGCAGGATCATGGAGAGAATTTGCTGCTAATGACACTTTATACGAACTATTTAACTGGAGTAGTGGTTGTGGAAGTAATAAAGCAAGGATGACAATTAGACTATGGATTCCATCAGAAGTACATCCTGGAAAAAGAAACGCTACTTTAACCTTTGAGTCAACTGTAGTTAGCTAAACCAAACCTTTTTATTATTTTATCTTTTTTTTAATAACATGATTAAAAAAGTCTATAAATATGCTCTATTTTTTTTAGCATTTTTTTTAGTTTTACCTTTAGCAAATGCAGTACTTATTTCTGGAAGCAAACTTCTTTATACTGAATATTTTGTTCCAGGCAAGACTTTTACATATACATTCTATGCAACGCCATCAGTAGATGGTCAAAAGTTAGCTATGACCGCTCCAGGTCCTTTTCAGGAATATTTTATTATATCTCCAGAAACAATAGTTGCAACTACGGGAGATTTCGCTAAGTTTACCGCAATTATTACTCTACCTTTAGAAGCTCCAGAACCAGGTAAACATAGAAATAAAATATGCGTTGGTGAAGCTGATACTGGAGGTGATGGTATGATTGTAGTTAAAGCAAAATCATGTGGAGCAGTAGTCTTTATAAGTTTATACGATGGAAAATACATTAAGTCAAGATTACTACCTACAAATTCTAATGCCGGAGACTTGGTTCCGATTAACCTACAAATTAGTAACTGGGGTAAGGAAGATATTTCAGAATTAAAGGCAGATTTAGTAATATCGGAGAATGATAAGGTCTTAGCTACATTAAATACTGATACTGTTTCATTAGCTTCCACTGAGACTAAAGACCTAAAAACTAAATGGAATTCTGAAGGAGTCAAAGAAGGTAAATACAATATAAATGCGACTATCTATTATGATGGAAACATTAAAAGACAAAATACTACTTTTAGGCTAGGGCACTTAAATGTATTTATTGAAGATTATACAAAAAAAGTTATAATAGGTGAAATAAATAAGTTTGATATTGATATTCTAAGTGGATGGAATTTAGATATACCTTCAGTTTACGGAGAAGTTAAAGTGTTCAAAGACAAAGAGTTAGTTACATCTTTTAAGACAACACCTGAATATCTTAAACCTTGGAGAAAGGCTACTCTTTTAGGTTATCTTGATGGAACAAAATTAGAATCTATAGGAGAATATGACGTGACTATAAAATTATTCTATATGAATTCAACTACTACAGAACCTGGAAAAATAACTGTAATAGAACCAGAATTAGAAGAAAAACCTGAGAGTAAAGTAGACGCATCTGTAATTTTGTTAGTAGTAATATCAATAGCTCTAATTATAATTTTCACAATTTTATACAGAATCAAAAATAGAAGATATAAAACATGGAAAAGAAGAAGGTATTAGTTATTGTTTTCTTAATAATGATTTTATTATACATATTTTTACCAGATATATACTATTCTTTTTCTATAGTAGAAACAAGAACCTATGGACTAGATTTCATCATTCCTGAAGATAATAATATAGGTTTTAACCCTGAAAATGATTCTTTTCATATGGGTACTGTACCAATAGATTCTTCTAGCAGCAGGAAATTTTACTTATCTCATAACTATTATCATCCTGTGAAAGTAGACATAAAGGGCATAGGTAATATAACTCCGTACATAGTACTTTCAGATAATAATTTTATATTAGAACCAAATGTTTCTAAGAAAGTCGTAATAAAGCTTATACCTAAGATAGCTCCAGATCCCCAGCCTGGCAATTACTCAGGAGAATTGATTATGATATTCAGAAAACCTTTAATAATCTGGTAATTATAGTTTAATTAATGAAGCCCATTATACATAATAAAAGAGATAGCTTATTCTATAAGGATGCTATAGAGGCTATAGATGAATTAGAAAAAGAGCTAGGAAAAGATAAACCAAAAATACATAAGCCCTCAATGGTTATCCTAGGATCAATTGCAATTCTAGTACTAGTTACTTCTTTAATCCCACTATACAGCATGAAAGTTAACCCTCCTCCTAGCTTGATTAAGATAAACTACTTCAAGCTTGCTCAGCAGGAAGAATTAGCATTAGAATCATTAAATACAGAGCACTTCTCCACCATAAATGAAGCGATTTCAAACATGAATAAAGAGGACTATAGAGATGTTTCAGTGAGATTAGCCACATCTGCATGTAGAACTTCCAGCAGGGTATGCTACTCTAAGGCTCTGTACACTTTTATCAGAAACAGAATAGCCTACATAAATGACCCGGCAAGTCGTGAATACGTACAGCTGCCTCAAAAGACATTATTACAGGAGGCAGGAGACTGCGATGATAAAAGTCTGGCTCTGGCAGCAATGCTGGAGTCAATAGGAATAGACGCAGATGTAGGAGTTACGAGTAATCATGCATTTGTCAGAGTAAATCTTCCAGAGGCATCTTTTTGGATACGTAGGAACAGCGACTATGTTTACTTGGATCCTTCCTCAAATAGGGACTTTGGCGAAATAAGCTTCAGGGAAGAAGAAATAGTAAGGTTCTATGAGATATACTAAGATTGGCTTAATTATCCAAGTTGGTATAGTATGTAATTTATATATTCTATTTGAATATGTAATATTTTTTTAATATATAATAAAAACTATTTAGATATATAAATTTAAATATGATGAAATAAATATAATATAAGATGATAGAAGCAACCATTCTGATAGTGTTAATATTATTAGGAATAGCTACAGTAGTTGTTGTATGGAAAAAGAAAAAGGAAGGAAAACCTATAGAACCAGATTACCGGGTCTTTTTTTTCATGGGGATTTGTTTTGTAGGAGTAGGAGTCGCATTTGCAAGTGCAACTAATCCTGGATTTATCGGAATAATGGTATTGGGTATAGTATATATGATAATTGGCTTAAAGCATAAAGATAAATGGAAGGTAAAAAAATGAAAAAAATAGTAATAGGGTTACTATTAGTCTCTGTAATTCTGCTAAATACTTTTGCAGTATTAGCAATATCATCCAGCGAGGCAAAGATGTTGTGGGAACAAGCAAAGTTAGTAACTCAAGAAAAACGAGGATCATATAGGGAAGCCAAGATAGATTTTGCAACGAATCAAGATTATGAACATAGGCAGGAAGTAGTGAGAACTGGAAAAGAATTATTGCACGCTTCACTTGATGAGGCAGAGGCATGGTTAATCTGGAAAGAAGCGGAAGTAAATGAGAGTATTCGGGTTCCAGAGAGCCTAAAAAAAGCTATTAGAAGTGATGTAGATAAGAACCTAGCCAAGGTAGAGGAGTTTAGAGAAGACGTTGACGCTGTAACAAACCAGCTTGAATTAGGAGTGGTATTCGTAAAAATGGTCGGAGGCTACCTTGAATTAGTTACAGACGTTGCAAGGAACTCAGGCAAGATGTGGGTGCACATAGGGAACGAGCTTATAGATACTGGTGAAGATTATGAATCAAAGTTAAGGGTAGTAGCCGAAACAGTTGAGGATAATAAAGATATTATTGCAGCCCTAGATGAAGCAAAAGAGGATCTTGCTGAAGCACAGGAAAATGTCAATAAAGCAGAGGATACTTATGGGAATGTAGTGCTTCCAGGAACACCACTGATAAATTTTGCAAAGGGGAATGATTATATTAGAACTGCTAAGACTAACTTGATTAGTGCGCATGCTAACTTAGAGCGGGCGTATGCTATGTTGCTTGGAGGTTAAAATGAAAAAACTATGTATTGTGTTAATAATCTTTATAGCTGTCCTATTTATTAGTGGCTGCACTGGTGGCGATACAGCAGACGATGATTCAGAAAGTGTTGGACCTGTGACGCAAAATGATTTAAATGAATTAAAAGAAGCAATAGGCGACATTAATCCTGAAGAGCCTGACGGACCTTCTGAAGGCTAATTTTTATTTTTATATTTTTAAGTAAAAGATTTTTACATTTAGAAGAGTTTTGAAAAATCATCATAAACATTTTTTCTATGTCCAATGAATAGAATTATAACTTTATTATTTGACTTATCTATTTCGTAAATAACTCTATAATCTCCGACTCTCAAACTCCAAAAATTAGAATATTTTAACGGTTTACCTCTGTTTTCTGGAAACTCTTTTAATTCAGAAATCTTGTTTTTTATTCTCTCTTTGATTTCCTTGTCTAATTTATCTGTGAATTTTTTTGCTTTTGGATGTACTAGTATAGTAAAACTCATTACAGTTCCTCTAATGGAATCAGATTTTCAGGTTTTTCCTTACTTTCTTTGCTTCTTTCAGAAAGCATTTTGTAGAATTCTCTGGTTTTTTCTCTTTCTTCATATAGTTCTATAATAGTCTTTATAGCATCGCTTCTGCTTTTGAATTTACCTGACTCTACCCAATTATCTATTTCCTTAACCATCTCTTCCGGAACTCTTAATTGAACTTGTACCATTTTATACCGTAAACAATATTGTTTACATTATATATAAATCTTTCGATTATTGAAACCTTTTTACATTTCTAATGAAATTATAATGATTGAGATGAAAATAAATCCTAAAATATTCGGTTTAACAGGCGGAATCATGTGGGGAATCTGCATGTTTGTGATGACCCTTGCTGCTGTTGCAACTGGCTACAGTGAAGGTATTCTAAATATAATGGCTACAATATATCCAGGTTACAGCATAAGCATAGCAGGAGCATTTATTGGTTTGATATTCGGATTCATTGACATGTTCATAGGACTCTACATATTTGCCTGGCTGTATAATTACTTAGATAAGAAGTTAGGAACCAAAGAATAGTTTTTTAAAATTTTCATTTTTTCTTTATTTTATGGTAGAATATCTAGACATTGTAAATGAAAAAGATGAAGTTACAGGGAAGGATTTAAAAGATAATAAAAAAACAAAAGGGTTTATTTCAAGGACAGTTGCTATGTTTATAGCAGACGGAGATAAATTACTGATAACTCGCAGATCACCTAAAAAGAAGAATTCTCCAAATAAATACGATGTTGCTGCTTTTGGAAATGTTAAATCTGGAGAAACGTATGAAGAAGCAGCTATGAGGGAACTAAAAGAAGAGTTAGGAATTGAATGTGATTTAAAATTAGTAGATAGGATCTTTAATGATTTTGGTGAAAAAAGAAAATACTTTACCGGAGTTTT
This sequence comes from Candidatus Woesearchaeota archaeon, assembly GCA_020343615.1. Lineage (GTDB taxonomy): Archaea > Nanobdellota > Nanobdellia > UBA10117. Next base: position 463,239 of record CP070803.1, on the reverse strand, counting down.
CTTAGGATCCTATTCTGGCAATGTCGCCTTGAGTGAGGAAACAATAGAGTTACATAAGCTAACTATACCTGAAATTGAAAGAGAGATGGAAAATAACATAGATTTATTTTGCGAAGGCTTTATTAAAGATTTTAATGCTGTAAAAGATAAGCTTAAATCTATGGTGGGTAATGAATGAGTTAATTTCGATATTTAATTCAGTAAGAGATATACCCTATAGAATTCCGTTAAAATGGAAGTTAAGATAAGAAAAGCAACAATAGAAGATTTGAAAGTTATACAAAATCTTAATCTGAAATTATTTGAAAAAGAGTATGAAGAATATGATAAAACCCTAGATACTAAATGGCCTTTTAGTAAAACAGGAACCGATTATTTTAAGAAAAAAATTACAGAAGAAAACAGTTTTGCTATAGTTGCAGTAGTTGATAATAATATCATTGGATATATAGTAGGAGGTATAACTGAGCCGGATTCTTACAGAACCATAAAACAATTTGCTGAGATTGAGAATATGCTTGTTCTTGAGGAGTATAGAAGCATGAAAATAGGAGCAAAGTTAGTTGAAGAGTCTTTTAAGTGGTTTAGAGATAAAGGTATCAAGAGAGTAAAGTTATCAGCATTTGCTCACAATAAAGGAGCAATTAATTTTTATAGAAAAAACGGTTTTGAGGACTATTATTTAACCCTAGAAAGAGATATTTGATTATTTTTTACCAGAAACAACTTATTATTTTCTTAGAAAATTTAAGATTTCTTTTTCTTTCCCACCAAAGGTTTCAATCCAAGGACTTTCTTCAACTGAACCAAATTCTTTATTATATATAGGCAGATTCATTAAGTTATACATCACTTTTGTTTCAATAAGATTGCCATCTTTTTTCTTGAATATTTTTACCTGTAAGCTATGCCACCACTCTTCCATATATTTTTCATAATTGTCATATTTCCACCAAGTAAAATTTTGATAAGCATAAGCAAATTCTTCTTCAGATAGTGGAAGAAACAACCCTAAGATTCCCCCTTCCTTTAATTGTGAAATCCATTCTTTGGGAATAGTCTTTGTTGCTAAAGTAGGCCAAATAGCATCGAATTTTTTACCTTCCCAGCCATATGTACCGTCACCTAACTTAGTTTCAATATTTCTATAGCCTAATTCATTTATTATTGCTCTCCCCTTTTCTAAATACTTCTTATTAACTTCAATTGCAAAAACCTTTTTAGATAACTCTGAAAAATAAGCAGATAATGCACCATTTCCAAAACCAATTACCAAAACTTCTTTTTTAGGATTCAATTCTAGGAAACTTGCAGCAATACAAGAGAACCAAGGAGGGGTCATTCCAAACAAACCTTCAATCCATGTTATATCATTCCAGTAAGTTAGGATTTGTTTATCCTTAGGTACGAAAGCTTCACGTTTTATATTTAACATTGGAGAAGCATATTTTTCAGATACATGAAATTCTTTAATTAAAGTTTCAAAAAGGCACTCACGCTGTTTTTCAAAAGGCATCGAATAGAACTCTTTTAACTTTAATCTCCCTTCTTTAAATTTAAGGCAAGTAGTGAGATTGATTCTATTTAACTGTGTTGCAATATGGAAAGGAGTAGTCTCAATCTTTTTCTTAAGTTCTTCTAGAGAGCAATATTTCAAAAGATCCCCACAATCAATTCTTATCATTTTTCTTACCTGAAACAACCAATGCCCATCTAGCAGTATTAGGATCATAAAATGATTTAATAAATTCTTCTTTACCAACTTTTCTGTTTTGAATTGGTGGAAGACCTGGATCATGAAATTCAACATAATCCTCCGCAATGTTAGTTATTAATACAAAATGTCCTACAAAACCTTCCTTGTTTTTTAATACATTTCTATTTATGCACGGTACAATAAGACATTTATTTTTGAAAAAAGATTCTAAATCTTCAAAGGTGAGTTCTTTGTTTTCAACTAAATTTCTTTTAAAACATTTTTTTAAGAAGTCTAATTGCAAATCAATGTCAACGTGTTTTAGGATATTCTCCCAATCAGGATATTTTTTGTAATAGTCAGCACCTTTTTCAAGATATTCCTTAAAATCCTCTTTTGCGTAAAATTTACTATTTAGACCCAAATCATCTTTCATTTTTCAGCCACCAGAACCATACTGCTTATATCTAAATATTCTTGAGAAAATGCTTTATCATAAAATTTAACTTTCGAAAAGCCAGCTTCCCTACATAACTTTTCTAAGTCTTTTTTAAACCACCACTTTTGTTCAAATCTTTGCTTTATTTCATCTATAATCTTATTATTCTCTTTTATTTTAATTGTTTCTTCAGCGACAAATGCATTATTTTCTTCTTTAAATTCTATTGCCTTAAATACCGTTTCATATGTCTTACCATTTATATCTGCTTTAGAATTATATTCGAAATCAGAAAAATTAAAAGTTTCAGGGTCAGTCTCTTCTATTATTAATTTACCTTTATTATTAAGAGAATTAAAAATTATTTTTAAAGTCTCTTTAGCTTTAGATTCATTCTTGGCAATTTCACAAAAAGCATTTCCAAAACAAATAATACCGTCAAAAGATTCTCCTTTTATTTTGTTAATCTCTCCATGAATGAGTTTAGGTTTTAGTCTATCCTTAGCTGCTTTTTTCTTTAAAACCCTAAGCATATCTTTTGAAATATCCAATCCTATTACTTCGTAGCCTGATTTTAGTAAAGGTATCAAATGCTTTCCCGTACCACAACCCAAATCCAAAATTCTTCCTTTTGGTTTTATTTCAGATTTGATTATTTCTACCTCTTTTTCAGTGATTTTAGGATTTGTAAGTTCTGAATAAATTATATCATATATTTCAGCAGCAAGGTCTTTTTTATCTTTCATTTTTCTTACCAAAAACAACTAATATACTTTTTTCTTTGGTAGAATCATTTAAAATAGTCATAAAAAAATCTTTATCTAATTTTCTATTTGGAGTTGGAGGTTCTCCAGGATCATGAAAATGAATAAATTCATTTATATCTGTTATTAAAACGCCATGCCCAAGAAAATCTTTTTGAGTATTATTTAATTTATTAAAATCAACTATTGCTAAAATAAGACAGCCTTTATCAAAATAATTTTTTAAATCTTGAAAAGATATTCTTTTCTCTTCTACTAAGCCCTTATTATATGCTTCCTTAGAAAATTGTATCTGAACTTCAGGACTTATAACTTCAACTGCTGATTCTCCTAAGGTTTTTTCAAAGTATTTTTTCATACCCATTTCTAAATATTCTGCGTAAGTAATTCCATTTCCTAGTTTCGTTACATACTTACATTTTAGACCAAGTTTATCTAAAGCCACTATAACTTGAGGGATGGTTACAAGCTTTCCCTTTTTGACGCCCATCATGTTATCAAGTTCATCAAAGGAAAAGTCCTTTTCAGGAAAATGATACTTTAGAATCATCTTAGCACAGGCTTGCATGCAATGAAGCCAGTCTGGAGCATTTGGATAAAATGGAATTTTCATTTTTCTATTGCTAAGAGATAATCAGTAGACTCAATAGCGTTTATACACCAAGCAAGATACAATTTATCTTTTTTTATTCTTTTTTCTTCAGTATGGTTAGGATCTATAATTATGAATTCATCATTTTCATACCCAATTACAATTAGATAATGGCCTTCTTTTTTTAGAGTGTTATCTTCATAAAATATTCCCGCGTTAACACTAATTAAAATAGGAATTTGTTTGTCAATATATTCTTTTAAGTCATTTAAGGAAGGGTATTTTATTCTAATATTCTCTTTAGCTTCTAATAAATCAATCATAGCAGAAATAATTTCCTTACTTAGTTGCTTACGAGCAGGATATTCTTTTTTTAAGTTCTCTATTAATTCTTCATTGGAGAGGTTAATCCATTCCGGCTTTATTATCTCTAAATTATAGATATAAATATTGATTTTAAATCCAAGAGTTCTAGCAAAAGTTGCCATATTAATAGATAATGCACCTTGATAACCTTCTTCGTTTTTTAATCCATCTACCTTTTTTTCTAATTCTTCTTCAGAAAAATCAAGGTCGTTATATTTTAGAATACTTCTAAATGTAGTTAGACCGCATGCATTTTTTTTGCTTTGTTTAAACAACGGAACATTTATTTTCATTTTTTATCCACTACCATAAAACCTCTTTCACGGCCATCATGTTTTTTATCCATAGCATCTGTTAATTTTTTTAAAGTTACTGTATAAATCTGATCCCTTCTACCTAAAGGATCAACAACAGTAAGAGTAGTATCTTTAATAGATTGTATTAAAATATCATGGCCACTTTCTGAATTATGCAGAGGTTTATTACAAGATTCAGCCCAGACGTCGTTAGATTTCTTTAGATTATTAATTATAAATTCTTTAGGATCTTTAATTTGAGATATCTTAAATGCTTCAACCTTAAAAGGCAATTTTTCCTTTTCAAAAAAAGAATTAATTTTATCAGCGCTCTCTACTGTTTTATATCTTGGATACTTACCTATTCCTTTAGCAATATAATCTTGAGTATATTTATAACCGTGTCTGAATAAAATCATTTGCAGGCAAGTAACACAACACATCATAGGTTTCTGAATTAAAGGAAAATATTTTGGCTTAATTTCTACTTTCATTTTTCAGAAATCACCCAGAATCCTCTTTCACGGCCATCATGTTTTTTATCCATAGCCTTCACCATTTTATCTAATTTAACCTTCCAGTATTTTGGGCGCGTCCAGCTTGAGTCGCCTAAAGTAAGGATATTATTTTTTGTATCGAATTCAGCAATAACACAAATATGGGCAGAAGGACATGTTAATTGAAGTGCTTTACACGCAAAATTAACCATAACATCTTCCCCACTTTTCAGATGTTTTATAATAAATTTCTTCGGATCTTCTATTTGACTTATAGAGTACTTCTCCATTTTTAGTGGTATTTTCTTTTTCTTAAGTAGTTTATTTGCATCTTTATGAAATTTATCAAAATTTACTCCTTCCTTTTTTGCCGACTTTGTAATTTTCATTTTTAATTTGAACAAATTGGCAGTTTTCTTAAGAATATACAAGTTGCATGCTTGAGCAATTTCTTCTTGGTCAATCCAGTAACCTCTTCTATGAAGAACCCATAAGAAAGAGCACACTCCACAGCAAACATGCATCTGGACCAATGGTTTGTATGGCGGATTAACTTTGAGTTTCATTTTTCTTTTTACCTTTGATAAAAGGTTGAATATTACTCAACTTAAATAATTTAATATATTCCTTGCTGTATGGAGTCCATTTAACTGTTCCTAGTTTATATTTTTTAAGAATCTCAATCTCATCAAGATTCCAGTCAAAGCCTTCCTCAAATAATTTACAAGGAAATTCTTTACATAAGAAGCAGTATCTTATATTCTTAGATTTAGCACATTGAATGATTTTACATCTGCTTATTCCAGTACATCCCGGACAAGTTTTAAATCTGTATCCCGGACATAAAGAACAACAAATTCCACAATAGCTGATTATTTGTTTTTCCTGTTTCATTTACAATTCACCTATAACAATGTCTTTTAATTCTTTTCTAGGTTTTGGATCAGGATCTTCTGCAGGATAGCCTAATACAATAGCGTAAGTAACATCATAATTTTGAGGGATATCTAGAATAGTTTTAATCTTTGCTCTGTCAAGCAAGCCAATGTAACAGCTTCCAATTCCCAGTTCTGTGGCTCTTAGTACTAGGTTTTGACTAGAAAGCCCCATATCTCCAAAACTTAATTTTCCTGTATTAACATACTCTTTTGCTCTTTCAGGATATTCATCTGATACACAGCAGATAATTATTAAAGGAGCAGTATAAACAAAATCCTGTACAAATACATTATTTTCTTTAAGTTTTGAAATAGTTTCCTTTTGATTAATAATCATAAATTTCCATGGTTGTGCATTATAAGCAGATGGACCTAGTCTAGCAGCCTGAAGTAGTTCATTGATTGTCTCTTTATCTATTGTTCTATCTGTGTACGCTCGTATGCTTCTTCTTTTTTCTATAGCTTCTTTAACTTTCATTTTAAATTAAACTCCTTAACTAATGCTCTACAGGTTCCGTGTTCTCCCATCTCATAAACAGCTATCTTATCAACTATAAACTGAGGGATATCCCATTTAATACTTTTTACTACCTCTCCTGCTAAGGATTCCTCTTTTAGGCGGATAATTGTCAGATGAGGTTTATATAGATTCATTGACTCCGGGTAGCCATATTTCTTTATGTTTTCCTTTTGTTCTGAGCTGAATTTCATGTGATAGTCTGAACCCTCTTCATATTCCTTTCTTATACACCCTTCCCTCAAGGGATTTAGCTTCGCGACAATCTCTTCATGAAGACTCTTGACATCAAGTGAATAATTAAAGTTTACACTAATAAATCTCTTATAGACTCTTATATTCTTAACTTGAAACTCAACCCTAGATGTATTTTTAGCAATCTCTTCTACAATCTCTAGAACCTTGTTTAGATTTGATTTTGGGAATTTAGGAGAATAAATAGTTATGTGAGGGTGGAATTGAATGCCATCAAGAATAAAAAACACTTCCTTGTTTTTGCTGACTTCTTGGCTTAGATTTATTGCCTTTTCTATAACCTCTTCAGGCGGCTTAAATGCCACGTTTAATCTTATATAATCTAAATCAACCATTTTATTCCTTTTGCTTATAAAATAAAACCTCAATCTTTCTTAAATCATCCTGAGGTTCAGCATCATAAACTAATTCAGTAAGTTTATTTGTATTAGGATCCTCAAAGATTATACAGTATTTTCCCCTGTGTTTATTATAAATACAATTTGGAAAAAGCATATGATGGTGCCAATGTATTTCCTTATCATTATATTCCTTTGCCTTCTGTAGAATATCTTTAAGTTTTTCATTTTCTTGAGAAGATAAAGAATCTGTTCCAAGAATAGCATTACCGTGTAACATTTTTACCAACATTTGCCCTTCTCTCATATGTCGATCATCTGAATAATTAACATAAGATTCCTCATCTGTTTCATTTTCAAGAACAAAGGCATTCTTAGTTTTATTTTCATTAAACATACAATCCGGAGTTAACATGTGAAAATGCCATTTTTTACCTTCTGCTTGTAATTGTTTAGCCCTTTCTATCATTTCTTCAATTGTCATTTCTATCATTTCTCAACCTTATACTTAAAATAAGTTATAATAACAGAAACATCTCCAATTATGGCGATAGTGTTTGCAATTATTAGAGGCATATTACTAAGACTTATTCCATACATAAGCCACACCAAGAGTCCTGGAAGGAGTATAGAAAAGCTTATTATTGAAACATCAGCCGAACTCTTTCTCTTAAACATCTTATATGTTTGTGGGAAATATGCTATTGACATCATAACACCAAAAAAGGTTGCTGCTATTGCTAGAATACCCACGTAATTCTCTAACATTCTTTCACCTTGAACATCTTACCATGACCTGGAATAATGTAATCAGCCATTTTTAGTAGTTTCTTACGAGATTCAATTAATTTGTCCATATCCATTCCTTTTGCTTGCGAATGATCTTTTTGATTAATATCAACTACTTGGTCTTCTCCATCAACCCACCAAAGAACATCTCCAGCAACTGCTATTTTCCCCTTAGGAGTATTGACTAAAAGCGAGAGGTGTTCAAGCACGTGTCCTGGTGTCTCAATAATTTCAATATCTTTTCCTAACACGTGTTTGTCAAACTCAAGCATAAGATCTTTATCATACATTAAATTAGTATCAAATGTTATGAATTTTGCTTTTTCAAAAATGCCTGCAAGCAAAATATGGTCAGGATGACAATGAGACAAGAAAACATAATTAATATCATTCGTACTTAAGCCCTCTTTAGCTAGTGCTTTTAATAATTTTTCACGATTGCAACCTGGATCAGTAATTATTTTCTTATTTTCTGTAGTAATCAAACAAGTAGTAGAACTTGCTACCCATCCCTTCTTAAGTTCTTTTGCATAACCTTCAATTAGTACTTTAATCTCAGTCATTTTTCCACCTTGAACATCTTACCATGACCTGGAATAATGTAATCAGCTAGATCTATGATCTTTTTTCTGCTTTCTATCAATTGTTCTTCATTTTTAACAAAAGGATCTTTGTGTTCTATTAAGCTTTTTTTATCTGTTTTTTGTTCTTCTGTTTCTCTCCACCAAAGAACATCTCCAGCAATTACTACAGTTCCATAATCTTCCGTTTTGACTATAAGTGAACAATGAAACATAGCATGACCAAGAGACCCAATTATCTCAATATCTGTTCCCGGGATTTTACCGTCATGATTTTTAATTGTACTTTTGAATGAATAAATCTCTCCATCGTCCAATATCTCAGCATTTTCAAAAATTCCCACAAGAGCAGAGTGATCTATATGATAATGCGTTAATATTACATAATTTATGTCTTTAGTAGATAATCCTTCTTTCTGTAACGATTCTAATAGTAGTTCTCTGTTCATTCCAGGATCAACGATTATATTTAATCCATTTTCTTTAATTAGCGTAGTTGTTGAAGATACATAACTACAGCCATCCTCTTTTCTAGCATAACCTTCAACTAAAACTTTAAACTCAGCCATTTTTTACCTCAATTGTATAGATTTTACAATCTACGAATTTATTCAGGTATATCTCCCATTTTAAATTATCCTGTTCAATTGTATAACCGAGCTTTTTTAATATACTCTCTTCAACTGGGGAAGAGTATATAACAACTGAAATTCTATTACAATTTATGTTCTTAGCTATTTTATTAGCTTGTCTATACATTCTCTCAGCAAGTTCATTACTATTATCCTTAATCACAAATATTTGAACGTAAGCAATGCCCCCTTCTTTTTCAAAATAATCATCGAATCGGTGGATATATGGAATTGTTTTTATTGTAGAGAGCTTAGTGAAGATTATAGCACCCAGTAATTGTTCTCTTTCATCGAATAGTCCGAAACATCCAGATGGAAAGTTCGTTAAATAATCATTTATTGATTCTCTAAATTTTTGTTCACCTTCTTCTTTCCAAAGAGTGTGCCATTTTTTGCCCAACCAATACATTTCTTCTTCAAGTTTTAGGATATCTTCAGAATCCTTAGTCGATAATTGCCTAAATTTCATTTGTCTGGTTTCCTTAACCCTCATCTTCTAACCACACGTCGTCCTTAGGATCAAACTCGGGAGAGCAAATTAACAAATATTTCATCGTTCCCATTATATCATAAGGAGTTTTCATGGGAATAAACACCAAATCCTCTTTTTCCACATTGACTTCCGCATTACCTATGATGAATTTTCCCTCACCTTCTAAGATAAAGTATATCCTATCCTCTCCTTTGCACATAACTGGTCCATGAATGCCATCTAATTTTATTAGAGCAGCACTGAATTCAGGATTTATTTTATAAGGAAAAATCGTCATAGGGTCCCTTTTAGTACTAAATATCTGATTTTTTCTAATTACTTTAGGTTCCATTTAGCTACCTCGCCTTTTCTTATATCCTATTGGTTCGAATATTCTTACACCTACCGGTGTAGTATTTGATATTATATAGTACTTAAGAGCTTTCTTATTATCCTTCGCTTCCATTATATATTCACTTATATCATATATAGCATCCCATATTCTTCCTGCGAAAATTAAATCAGGTTTATTGTTTATTCTTCCTACTACAACTAATTCCGGGCTTTGGGCACACGACTCTAAATCTTGTAGTATATCTAAACCAAACTGAATAAATGGCTGATCTGCTTTAGCTATTTTTACCATGTTATTACTTCCTTTTTGTATTCCTTTGCCTGACAAGGCCATCTATTTAAGAAATAAAATATATCTATACCTTTGTTCTTCAACTCAGCTGAGACAGAACCCATGGTAATGCTCTTACCATGTCTGCATATGCTCTCTCTATCATTCCTGGAATGCGATTTCAGCATAGCAAGGACGTCCTCAGCTTTCCTTACACTTTCAGCAAATTCAGCAGTCTTGTTTAACCTTACTTTAGACCTCTCCAAAGCAGGACTGTATTTATTATACTCCCTCATATTCAAGAAATGGTTGGTTCTGAACACAGAATCGTGATAAGTAGTTACATTTGCTTTTTCAGAAGTCAGTTCCAAGACATTGGCTTTCCTTCTGTCACAAATTAATACAGTTAAGGAACCTCCAACCTGGTATTTATAGAATATATCTTTATACACTATTGTAGCTTCGTCTGCTGATGTTATCTTATCCTTTGTGATTCTAAGAAAAACAGCCTTATTCAGTTTTTTCTTGAAATCCTCCCCCATAAAGCCACTAGGGCAATCTTTGTAAGGACCATCAGCACAAGCCATACCAATACCATAGTTATTTATTGCAAACCATAAGCCCTGCTTGAATCTCCTGTCCTCGAAGCTGACGTATGAATCGCTTTTTCGTATGAAATTAGAGAATATAGGATTAGTTATATTGAGGTCTCTATTCTTGAATAGTATGTATCCTTCTTTCGTTCTTATCCAACCGATAGTACATCCCATCTTTTACTTATTAAGTACGTGATACAGGACAACTTCATTATTCTTCCATTCAGCTGAAACAGAACCTACATCTGAACCGTAATGCTGCCTTCGAACGTCCTTCAATCCATTCTTATGATGGAAATTTAGTATACTTACAACATCATCTGGCGTTTTTACCTTTTTGGTAAGTTCTATAACTTTCCTCAGCTTAGCTTTGGATCTATCTAACTGCTTTCTATGCTTTTTATACTCTTTCATATTTAAGAGATGAGTAGTTCTGAACACAGAATCGTAATACGTAGTTATATTTGTTTTATTAGGAAGTATTTCAATGATATTTGCATGCTTCTTGTCACCAATTATAATATCATATGAATTACATAAGTTGTCCTTATTTGCTATTTTAAGGTATTCTTGTGTAGCTTCCTCTACTGATTTTGCCTTATTTAATATGCTTTTGTTAATTTTGAAGTCTATATTCGTACATTTACTGTCTTTAGAAGATCCCCTATAGGAAGCTATTGCAGAGGCTATCCCTATGCCTTTTTTATTAACGCCAAACCAGGAACCACTAACATTTTTGTCCTCGAAGCTAATGTAATCCTTACTTTTCTTAATGAAATTAAATAATATAGGTGTTCTATCATTAATCTCTCTACTTTTGAATAAAAGGAAGCCTCCTCTCGTTTTTATCCATCCAATACTACATTCCATTTTAATACTTCTCGAAATGTATTATATCTTTGAGCTCTCTTAGCTCTTTTTTATCTAATTCTTCTGAAGGATCAGGCCAACCTAGAGCAATTAAGCCTATTAATTCAATATTATTAGGCAAATTAAGGGATTTTATTAGCTTTAACCTATCCTCCTGATGCTCTTCATGACGAATAAATGCAGTAATATAACAGGCTCCAAGGCCTAAATCGTGAGCAGTAAGCAACATATTCTGTACTCCTACACCTACTGTTACTTGAAATTCCTTATACTCCGGATCTCTCATTTTATCTGCACAGCAGGCAATAATAACAGGGGCGGAGGCTACAAATTGCCTGTCTTCATACTCTAAAGCTAGCTTTTTCTTTGTTTCACTATCTCTAATTACTATAAACTCTCTTAACTGCGGTCCTTTTATTGGTGGACCTCCAAAAGGAGCATATCTAGCTGCATCTATCACTTTTTTTATAGTTTCCTCACTAATATCTCTATCTAAAAACCGTCTAACAGAGCGTCTAGTCGTTATACAATCATTGGTTTCCATAATATCTATCACTTTTTTTCTCACCATATTCTTAAAAATCTTACTGAATAATTTTTTATTCTTACTAAACTCTCACTTTTTTTAGGGGTCAAAATGGCAAATTTTTATGTTTTTATTTTATTCAATATGGAAAATAATTAACGGATTTTCATCAAAAACGTGTTTAAACACGTTTTCGTGTTAAACACATCAGGGCGAGCAACGTGTTAAACGTGTTAAACACAACATTTATATGTTAAACATGTTTAATATATAATAAAAACGATGGGAGTGATTAAGAAACTCAAGAGTCTACTTAAGACCAAGGAAAAGAAGAAAGAAAAAACGGACAAGGAGAGCCAAATTCTTAAAGAATGGAGAGAAATGCAGAAAAAACTCGAAAATCACCCTCTAACACAGGCAAAAATCATTAACGAGCAGCTATATAACGCCACAAAAGGAGAATTAGAAAATTTAAATAAAAGAGTAGATGATATAGATATACGTTTAAGAAAAGTAGAAGACGAAGGTCCAAAAAAAGAGAAAAAACAAAAAATAAAATTAACAAAAAAAGATAAAAAAGTTTTAGAATACGTAGAAAAGGTTAAACAAACGGGTGCAAATGAGGCTGCGTCTAAGCTAAAAATTTCTAGGTCAAATGCATCTTTGAAGTTAAATCGACTATATGAAGAAGGATTTTTAGAAAAAGTGAGAGACGGAAAGAACGTGTTTTACGTGTTTAAACATGTTTAACACGATTAGCGATTAAAACTTTCGATTATTAATCAAATTTTTATAAATTATATAGAATCTAGAGGGCTCTTTACCTTTTTTAGTTGTTTTGTTGAAACGTTTGTATAGATCTGAGTAGTATCTAACCTAGAATGACCTAATAACTTCTGTATTATTCTTATATCTACACCGTCTTCTAATAAATGTGTAGCAAAGGAATGCCTAAGGGTATGGCAATAAACATTCTTTTTTATTCCTGCTTTTTTTGCAGTCTGCTTCATTATTTTCTGAGCGAGAGATACGCTTATATGACCATTTCTTCCAGGAAAAACATAAGGACTTTCTCCTGTTTTTGGTAAATATTCTCTTAATTGTTTAACAAGAATATCTGATAAACGACTTAATCTATCCTTATTACCTTTACCACCTTTTACCATAATCGAATTATCATCTAACTCTAAATCAACTTTTTTTAATGAGACAACTTCAGACACTCTAAGGCCTGAATCATACATTAAACTTAACAATATTTTATGTTTCTTGTTATTTAGAGCACCTAATAGCCTCTTTATTTCATCCTTTGATAGAATAGTAGGTAATTTATCTCCAATAGGTTGGGATTCTATCTCGGACATTATGTTTAACTTGAGAACTTTGTCATATAAGAATCTCAAAGAAGCTAATGCTATATTAATACTTGAAGCAGAATATTTCTTAGACATTAAATAACTAATATACTGTTTAATATCATCTTCAGTAACTTTATCTAGATCTTTTTCTATGAACTTGTGAAACTGTTTAACATTTATTAGATAGTTATCTATAGTCCTCTGTGACTTTCTTTTTATTCTAAGTTCCGCTTCTAATCTCTTGAATATATCCACAATTAAACCACCTATAGCGTTTTTATATATAAGACTAATTCCTTACAATCCATATTATGTCTACTTTTCTATAAAAACCTTTTGAAAATGCCATTCTAAGGGTATTTTGACATGTAAGGGTAGGGTTCTGAGCGAAAAATTGGTCAAAATTCGATATTTTCATTAAATAATTATTTTCTATATTGAAAATATTAGAGCTAAAATATTTAAGCAAAAACTAAA
>CP070803.1:423385-449515 GCA_020343615.1 Candidatus Woesearchaeota archaeon | reverse complement strand
TTCTACTTCAGTACAGACTTCATCTACACATTCTTTATGTGTTACAGTAGTTACACAATCATCATCAGTCTCACATTCGTCGTCTCCACTACCTGTTACTTCTACACATTTTCCTTCATCATTACACTCTAAATGAGAAACATTAACGCAATCTGCATCTTCAGTACATTGACCTATGCCTATTCCCTCAACGTCTACACATTTTCCTTCATCATTACATTCTGTATGAGTCGTTAACCCCGAACAACCTGAGAATAATACTATTCCTATAAAAAATACTCCTATCGCCAAAACAGCTAGTAAGTTTTTGGTTTCCATTGTTTCACCTATTTTTATATAAAAGAAGACAAAAATAATATATTAAACTTTCGTTGTTTGTTTATAATTCAGTAGTTATAAATAAAAAGAGCATTTATTTGTTCTGAATGGTTATCTTTATAACATTAAGGTAAACTTCTTCGTCAGGAGTTATAGTTATTTCATTGTCCTCTCGCTCTAAAAACTCACAAACATCTCTACTTATCTCGTAATTATTATCAAAGCTGTATCTTAACACATTGTCGTTAAGTTCTATATTTATTGACTTATCTCCGCTTGTTTTCGAAGCAAATAGTTCACATTCGTATCTACTATCTTCTACCTTCTCCCATTGTTTATCGCTGATAGAAAAGGTATATTTAACCATGCCTTCATCCTTGACTTCTACTGTTTTGAATAATAAATCCATATAAATTAATTCATACTTTCCATTTTTTTCTACTTCAAATTCGATGTTATTTGTTCCAGATTTAAAATGTTCTTTAGAAATTTCTATGTCTATACCGGAATTGGAAATTGGCACTCCACTATAGATAGTATTACCATTTATATTTATATTTACTTCTTTGTCTTCATCTGATATCCTTTTCGGATAAGCTGAAAACTTTATAGACTTAGCATCGGCTAAGGTTTCACTGTTTATAAAAACTATTCTTCTTACCTTTGCATCGTCCTCAGAATAAAGATCTTCTATTACATATATATCTGAAAGCACATAAGAATTAACAGTCCAAAACATCCATCCTGGTGAAGATGTTGTTATTTTTATCGTATTACTTTCTAACAAATAATGTCTTGGCAGTGTTATTTTTAAATTTTTATTTATAGGCTCTTCGCTTTCATAAATGGTAACTCCATTTAGTTTTACTATAACTAAACCTGAACCTCTTTTGTCTATAATATTAGCACTCAAATAAATCTTATTTATAGCATCTAGGTCATCCACATCAAAACTAAATGTTAGGATATCTGCTGAAAATAACGACTTTTTTACGATTCCTTGAGGTAGTAATAGGGTACTTTCTTGTTCTGGAGTGTTATCTAATACTACATCTTCTATAGAAACGGTATTAAACTCCGTCTTTGAACTATCTTCATCTTCTATGAACAATCTGCCTGGATGTTCCTCTAGAACAACATAATCAGCAGGAGGTGTAGGTGTTAAGTTAAATTCCTCTTTGTATTCGGAAGGCACAACTGCTATATATATTAAAATAAAGGTTAGTAAAACAATAATTATAACCGTTCCACCAATAGCTCCACCGGAGAAAGTTCCTTGAGCTTTCTTACTTAGCATTACTTATTAACATTACATTTAAAAATATATAAATCTTGCTTTATAATAATGAAACTCCTCTTATTAAAACCGTCTCAAAAAGTAGGCAAGGTAAAGATAACCGACAAAAAAGACCTCTGGTATTTGGAACAAGTACTAGAAAAAGGAGACCTAATTTCTACTAGAACTACAAGAAAAATAGACCTTTCGAAGGGGAGAGATAAAAAAAAGGTTGTAAAAAAATCAGTTTTTATGACTATAAAACTATCTGAAATCGTCTTAGAAGGTTCTTCTTTAAAGTTAAAGGGAAAAATTGTTCATTCTTCTGATGAGAATATCCCTACTGGAAAATTTCATTCTTTTCTAGTAGATATTGACAAAACTCTAAAATTAGAAAAGAAATTTACAGATAAACAAATAGAATTGCTAAAGGAAGCTAGTAAGAAGTCCTTTTCTGCTAAGATTCTTGCATGCGTGATTGATGATAAACAAGCACACATAGCTGAAATAAGCACTTCTAAACCGAACTATTTTGATTGTCCTAATTTCGATATAGGTAATGTATCTAAAACATTAATGGACTTAAGCAAGGAGTTAAAGCCAGATGTTATAATTGTCGCTAGTCCTTCAAATCTAAATCAAAAACTGGCAGATAGCTTAGCTAAAAAAGCTCCTGATTTGAAAGATACGTTAAGAACTAAAAAGGTTAGTTCTGGTTCTAAATATGGGATAAAGGAGTTGATAGGTTCTGGTGAAATAAAAAAAATAGCTAAGGAAAATAAGGAAAATAAGGAAAAGAAATTAATAAGTATACTGACTAAAGAGATAGATAAGGATATGGGTGTTTATGGCATTTTAAATGTAAAGAAGGCAATTGAATATGGTGCTGTAAAAGATTTGCTAATCTCTGAGAAATACTTCGACTCTAATAGAAAATCAGTTGAAGAACTAATGAGTCTTGTTAAGAACATAAATGGTGAAAGTACTATAATTGGCTCTAGTCCCTCTATGGAGAAAATAGATAACTTAGGGGGTATTGCCGCTATCTTGAGGTTCAAAGTATGAGTTGGGTAATTTATCCAATAGCTGTTGCTTTTATCTGGGCTATAATAGATATAATTGACAAACATGTTATTGATGGTGAACTTAAGGATCCGTTAGTATGTACTACCATCTCTGGATTTGTATTGTTTCTATTATTTTCAATCATAGCAGTTGTTAAGGGTGCTGTTTTTACAGTACCAAATTTAGCAAGAGTAATATTAATTCTAGCTGGAGCAATATATGCAATAGCAGTAATATTTTATTACTCTGCTTTTCAAAAAGAAAGGGTATCAATTTTGGTTCCTCTATTTCCCCTACGTGCTCTATTCGTTACTTTAATCTCTTTTTTAGTATTAGGTGAAAAGTTAACCTTCCTTCAATACTTAGGTATTGTTGTGTTAGTTATAGGTGCAATATTAATAGCTTACAAGAAAGGAGTAAAATATAAACTAACTTTTCCAGTTTTATTAATACTCGTAAGTGTGTTTTTTAGGTCTATTAGAGACATTTTCGTTAAATTTTCAAGTGGTTTAGGAGTCTACGATGTATTCAACCTTCTATTTTGGGTATTTTATGGTTACTTTATTGTAGCAGGTGTTATTTTTATATTCCATCACCCGTTCATTATGAGTAAATATAAAAAGGGAGCTGAACATATTGTCCTTAACAACTTTCTTGCATTTGCTAATTTAAGTATATATTTCTATGCAATATCAAAGCATTCCGTTTCTTTAATTGTAGCTTTAGCTTCTATAAGTCCTCTAATCGTGTTCTTTTTGGTATTTACGATCACAAAATTAAGACCTTCAATAATATGTGAAAAGTTTAATAGAGAAGAGTTAATGCTGTATTTATCTGCTACAGTATTAGTAGTCGTGGGTGCTATCCTTATTCTGATTTAATGTATGGGATATCTACTTCATCTGTACGCCACTTCTGATCAATTCTAGTTTCCTCTATTTTATGGCTTCTTCCTGCTTTGTGTTCGATAATTCCCTGCCAAGCTATCATCACTCCATTGTCGCACGCCAAAGGAAAAGGAACTACTGCAAACTTCACATTTCTGTCTTTAGACATTCTTTCTAGCATGGCAGCTAATCTTTTATTAGCAGCTACTCCTCCTGTCAACAATATTTCCTTTTTGTTTATATGAGCAATTGCTCTTTCTGTGGCTTCTGTCATGATGGCAAAAACAGTTTCCTGAGCAGAATAACATAAGTCTTCTTTAGTATATTTTCCAGATTTTGCTAAATTATCTAATTTAGTCTGAATGCCTGAGAAAGCAAAATCCATTCCTTTAATTGTATAAGGTAATTCAATGTACTTTTTGCCTTTTCTTGCTAGCTCTTCTATCTTTGGTCCCGCAGGAAATCCTAAACCAAGGCTTCTTCCAAAAGAATCAAGGAAGTTTCCTACGCCTACATCAAGTGTTTCGCCAAATACTCTGTACCTTCCTGCTGCATATGCTAAAATTTGAGTATTTGCTCCTGAAACATATAATGTAATAGGATCTTTGAATCCTGAAGTTTGCTTTCCTATTTCTATGTGAGCAATACAATGATTAACTCCAACTAGAGGCACTTTACAAATAGTACTAATTGCTCTAGCTGCTGCAGCACCTACTCTCAAGCATCCTCCTAAACCTGGTCCTTGAGAGAAAGCAACTAAATCTACGTCCTTTGGTTTAACTTTAGCTGCTTTTAGGGCTCTTTCCAGGACAAATTCGTAGAATAATAAATGATGCTCGACTGCTTTTCTAGGATGAATTCCACCCTTATCTGTTGTGAAAGTAGATTTCTCATTAGCAAGAACTTTACCTTTATCATCTATTATTCCTATCCCAAAAGTATGAGCTGTACTTTCTATACCTAAACATAACATATTGAATATGCTATAATCAAAAGATATAAAAATTATTGCTATGAAAGGTCGCGTTCTATTTTCTTACTTATTCTTAAGTTTAATTCTTCTTCCTCTAATAGCCTCGTGGTGATTCTATTTATTTCATGTGCTCCTATACGCATATGACTTAATGCTTCTTTTATAGAGCCATCTATTTTTACTTTCTTTGATTCTTGTATTAGCTCAATTCTCGGTGAAACTCCACGTATCATTTTTTTTTCAATTTTTATTATAGTCCCTGCTTCCCTTGCTAAATCTATAAATAAGTCCTTTGAGTAATCTGCAAAATCCTGTATTAGGCTATTCAGTTTTTTAACTTCTAACTCCATATGCTTTACTAGTTTTAGGTCTCTATCTTCTAGCCCATAATCATATCTAAAACCCATTCTTGACATAATTTCACCTGATATTACAGGACAATAAAATGTTAAAAATCTATTGATTCTTAAATTCTGTGTAATGGCACTTACCGCAATAAAACCTATCTTTGTGTTCTGCCATGAAAACATCTGGTCCACATTTAGGACAAGTTCTTCCTCTAATTAATTTATCACCCTCGATTTTGTATTTATCTGATTTTTTTACTGATTTCTGTTTCTCGTCTGCCATTCTTATTCACTCTTCTCCTCTGTTTCCTTAGGTTCCTCTTTAGGTTCTTCCGATGGTGTTTCTGAAGCTTCAGCAGGCTTCTCTTCTGCGGGAGCTTCTTCTGCTGCCTGTTCTTCAGGCTTAGCCTCTTCTGGCTTTTCAGCTGGTGCTGGAGGTTTTTCCTCAACCTTCTTTTCTTTGGCTTCAAGTCTCTTTAGAGTATATTTTGGCTCTAATTTCTCTAGAGCTTTTTTTGAAGAATATAAAATAGCTTCTCCTTCTACGTTTGAACTACCAAAATCAGGATTTATTTCCCTAATGACAATAAGATTCTTGTCTTTTTTAAGTTTAGATGCTAATTGTTCGATAACTTTTAACCTAGAAGGAACTGGATTTCCTTCTTGAGTAATTTCAAATTTAATTCTTGTTCTATTCAATATAGGATTATCTTTTTGTTCAAAAATCTTAATTTCCATCTTACAACCTCAACGCATAAGTCCCTGGTTTCTCTATTCCTAATTTCTTTGCTAACTCTGATTTTTCACAATCAAGTACTATTATCTCTCCTTTCCAATTATCAACTAATCTTGCTTCAGGATGATAAGGACAGGTTTTTACTGTTAGTCTTTTACATATGCTGCATGCTCTCATTACCATTTTGATAATTTTCCTCTATAAGTATACCTTCTTTTTCAAGATAATTAAATACCTTTTTTGCAGGTTTATAACTTAATAACCCTAGACTTCCGCCACCTACCAAAGAGAGAATAGTATTTCCTGTTGCTGAATATATGTTTACGGGCGTCATACACCCTACAGAGATAGCAACGAGTGCTTCGGGTTTTGAGATAGTATCTAAGGTCTTTCTTCCTAAATCTTTACTTTTTTGTATGATTTTTTCTAGTCCTTTTCTCATTTTTTCTTTTCGGTTTTCTTAGCTTCTTTCTTTTCTTCTTTTTTAGCCTTTTCTCTTTCTTCTTCCAGCCATTCAAGCTTACCTAAATAAGGCTGTCTCATAGTTAGACCTATTTTGGGGTTAGTCGGATCTTTAAAACTTACTGCTATTATCCTTGCTCTAATCTTATCTCCTACTTTCAGCACTCTTTTTGAATCCTTGCCTTGTAAAACTCCTTGCTTGTTTATAGAAACATATTCATCCATTGCTTGAGAAATATGAATTAATCCTTCAAAAGGGCCTATTTCTACAAATATTCCAAATTTAGCAATATCTTTTACTTCTCCCTCTACTATTTCCTGGATTTCAGGCTTGTAGTTTATTGCTGTAAAATCAGTTTTATAGTAAATTCCACCGTCGCCTGGAATTATATTGCCTTCACTTATCTTATTAACGGATAAAATATTCATAACTCTACCTAAAGTTTCTTCTATATTGCCTTCATAGCTATCTTTTAGCTGTTTAAGGATGGATTCTTTCAGTTTTTCACCGAAATTTTTCGGATCTATTCTAACTACTGAGCTTATATTAGAGAGGTAATACATTTTTAATCAGCCTCTAGTATTTTCTTTTGTTTTAAATAAATTGTTTTTATGTTTGCTTTTTTAAGCTTTTGCTTTAGGTTCTTATCCGATGTAATGACTGCTGCTTTTCTTTTTAAAGCTTCTTTTATCAGTAAATCATCTACGTTACCTTCGCCCATTTCGATTTTTTTAATGTATCTCTTATTTATTATTTGTAAAATTAAGCTAGCTGCTCTCTTATCACTTAGTTTTCTAGCACCTTCTCTTATTTTTTTTAGTTCTTCTATAACTTCCTTAGGAATTAGTATTTCAGCGTCTGTAAAGGTTTCTCTGATTACTGTAAATATGTCTATCTTGCTACTAGCTGCATAAATTAATGCATTTGTATCTACTAATATTTCCATCAAGTAAATTTATATAGTGTTCATTTTAAGTAAATTTCTAATATGAAAGAGATTATTCGAAAAAGATACGATGAATCTGCTGAATTCTATGATTCTAGATACAATAGAATCCAGGAAGAGAAGTATGAAATTATGTCTCAATACTTTCCTAAAAATTGGGAGCTTGCTCTTGATTTAGGCTGTGGAACTGGCTTGTTGAGCAAGAAATTAGATAATTTAATTGGAATGGATATTTCTTTTGGAATG
Source organism: Candidatus Woesearchaeota archaeon (assembly GCA_020343615.1). GTDB lineage: Archaea > Nanobdellota > Nanobdellia > UBA10117. The sequence goes on along the minus strand of CP070803.1, from coordinate 442,258 downwards.
TTAGAAATAGCTAAAGAGCAAGGTGAAAAAGTAGTTCAGGCTGAATCTGAAAGCCTGCCTTTCAAATCCCAGGTCTTTGATGTGGTTTTTTCTTTTACCGTGTTGCAAAGTTCCAATGAATTAAAAAAATCAGTTGATGAAGCTAAAAGAGTTCTTAAACCTAATGGGATTCTAATATTAACATATCTTGAGAAAAAATTTGATTTGAAAGTTATTTCAGCATTAAGGAAAAATTTTGATAACATAAAACAAGTACCATGCGGAGAAGACATAGGGCTTATATGTTCTTAAAATTTTGAAAATAAAAAAGGCGATTTAGAATTAAAAGAAGGTTAATTATTCTTCATCTATAATTTGTATTAAATTTTTATCAGTGCCTAAGAATCCTGATCCTCCGCGATAAATTATAGCCTCTTCATTAGATCCAAGACAACCATAAGTGCATCCATGATAGAACCATCCCTCTTTGATTCCTTTAGGAGTTTCAACAAGGACCTTATCCCCTATTGATTTACAGTCAGACACTTCAGGTAAGATTTTCTTAACAGAGTCATCTATTAAAAAATCACATTCATCTAAAAATTCCTTTTTAATCTGGCTTAAAATAAAGGCTCCAGGGTATACTATCATTTTAACAGGGACTGTTCCGTATTTATTTTTAATTTCTCCCTCTATTGTTCTTTGTTTTGATAAAGCCTCTTCAATTTGTGCAAAAATAGGATTATCCTTTGACCAGTGATCTAAAGAAATTCCATCTCCTTTTGAATTCTTACAGACCCAATGATCTTCTATTAACCCAATTTTCTTGAATCTAGGTAATTGGTTTTCTGGTAAATAAAATTCTGTTTCAATTAAATATCTATCTACCATTTTATACTCCATAAGTACTATTTAAGAGTTATTATATTCCTTAAAAACCTTTCTATTATAAAACCAGAGCTTATTTCTTCTTAAATAGAAAGTTTTTAAAACTCTTTTATACCTTCACATGGTGAGAATGGGACTATTCAAAACGGCAGAAGTAGCAATCCCTGGAATAAGAAGCAAGAATGAAATAGTATTATCTTATATCAGTAGCTTTCTTCCATATAGATTCAAAATACATATTGAGAGCTTTTGCTAACTCTTTACTTCTAATATAGATATTTACTCTATCTCGTAGATCTCTTGGATTCAATATTCCTTGTAATACTTCTTTTCTATCTACAATCGTTAGTCTTATCTCCTCTACTGGAAAATATTTTACTTCCGCACCACTTTCTATATCTTCTCTCATCCATTTTAATCCTTTATCACTCATCTTTGTTGCAAGGATTTTAAATTTAATACCTCTACTTAATGCTTCTTCCATCATCTGACGCATTATAAATGGATAAATATCATAAGTAATCATGAGTTTAATCTCTTTTTGTGCATTTTTATAGAAGTGTTGAGTTATTGACCACATATTTTTAGAACCAGCAGTTATAGTTATAGACTCTACAAATTCTTTAGGAGTTTTTATTTCCTTTGCTTTATTTATAATATCTTCTTCAATAGATCGTAATGTACTAAGTTTATGTGTAATAAATTGATTTATAGCTATTTTTGGCTGTATTGCTTTATAGAGTTTAGGTTTTACCGGTATTATTGCTGCAAATCCTTTTTCTTCTAGTCGTAATAGTGCTTCATAAGCTTTACCTTGTGGTATCTTAGCTACTTGAGCTAATTTATAACCTGTACTAGCTCCTTGTTTAAGAGCTGCTAGATAAATCTTTGATTCATACTCAGTAAGTCCTATTTGTCGTAGTTTTTGTAACATTTTAATCACTTCTTGCAGTAGTTAATAATTCTTAAAAGTTTATATAAACTTTTCCTTTTAATGGAAATCAACTTTAAATTCCTGTTAATAACGACTACTTTTCTGGCTAGTTTAATAACTTCTTTAATAGCTGCACCTAAAATAGGATTATTTATTGGAATACCTGTCACAGCTGCTACGGTTTCGTGGTGTTTAACTTTCCCTATGACTGATGTAATTTGTGAAGTTTGGGGTAGAAAGAAGGCAGGAAAAGTTGTTTTTTTAGGCTTCTTATCACTAATTCTTGTAACTGTTTTAATAACAATAATTCGTTTTATTCCTGCTGCTCCTTTTTATACAGAAAATGAGGCATTTAATTCTATTTTTAGTATTACACCAAGAATCTTAATTGCTGGATGGATAGCTTATATATTAAGTCAAACTCATGATGTCTTTGCATTTTCTCTGTTTAAAAAGTTAACTAAAGATAAATATTTATGGTTAAGAAATAATCTTAGCACGATTGTAAGTCAGTTTATTGATAGTGTATCTTTTACCACTATTGCTTTTTTAGGTAAATATCCTTTTGCTAATATATTACAGATAGTCTTTGGAGTCTATATTATGAAAATTATAATTGCTATATGTGATACACCTTTTGTTTATTTGTTGGTTAGGTGGGTCAAGAACAAATGGAAGTATTAGGTCCAATTAAAGAAGATGGTTGTAAGTATCAGAAGAATTGTAGAAGCTTGTATGAATTAATAAGTGATGAATATTTTGATGGAACAGTGGGTAAGTGGGGCTTGAATCTATCGCTAGCAGATTCTAATTTGTGTGAGTGTGGAAAGCCTGTCCCAAAATGTAAAATCTATAATTTTCTAGATAAGTCAAAAGGATCAATAGATGATTTACTTAAAAAATATGTAGAAAATAATTGGAAAATAGAATTGCCTAATTTTTCAAAGTAAATTACTTTTTCTCCATCAAGCAAGAATTTCCTTGCTGGATCACCAATTAATAAAGTTAATTAAACCAGAGCTTATTTCTTCTTAGATTTTTATAACACCTTTTCCTTGACTAATTTCCACAATTTAATAACTAACGGCAGTCTGCGTGAGTGTAGCATTCATCATTACCGATTCCTGTTACTATCACACATTCACCATTAAAACAAACTGTATGAGTATTAATACTAGATCCTATAGTACTAAATCTTCCTGCGGGTACTGTTGATAAATAACTTACAGTAGCACTTAGAATAACTAGAACTACTAACAACACTGCGATAATTCCAATGTAAGCTAACTCCTTTGTATCTACTTCACTTTCTTTTATTTTTATCATAGTTGTCTTAATTTAATAAACAAAACTAATTAATAAAGATTGTTATAGTATCTTTTCCTTTATTAATTTACACAATTTATTATGAATTTCTTCTATACTTAGTATCTCGCTGTTTTTCATACAATCTATCTTGTACCAGTTCTTTTCCTTTTCTATTAGCCATAAGTACGTATCTCTAGCTTTTTTCAGATGATCTATGTCATCTTCATGAATGTCTCTTTTTTTACCTATAGAAAGATAGTCTCTCAATGACTTCTGATCAATTAACTCTTGTGCTACTTTAGGGTCTACATCTAGGAAGATATTAACATTTTCTTTTGGATTTCTTAGTATATTATATTCTAGGTTATTTAACCATTCAAGAAATTCTTCCCTTTCTTTTTTATCTTCTATCTTTGACATCTGGTGACCTTTATTTGAAGATATATATCTGTTACTAATCACAATACAGCCTTCTTTCAACCAGTCTTTAATCTGTTTGCTGGCAACATACCTATCTAATGCATAAAAAATAGATGCTTGTTTTGGACCTATCTCTTCTAAATCACCCAATCCATTATCTAGATATTTCTTAATGAATATAGAACTCCAACTTTCATACTGTGGAAAATTTATGTATTGAACACTATAACCTTCCCTTTTAAGTTGATCTACTAGTAACTTTGATTGTGTTCCTTTTCCAGAACCGTCTATTCCTTCTATCACTACTAATTTACCTTTCATTTTAATAGTACAACAATCACTTTTATAATCAACAATAAGAAAAACATCGAACCTATATCCGTAGCTACAGTAGCTATTGGAAATATAATATCATCAGGGTCTTTTTTCTTCTTAATTGATAAGAATATAACCAACAAAGAAATAAGAACCATAAAGAAATAAGAGAGTGCGTTTGTTAAAAGTACAACCATTACGAATGTTAAAATACCTAAAGATTGATAACCAAGCCATATACAGAAAAAATGAGCTAATATCCCTAAAACTATACTTATTATAAGTATAATAACAATCAAAGCAATAATATTCTCTTTTAGTATTGGATTTTTAAAAGAGTCTACACGTACTTCTCCATCATGAACTGCTGATGTTATTCTTGAATTGAACATTCCTAAAATAGAACCAGTCATGCTCATTATGGCGGGTGCTAGAATGAGAATCCCTGGTAATATATTCATATAAATGCTAATATCCTTAACAATAATACCTGCTATAATAGCTCCAAAAGCGGCTATTATTAAAATGGGTAAGGACTCTCTCAGAATTTTCTTCGCCAGTTCCATATCCTTTCTTATATGTTTATCATATATAAAAAGGTTTCATAAAAAGATTTAAAAATATGTTAGGAGAAACTTAATCTAAAATGTTAATCTATAGTCTCATCATTTCGATAATTGCTTTGGTGTCTGCGGGAATTCTTACATATGTTATAAAAAAGAAAAACTCTGGTAATGAAAAAGTACAGGAGCTAGCTTCTTTAATTCACAAGGGAGCTTTAACATTCTTGAAAAGAGAGTACAGATTATTAGCCATATTTGTAATAATTGTAACAGTGTTACTTACACTCTTATTGTCTCAGCAAACTGCAATAGCCTTCCTAGTAGGTGCCATCTTCTCCATTTCAGCAGGTAATCTCGGAGTTAGAATAGCTACTCAAGCTAATGGTAGAACTGCTCAAGCATGCACCAAAAGTGCTTCTGATGGATTGAAAATAGCTTTCCTTTCTGGAGCAGTTATGGGGCTAACTGTAGTTGGCTTAGGAGTTCTAGGAGTAACTGCGTTGTATTACTTCTTTAAAGATACCTCAATATTATTCGGATTTGGTTTCGGAGCATCATCTGTAGCTCTATTTGCTAGAGTTGGGGGTGGAATATACACTAAAACTGCGGATATGGGTGCAGATTTAGTAGGAAAAGTAGAGGCTAACATACCTGAAGATGATCCGAGAAATCCGGGAGTCATAGCAGATAATGTAGGAGATAATGTCGGTGATGTAGGAGGAATGGGTGCTGACTTATTCGAATCTTATGTTGATGCTATCATAGGTGCCATGAGTGTTGGCGCTGTATTCTCAGCTTTTAGAGGTGACTTAATTCCGCTAATGATTGCATCAATTGGAATAATTTCATCCATAATTGGAATATACTTTGTAAAAGGCAAATCGCACAGCGCATTAAACAGAGGAATATTCGCATCATCAGTAATAATGATTATAGGCAGCTTTATCTTATTGAGAACTAATTTAAGCCTATTTGCTTCAGTAGTAAGTGGATTAATAGCTGGAGTATTAATTGGATTAATTACTCAGTATTATACTTCGGAGGATCATAAACCTACGCAAAAAGTTGCTGAATCATCTAAAACAGGAGTTGCTGTAAATATATTGGGTGGTTTATCTACTGGAATGTTAAGTACATTATTACCTGTAATAATAATAGGTGTCGTAATAATTGGAACTTATCAATTAAGCGGATTATATGGCATTGCTATTGCAGCAGTAGGATTACTAAGTACATTAGGAATTACTCTAGCAACTGATACTTACGGACCTGTAGCTGATAATGCTGCTGGAATCGCAGAAATGGCTAAGCTAGGGGATAAAGTAAGAAAAAGATGTGAATCATTGGATGCTATTGGAAATACAACTGCAGCTATAGGTAAAGGCTTTGCTATAGGATCTGCAGTACTAACTGCAATTGTATTATTTGCAGTATTCTCAGAACAAGCAAATATTACTATTAACATCATGGAACCTTTGGTATTCAGTGGCCTACTTCTTGGAGGAATGTTACCTTTCATATTTAGCGCACTAACTATAAAGTCCGTAGACAAAGCAGCAGGTAAGATGATTGAAGAGATAAGAAGACAGTTCAAAACAGGAATCTTAAAAGGTAAGGGTAAACCAGACTATGAAAGGTGCATTTCAATAAGTACTGACGCAGCTTTATATAATATGATTCTACCTGCAGGTCTAGCAGTAGTTGCCCCAATTGTTGTGGGTCTTGTACTAGGTCCAGAAGCATTGGGTGGGCTATTAGCCGGCTCCATTGTGACTGGTTTCCTATTAGCAATTACTTTATCCAATTCTGGCGGTATATGGGACAATGCAAAGAAATACATTGAATCTGGTCATTTCGGTGGTAAGGGATCTGATCCCCACAAGGCAGCAGTTGTTGGAGATACAGTAGGAGACCCATTCAAGGACACAGCAGGACCATCATTGAACATATTGTTAAAATTAATGGCAATTGTATCGTTGGTATTCTTGCCTCTTTTCCTTTAAATTATTTTCATAATCTTTTAATACTACTAGTTCTTAGTATGTAGTTATTATGAAAGACGAGAAATTCTACAAACCCTCTAAAGATATAATCAAAAGCGCTAATGTCAAAAATTACGAAAAATATAGACAAGATGCTATAATTGATCTTGAAGGTTTCTGGGAAGACGCTGCTAAAGAGCTAGACTGGTATAAGAAATGGAATACTGTTCTTGATGATTCTAAAGCTCCTTTTTTCAAATGGTTTAAAGGTTCTAAAACAAACATAGTACTAAACGCAATTGATAGGCATATAAAAACTAAGGGTAAAAAGGTGGCTATCATTTATGAGGATGAAAAGGGAAGAAGCAGAAAGATAACTTATTCTGAACTTAATGATGAAGTATGTAAGTTTGCTAATGTATTAGAGACTCTTGGGATAAAAAAAGGTGATAGAGTTGTTACCTATATGCCTAATATACCTGAGCAAGCTATCGCTATGCTAGGTTGTGCAAAAAGCGGAGTGATTCATTCTGTAGTTTATGCTGGTTTTAGTCATGAAGCGCTAAGAAAAAGAATTAATGAGTCTGGTGCTAAACTAATAGTTTTCGCAGATGGAAGCTATAGAAAAGGTAAGGAAATAAACCTGCAAGAAATAGCTGAAGAAGCTCTTAAGAAAGCTCCTTCCGTTAAGAAAGCTATAGTTGTCAACAATTTAGAGAAAAAGCCTAAGCTAAATGATAAAAGGGAGCTTATATGGGATGAATTAATGGAAAAGGCTTCTAATAAAGCAGAAACAGTAAAGATGGATTCTACTGATCCATTATTTATATTATATACTTCAGGTACAACTGGGGAACCTAAAGGAGTCGTACATGACCATGGAGGCTACCAGGTAGGCATTTCAAGGACTCTGAAATGGGTATTTGACATAAAGGACAATGATATATACTGGTGTACTGCTGATCCTGGATGGATAACTGGCCATAGTTATATTATATATGGGCCATTGATTCTTGGAACAACTACTCTGATGTATGAAGGTGCTCCAATATATCCTACGCCAGATATATGGTGGAAGATTATAGATAAGTATAAAGTAACTGTGTTCTATACTGCCCCAACAGCAGTAAGATTGTTCATGGGTTTAGGAGACAAACATATCAAGAAGCATAAGCTAACTAGTTTAAGATTGTTGGGTAGTGTAGGTGAACCAATAAATCCTTCTGCATGGAAATGGTATTATGAATTTATAGGTAAGAAGAAATGCCCGATAATGGACACTTGGTGGCAAACAGAAACTGGTATGTTCATGATTACTCCTGTGCCAACAATGGACTTAAAGCCAGGTTCTGCAGGTAAACCCTTTGCAGGCATACAGGCATTTATAGTTGATGAAAATGAACCTCATGAAATTCTAAGACCTGAAGAAAAAGGATTACTTGTTATAGATACTCCTTGGCCAGCCATGCTTACTACCTTGTATAATAGCCCTAAGAGATACATAGAAAAGTACTGGAAAGACATCCCAGGTTATTATCTTACTGGAGATTATGCAATGCAGGATCTAGATGGTTACTTCTGGATTGAAGGAAGATCCGATGATGTAATTAAGATAGCAGGACATAGAATCGGTAGTGCTGAAGTAGAAAATGCTTTAGTGAGCCATAAGGATGTCGCTGAGGCTGCAGTAATTGGTGTAGCTGATGAATTGCGTGGAGAGGTTATATTAGCTTATGTATTGCTAAAAAAGGGTGTTAATGGTTCACCAAAATTAAAAGATGAATTGAAGCAGCATGTAAGAAACGAATTTGGACCTATTGCTGTTATTAAAGACATTGAATTTAAAGACAAATTACCTAAGACTAGATCTGGAAAAATAATGAGAAGGGTCTTAAGGGCGTGGTCTAAAGGAGAAGATCCTGGTGATTTATCGACTTTACAGGATTAGAATTCTCTTCTTTTTTTAATTAATCCTACTAGTGTATATAATCCGCAAATAACAGCAGATACTGCTGCAATTGTTGCTAATGTCTCCATAGATATTTCGATTGGTAAATTAGCACCAGTAGCAAGAAGTATTATTGCAAGCCCGGATAATATTCCTAAAATACTCAATACGAATAGAATAATTTTAAAGTACTTTCTCGGTTTACTGTCTCCTATACTCACATCTCCTCCGCTAGGGTAATCTTCTCTCATAGTTTAAATATATCAATAGATATTTATATTAGTTTTTATAATTCTTAAATATGGAAGATGCGTTATTGATCTTCTTATCTTTAGTAGGGATTGCTGCTATACTATACGTTCTCCAGAATATATTTAAAATTAAAATATTCAAACAGAAAAAACAATAATGGCTATTGTCTTAAAGATACCTTTTGATTTGGGAATTCTAGAGGAAAATAAAAGAGGTGCAGCGAAAGCTCCAGAAATAATATCTAAAAACTTAAAAGGTAATTTTGTTGACGTTCCTATAGATAAGGGTAATTTTGAAGAAACTCAGAAAAATATAGAAAAACATGCTCTTGAGCAGTATAAAAAAGGGAATATTGTGATTGGTCTAGGCGGAGATCACTCAGTTTCTTATGGATTAATAAAGGCATTTGATAAATCATTCAAGAATAAGGGACTGATATATTTTGATGCTCATCCAGACTGTCAAGATTACTTTTTACCTTCTACTTATGAAGATATTTTGAGGTGCGTAATTAAAGACACTAAAATATGTCCTAATATACTGCTCGTAGGTATAAGAGAGGTAACTAAAGCTGAAAGAAAGTACATCTCGAATAAAAATTTAAAGATCGGTGGTAAAAAAGACATAATTGATCTCTTAAATAAGGTGGAGCACGTATATATTTCTATAGATATAGATGTATTAGATCCTAAGTTTGCTCCAGGAACTGGAGAACCTATAAAAAATGGCCTTTTAATTGATGAGCTTATGGAGATGTTACGGATGATAATAGAGTCTAAAAAAGTAGAGGGCTTAGATATAGTAGAGGTCTGTCCTGATTTGGATAAAAACAATAAGACTGTATTAGTAGCAACTGAGTTGTTAGAAAGGTTTTTAACTTTATAGCAATACTAACATTACATTTATATACTCTAATATACATATAATTTAAAAATGGCTCTAGGTTTGTTGTGGTGGAAAAAGAAGAAAGGTACTAAGCTTTTCTTGCGGACCAAGCCTGTAGATTTAATCCTTTGTCTACAGAATACAAATGAAGATGTTTATCCTTCAATGCTAGCAAAAGAAGCAAATTGTACTTATTCTCATACCGTTCACCTCCTTCAGAAGATGGAGAAGATGAAATTAGTTAAATTTGAAAAGAAAGGTAGACTGAAACTAGTAAAATTAACTGATAAAGGAAATAATATATGCAACTTTTTTAAAGGAATATTAAAAGAATTATAATAAACACCTAAATCTCATCAATTTTCTTAACGTAACTTCTAATTCTCTCTAGAGAGGGATTTACTAGAAACTGGACTATATAGTTGTCCAAAATTGGTTCTATGCTCCCTGATTCAGTTATTCTATAACCTTCAGGTAATTTTTCTACTAATTTTAAAGCCTTTAATCTTCTTAATTGTCTCCTAATATTGGAAGGTGAAGCTCCATCTTTATTTTTTAAGAGATCTAGCAACTCTCTCATCTCCAATATTTTGCCTCCCTTTCTCACTTTAATTAATTCAAGAAAAATATCGACAACTATATCTCTAGAATCTCCAGGTTGTAATAGTCCTATAGATAAGCAGAATTTCTTCACCAGTTCTCTCTGATCCAAACTGCTAGGTTCTTCGTATTTTCTTAAGGTTATCTCTTGTAAAGGTAAATCTTTTAGAGCTTTTTTTGACATATAATTTTATTAGCAATTTGTATTATAAAAATTTACTAAATACCGAACAAATATGGCCCTAACCCTAATATCTTGACTATCGGTGTATAGAACAGCAAATAGTGATATACGGGACTTAATAGTATTCCCATGGATAATGCGTAGAACGCACGCATTTCTTTCATATTAAATATGTATCTAATCACAAAATAGCTTATTATAGTTAAGAAAGGTAGTGATACAAGAAAAACTCCTGATCCTTCTACTAAACATTGAAAAACAGTTGTTTTTTCTATAGATCCAAAAATAGATTGAAATGAAGTTATTGCTGGGATATTGACTAAAACTTGAACAAAAGAAGTTACTGATGCTCCAATAAAAATTCTACGAATATCTTCATATTCATATATTACTTTAGTTAATATCATGATTATGATAAAATTAGTTACTGAATGTGTTATATATAACATAAATAAGATAAAATTAGGTAGCACTTCAAAGTCCCCGGGTATTAGTTTATAGTAGGGCATGAAGAAATCAGCATAAAGTATATTTTCAAGTATCATTAAACTCATAAAGACTAACACAACAATAATGATTTTCCATCTATTTTGCTCGTACATAGGTTCTATAGATACATCTCTAACTTTTTAATGTTGTGATATTCACAAAAATAGAAAGATTTATAGGTTTTTAGTTCTTAATAATAATGAATGGAAATGAAAAACAAAATAATTGCTATAGCTATTATATTACTGATAGTCATACTAGTTGGCATATGGTTATACCCCTTCGGTGATGAGGTTAAAGAGGATGGTGAATTAACAGGAGCAGGAATATCCGCAGAAGAGGAAGAAGTAGAAACGCGGGAAGCACCTGTTGAAGAAGAAACAGAACTTGATGAAATAAGTGGTAGAGCTCTAATTGGTAAGTGCCTATTAGAGTGCGGTGGTGGTGCCAAAACAGATTTAGAAAGTGACTTATGGAAAATTATGTGTAACAAGAAATATAACCAGGGTGAAGACGCTATAAGAGAATTTATAAGAACCTGTTAATCGCAATTTTTTTATTTCTGATTATTGACTAATACTTATGGTGAAATACTTTGTTCATAAGGACGGTAGAATTTATCTAGTGAAAAAAAATGATAAATTCTGTCTACCTTCTAAAGAAGAAATTCCTTTTGAAATTGAAATTAAAAATAAAATAAACTGTAAGGGAGATGTATATTTTTGTAGTCCTAAGATAGATTATTTTCCAGAGGACTGGCCTCATAATGACGAACTAATAATAAGAGATGATGTAGACAAAGAAGTAAAAGAAGCTTTTTTTTATTCTCTGTGCAGGCCTGTAGTTGGTGGTATCATCCTCAATGATAAAAATGAAGTTTTAATGGTGTACGGAAACAGAGGATTAAGTAAAGGTTTTTGGAACGCACCCGGTGGTTTCGTAGAATTTGGGGAAGATCCTGCAGAAAGCATTGTAAGAGAAGTTTTTGAAGAAATTGGATATAAAGTCTCGGTTGATAGATTATTCGGAGTTTATTCTAAAATATATGAAAGAAATACACCTGGATATTATATGATAGGTATTTTCTACGTTCTAAAAATAGAAGATAAATCGAGCAATATAGATGAAACAGAAATAAATAAAGTAAAGTTCATGCCTATTGAAGAAGCTATTGAAAAAACTAAAAACAGATTTGTAAAGATTGCTTTTAAGGATTTACTAAAAGAACTCTAAGAATTGTCTTCTCTTTTTTCAGGTGCAATATAATTTAAGCCGAGTTTTTTGTAAATATCTTTTTCAGTTTTGCTAGCTACTTTCTTACCAGTTTTTCTATTGAATAACCCATATTCATTTAACTTATAACCTTTAGTTATTGCTATTCTTCTGAGCCAGATATTATGCTCTTTAGAACCAGTAAAATAAAGCAAAGCTGCTCCAAAATCTTCTTTTGGAATTACTCTTAGATCAGATTGTATACCTGACTTAAGTACAACCATTGCTTTTGTAGGGCCTTTTGCTAGGACTTTCTCTACAGCTTTTAATTTACAGAAATGTTCTAATGCCTTTTTTGAATCTTTTGATGTAGCTAATATGTCTATATCTCCAATAGTCTCTTTCTTTCTCCTAATAGAACCTGCTACTTCTACTTTGTCAGCTACTTTCTCTAGTTGTTTTTTTATTTTATTTGCTTCTTTAAGAGCTAAATTTAGGGGTACTCTTTCTTTCTTTTGCAATTCTCTCAGCTTTATTGAATCAAAAATATCTTGCTCTGACTTTACTCCAAATCCTGGTAATTTTCTTATCTTCCCCTTATTCGCTGCTTTTTTTAAATTTGATATATCCCTTATTCCTAATTTTTTGTATAATTCTAAGGCTTTCTTCGGCCCAATTGTAGAGAGAGAGGACAACGCTTCTATATCATAAGGAGATTCTTTCTTTAACTTTTCATATTTCTCTATTTTACCTGTTCTAATGTACTCTATAATCTTCTTTGCTAGAGCCTTGCCTACTCCATTGATGTCTTCTACGGCTTTATGTCCTCCAGTTTCATAAATTTCCCTTACATCATGCTTCAAAGATCCAAGACTTTTTGCTGCTTTTCTATATGCTTGAGGCTTCCAATCAACTCCTTGGCTCTCTAGGATATCTGCTATTCTATTGAAAAGCTCAGCTATTTTGTAATTATTTTGAGGCATATTTAAATATAGTAAGAGATAATATTTTAAGGTTTTGATTGTAATATTAACTTATGAAAATAGGGTTAATCGCAGTTATTATTGCTGCTTTACTATACGGTGGATTTACTGTATTAATAAAACACGGTATGAATAATGGATTAAACCCTATATCATTAACTACTTCTCTTAGTATACCTCTAATCATCTTTTCTTTGATATATATAATTTATAAAAAAGAAGAAGTCAAAATAATAGATAAAATTTATTGGGTATATTTACTTATAATTGCATTTATCGCTACTTTTTTAGGTAGAACATTACATGTTGTTGGAACCTTTTACACTTCAGCTATAAATGCTGGATTTATACTAAAACTAGTAGCACTAACTACACCAATCTTTGCTTTTTTAATTCTTAGAGAAAAGCTAAAAAGAAAGGACTATTTTGCTATTATTATTGCTATAATTAGTGCTTTTTTAGTTAGCACTGGTGGAAAACTAACTCAGATTAATATTGGAGATATTCCCCTAGTCATACTCGCGATATTAGTTGGTTTTAGTAATACTTTGGCAAAAAAAACTATGAAAAAAATAAATCCGTATATTATATCTTCCTTTAGACTGATTATTGGGGGTATATTATTACTAATAATAGTGCCTTTGTTTTTAGGAAAGGAAACATTTAGTGCTATGAACAGCCTTGGGATATGGTATGTACTTATTGGTGGAGTCTTTGGGATAGGTTTTACCTTTTTATTGTATAAAGGTATGGAATCATTAGGTGCTTCCAAGGCAGTGGCTATATTTTTGTTAAGTTCGGTGTTTACTACGATATTTGCTTATATTTTCTTAGAAGAAAGATTAACCTTAATAAAAGGGATCGGTGCTACAGGGATATTAATTGGAGCTTATATAATCCATAAGGAGGAAAAAATAACTACAATATAATTTTAGATATATTAAAATGTGCTGAAAAGTCTTTCAGTATGTTTTACTTTGATTCATTATTATATAACCTCTATTAAGTGATTTGTAGAGGTAATCGCAATGCTAGTCTTAGGAGCTGTGTTAGGATTTGCAGGAGGCATGATAAGAGCACTTTTCGGCCTTATAAAAAAGCCTCCTAAAGAAGGCATAGAATTTAGAAAATTAATAACTATGTTGTTGGGAGCTGGAGCTATTGGCTTATTCACAATTATATTTGTAAATGGAGACTTCAAGTTGAGTTTACTAGCAGGGTATGGCGGAACAGATTTTATAGAGAATATTTGGAAGATAAAGATGAAGGATGTTAAAATTTGAATTTTATTTTTTCTTTTTTCATCTCTTTTCTAAAGCTTGGTAAATAAGCTAGGGCCCCTAGAAAACCTGCAACAATTATAGCAATGATGTATGGGGGTAATAAGTTTTCTGGTTGGTAAAGTGCAAGACCTTCTATAGCTAAACCTAATTGATCTATTATTAAACCTAACCCTGCTCCGTATAATATAGCAGAAGCTCTTATGAAGTTCTTGTCTTTATAATAAATACTCATTAATCCTGCAATAGATAATAAAATAACCCCGTAAGTTATATGATGAATATGAAGTCCTCCAATAATCAGGTTGCCTGCTACTTTTGTTATTGTATCACATACTTCTTTAACTTCGTAAGCTCCTGTAAGAATTACCCATGCCCTAGCAATAAATAAACTAATTGTAAAAGAAGCGAATATTAAGAAAGGTGTATCTCCTCTCTCTTTTTCCCACAGCTTTAGAACTAATTTTCTTATCATTCTCTTATACAAAAAGAGTAGTTATTAAATGTTTTATTGTGTATTTTTCAGATTTTCCGCTCTTTCTAGATAGTCGTCTACTCTCTTCTGTTTAGGTTTTTGTTGATAACCGCGTTCTTCGTTTATTATCTTATTTTTGTGCTCCTTAAAATCTTTTGTAACAATTAAACCCTGCTCTGAAAGCTTAACTGAGTAGTATGGAATGTTATTACAATTAGTAAATAGAAACCTACCATCAGGCGAACCAACAACAAATGGTGTAATTTTCGCGCATAAGTCGTTAGTGTTTTTTTCTAATTTAGATACATATCCAACGACAGCTACAGTATGATTATTATCTTGCCCAAGTATGTCTGGTTCTCTAAGTATGAATACTTTATCTCCTGTTTTTATACTTAGCTCCTCATTTAATACCATTTTTTTACTTTTTGATGCAAAAATAAATCTTTATATATTTATCGATTTACATTAGATGACTATATGAAAAAAACAATAGAGAAATATAGTGAAAAACGACCTTGGGGAAATTTTGAGCAGTTTTGTAAGAATGAAAAATGTACTGTGAAGATGATTACTGTTAATCCTAATGAAAAATTAAGCTTGCAATATCATAACGATAGAGATGAATTTTGGAGGGTAGTTTTAGGTAGTGGAGTAGTGGTTATCAGAGACGAGGAGATAAAATGTAAAGAAAATGATGAATTTTTTATTCAAAAAGGTACAAACCATAGAATAATAACTAAAGATTCTATGATGAAATTACTAGAGATATCTTTCGGAGATTTTGATGAGAAAGATATAATAAGACTTGAGGATAAATATAATCGAAAATGAAATCATTAGTAGTATTCTATTCAAGAACTGGCAACACAAAGAAGTTGGCTAAGAGTATAAATGAATTATTAAAAAATGAAATAGAAGAAATCATCGATACTAAAAAGAGGAAAGGTGCTCTTGGTTTTTTTATAGGTGGTAAGGATGCTTCTCAAAAAAAACTTACAAAAATTAAGGATATTAAAAAAGACCCCTTAAAATATGAACTAATATTAATTGGAACTCCTATTTGGATGGGTAGGATGTGCCCTGCAATAAGAACCTATATCTGTAAAAATAAAGATAAGTTTAAGAATGTAGCTTTCTTTTGTACTATGGGTAGTGAAGGAAATAAAGAAAAGTTTATTGATATGGAAGAATCTTGTGGAAAAAAACCAATTGCTACTTTAGAACTTAGAACAAAAGAAGTTGCTGACAAGGAGTATAAAAAAGTTAAAGAATTTATTAAAAAGTTGGTCTCGTAATAGTCTCAGAATAAGTCTCAGCTAGAATAAATAAACATTCATTATTCATGCTTTTATACGTATATAAGTATAATTGGAGGAAAAAAATGGAAAAACAAATTATTTGGTTAGGTATAATAATTGCTCTAGGAATAGTGGGAAGTAGCATCCTTTTTACTACATCAGACACCACATTTCAAGAAGTTGAGAAGTATCAAGTAAAGAAGTTTTCTACATATGAGGAATTAGAGGATTACATTGAAAAAGGATCTGAATATTACTCTGTATACAGTGGAATTGATACTTGGGCAGTTAGAACAACTGGAATTGCTGAACCAATGGTTGATGCGGTTCAAGCTGGTGTTGCTGAATCAGCTCTTAAAGGTTCTGGAGAAGAAGGTTTAGATTATTCAACGACTAATATACAGGTAGAAGGTGTTGATGAAGCGGATATTGTAAAAAACGATGGAAAATATATCTATACAGTGTCTGGAAGTTCAGTGTTTATAGTAGATGCTTATCCTGCAGAAGATGCTGAAATATTATCTGAAATAAATCTGGATAATATTCATGAAATATTTGTAAATGAAGATAAATTGGTAATATTCGGAAATGAAGATTACAAAAATACTTTGATTAGAGTATACGATATATCTGATCGTGAAGACCCGGAATTGGAAAGAGAGGTTTCAGTAAATGGCAGCTACTTTGAATCAAGAATGATAGGAGATTATGTATATGCTATTGTGAATCAACCAATATATCGGTATGGTGGAGGTCCTGTTCCACTACCTGCAATACGAGAAGATAATGTAAAAATAGCTATTCCTGTTTCAGAGATATACTACTTTGATTATCCTGATAGATCTTATATTTACACAAATATATTAGCGATAAATACTCAAGATGAAGATGAAGAACTATCAATTAAGACTTACCTTATGAGTTACAGCCAAAGTATGTATGCTTCTATAAACAATATTTACGTAGTCTACACCAAGAGATATGATACAAGTAGATTCTATGACAAAATTATAGATGAAGTATTTATTCCTAGTGTACCTTCGAGCATTAGAGATGATATTGAGGAAATACGAGATTCTGATAAAAGTGAATGGGAAAAACTTAGGGAAATAGGTGAGATAATTGAAGAGCACATAGATTCTCTCGATCCTGAGGAAGGAGCTGAATTTATGCAGGAAATGGAGGAAAAAATGCAAGATCTTTATACTGAAATCGCTAAAGAGATGGAAAAAACAGTTATACATAAGATATCCATTGATGAAGAAGATATAGATTATGAAGTTTCAGGTGAAGTACCTGGACAGGTATTAAATCAGTTCTCTATGGATGAAAATAAAGGTTACTTCAGAATTGCAACAACTGTTTCAAGAAACTGGAGAACAGGATCTGAATCTCTGAATAACATGTATATTTTAGATGATGATTTGGATATAACCGGAAAAGTAGAAGATCTAGCAAAAGGAGAGATGATATATTCAGTAAGATTCATAGGTGATAAGGGGTATATGGTTACTTTTAGACAGGTAGACCCATTATATGTTATTGACTTAGAAGACCCTTACAACCCTAGAGTTTTGGGTTACTTGAAGATACCAGGTGTTTCAGACTACCTACATCCTTATGATGAGACTCATCTTATAGGTGTAGGAAGAGATGCAACTGAGGAAGGAAGAATGTTAGGTATGAAATTATCCTTATTTGACGTATCTGATGTATCTGAACCTGAAGAGATTGATAGTTATATCATTGGTGAAAGAGGAACTTATTCTGAAGCATTGAACGACCATAAAGCCTTCTTATTTGATAGATCTAAGAACTTATTAGTATTACCAATACAATTATCTGAAGAGAATAAATGGCGTGCTTGGGAAGGAGCGTACGTATTCAGTCTTAACTTAGTAGATGGATTTGAACTAAAAGGAAGAGTAACTCATTCAAATGAAACTAAAGAGGATGAATATCATTATGACTATGGCTCTCAGATAAGAAGATCATTATATATTGATAATATACTCTATACTATCTCAAATAAGATGATTAAAATGAACGACCTCGATGACTTGGATGAGATTAATGAAGTTGATCTTCCGTATGAAGAACAAATTTATTATAGGTATGGTGGAATAGTTGAAGAGTTAGTAAGTGAATAGGATGCTAATAGATCTAAAGGAGCACGGAAAGAAGTATGCAAAGTTTAAGCACCATGCTTGGGCTGGCTTAGGCTTTCTTTCAGTGATCCTAGCAATAAATTACTTTGTAAAACTCCCTTCCTTTTTTTTAATTCCTGTTTTAACTGTATTAATCTGCTACATTCTAATGTCCTTACTTCTCACCTATAAATACAGAAAAGGTATAATAAATCATACTATTGAAGTCTATCATAAGCTTAAGGACGAAGCTAAAATTGAGAAGAAAAAACTGAAGGCTTTGGTTAAGTTAGAGAAAAAGAAGAAATAAGCTTTATTTAGTAAAAGAAAGGTTTTTAAATAGCATTATAACTTACAAATAGTGCTTACGGAGTATAAAATGCTAGAATTAAAACCTTCAAAATTAGAAGAGTGTATTAAAAAGGAATTTAACGTGCCCATTAAAGGGTACAAAAAAACCCTTAAGGTATTCTAAAAGAAAAATACGAGTAACGATGGTCAAAAAGATGAAATAGATGAAAGTGTATGCTTTAATCTTGTAAATCTTACAAAGGAAAATAT
Source organism: Candidatus Woesearchaeota archaeon (assembly GCA_020343615.1). Classification (GTDB taxonomy): domain Archaea; phylum Nanobdellota; class Nanobdellia; order UBA10117. The sequence goes on along the minus strand of CP070803.1, from coordinate 423,552 downwards.
ATTTATTTCTTATAATAATGGCGAGATGACTTGCGGAGAAGGTTACAAGTTAAATAAAAGTATAATAGATGGACTTAAAAATTTACCAGATTATGTACTCAAGATTACCAATATTACCAAAGAAGACAACTGATATTATTGAAAAATAATTAACCTTCTTTTAATTC
>CP070803.1:419604-423285 GCA_020343615.1 Candidatus Woesearchaeota archaeon | reverse complement strand
TAAATCCTTACAGATTTGTAGGTCATAGTCACACTCTGTGTGATAACAGTCTGTATCGAATTGACATGAATCACCTAGTTCAGTAATAGGTCTTTGTTCACATGTTAATGAACCATAGTCACATATGTAATGATAACAATCAATATCTGCTGTACAAGGGTCTCCAGGTATATTAAGTGGTTCTTCTACACAGCTTAATAATCCATAGTCGCATATATCATGGAAACAATCAGGATACCAATTTGTACAAGGGTCTCCTGGAGTACCTGGTTCTACTTTTTCACATTTTTGTTGACCATAGTCACATATCTGCTCATAACAATCAATATCTTCTATACATGAATCACCTAGTTCAGTAATAGGTCTTTGTTCACATGTTAATGAACCATAGTCACATATGTAATGATAACAATCTTCATCTACTACACATTCGTCTGTTCCTGCTGAATTAATTATATCACAAGTTAATGTAGTATAATTACATTCTGTGTGGATACAATCTGCATAGGAAGAACACTCATCCTCTAGATCTCCTTCTACTAAACTACATGCTTGTTGATCATAGTCACACATATAATAAGTAGGTGGGATAACTGCTCCTGGTTGAATCTGGTTGTCTCTTTGACCTACAGAATCACCATCTAATGAGATATACTGCATGTGGAATGGTGCTCCTGAAATGCTACTTGCTCCATAGCCTTCTCCCCAACTTTCTGTAGCTAAATGGCCACCAAACCATAAAGCAACTACAGTATCATTACTTGAAGTTGTAAAAGTGATGTCTATATCTACTTCACTAGTGCCACAATCTTGATTACAAGGAGTACTTGGATTATGACCTACGATACTAATTGAAGGTGAGGAGACTCCGCTAATTAAGATCGTACGACTAGCTGGCTCTTCATGTGCAGAAACATTGTCAAAAGAATCAGAAGGGATAGAAACGGATGAAGCTCCTGTAAATAAAGTATTACAATCGCCTGATGTAACCCATCCTGGCAATTGTCCACATGGATTTAAATCAGACCCAGATTGTGTTATGTCTGGAGTAGACCAGAAATCATAAGCATATATGTCTGATTTTGTAAAATCATACCTAAAACGTATAGTATGAGTTCCTGCGTCTGCTATCTTATGGAATAATCTGTGTGGTACAACATCTCCTTCAGTATAAATACCATTATTTTGATTAATAGCTCCGGTTGTCCAAAAACAATCGTCTTTTATATCGTCATTATTATCGTCATTTGCACATTGAGTAAAATCGATTTTCTTAGTATCGGTGAAGGTTGTTTGAGCGTAATTTACTCTATCAGCTACTTCAACTAAGTATTGCCCTTCTATACCATTTAGATCATATTGATAATTTAAAAAACCTCCCTCTCTATCTGAGGTTAAAGGCCCATCTAAGAACCTAGAATCACAACTTAAGTAATCACAAGATTCTATAGTATTATCAGGTCTTGTAATTTCTACAATTAAACGTGAATTCTTCTGGAAGCCTTCTCCAGATATTAAAACAATTTCGCCTGGTTCATAGTCATTTTTATCTGTCCATATACTTGTACTCTCTGCAAATGCAAATTGGCTTATAATAGCAGTTATAATTAATAATATAGAAATAGTTTTTACTTTATTTAAGATACCTAACATTTTCTTTACCTCCAAAGTTACTTCACTACAATATAGTTATTAGTTAGTAGTAATATATAATATAGTATATAACTAAAACCTTAAATCACTTATGTTTTTATCTATAGAGAGTCACAATTCCCTTTAAATATCTTGCGTATATCTAAGCTGTAAAGTGTTTCTCTAGTTTTTTAGGTACTTGAAAGAAGTCCATCTTGAGGCCAGAATCAAGGTAGGCCCACGCAATAATAGTTGCTTCAAAGGCTTCAACATACTTCTTCTTCTCAAAGAAATACTTAGAATCTTTAAAGTATCTTTGAGCAAAATCAAAGAATTCTTGAGCTTTTTTAGAGTCCTTAACTTTAATTTTATCAAAAATTTTAGATAATCTATCTATTTCTTTTTGAGCTTTATCTTTCATAAAAATAATAAAAAATAGAGGATTTATTTATTTTTCCTCTGATTTACCAGCGTTCTTCTTCTTTAGTTTCTTAGAAGCAAACCAAGCGCCAACTATGATTAATATTATAATTGCTATACCTATGAATGCGTTCTCTGCGCTTGAAAATGTTCCTACAACTGCTCCTGTGATTCTTGCTATAATTGTTGGTTCTCCTGTATCTGTTGTTGTTTCTGTCTCTTCTACTTCTACTGTACTTTCCTCAACATCTTCAGTTGTTGTTTCTGGCTCTGGAATAGCAGGTGGTTGAGTGTCTTCAGTCTCTTGAGGCTCAGTTTCATCGTCTGAAGTGGTGCTTGTTGGAGGTATATAGCTACCACCTCCGCCTCCTCCGCCTCCTCCACCGCCGGAGCCGCCCCCACCGGAGCCTCCGCCTGTGGATATTGTTGCGGATAAGTCAAGTCTCTCATTCTTAGCGTTCTGGAAAACTGCTGTTTGGCCAGTATCCTTTCCATTAACTATAAATTTAATTAAATCGCCACTTCTGTCTCCTAAAGGATCTGGTACAATTAAATTATAATTTCCGCCACTAGTAAGAGTAGATGCTACGTCTACTCCTCCTATATTTGCTGTTATAGTCATCCCATCTGATGCTGGTTTACCATTAACAATTACATCACCGTAGAATTGATGAGGTATACTTGGTATTGCTGATGCATAATTCATCATAAGTAAAGGTATCATCAAAACACAGACAAGCAATAACTTTTTCATTTTTACACCTCTAACTTCTTTTATTTTTAATATCTCCTATTTATAAAGTTTATCCTTATTATACCTCTAATGAGTAGTTACTTTTTTCTTCTTCTATATAAAAATATTCCGTATATTCCTACTATTAAAACGACTATAAATACGGCAACAAATAGCATATCTACACTAACATTTGTGCCTGTAATTGCTGCTTCTCCTTCTGAACAAGGTTCAGATTCAAAAGGTTTGTACAACTCAGTGCCACATTCATTCTTATCAGTACAAGTTCTAGTCTTCAAACCATCTTTACAGCTACTCCAAGCTTTACAAACCCATTGCTCTTCACAATCTTGGGCTCTTACAAAACTCATGCTAGATAGAAAAATAAGGCCTATGCATGCTAATACTATACTTAATTTTTTCATTTTAAAAAATATAAAAAAGATGGAAGTTAAAAAACTTCCTTTTTTACTCTTAGAATAGCTCTTCTAACCAATCTGGAATTACACCACAACTAGTTGAAAAGGCATATATTCCGTCATTTGTGTGTGGGTAGAACAACCAGTACCCTGCACCTGGGTCCATCTTATTCGATTTATCAAAGTAATACCATAGGTATGGGTTATCTGGTTCCCAGTAGCTTACTAAGGATGTCCATCCTTTGTCCCATAAGTCTTCTCCTAAGGAATACAGTGCACAGTATGCGAAATCTCCTTCTTCATCAAGACCGTCGAATTCCATTATTGGGTTTCCCCAATGGTCTTCATTTCCATAGTATCCTATTAAGTTCCATCCATGCTTTATCATCTTGTCAGGTGGTGTTTGTCCTGGCATGAATAAGCTTCCACCTATTTGTAGTATGGTGTCATTATCAGTTAATACCCAATAACCCCATC
>CP070803.1:413067-419504 GCA_020343615.1 Candidatus Woesearchaeota archaeon | reverse complement strand
TTCCTGAATTCTTGGAGTGTCTTATCATAGAATCCTTGGACCATGACTGCTCCTTTGCTTGCAGTCAATCCTTTGAACTTTATGTTAAATACAGGGATGTTCTTAAGCACATTAGATAACACTTTCTTGTATATCTCAACTTGCTTTTTATCAGGAATAAAGCCTTCATAGGCTCCTACGAAGTCAATTATTGTGATGTGTGTGTCTGAAGCAGGATAGAAATATTGTTCTGGCTCAATTTTGCGTAAAGAATTCATAACATCATCGAATATCTCTCCCAGCGGGATGAGAACAGTCAAACCCATTCTTTTATCACTAGAGATACTTGATAAGTGCTTGTCAATATCTACCTCGTTGTTTAACAAGGACTCTCTTGAAGAATTCCAAATACTATCATATTTTTCCTGTAAGAGCTTATCGAAGTCATCAAATGTTTCCATATTATTATTGAAAAATAAGTAATGTAAAAAGGTTTCTATTTATGATGAAAAAAAGATCCTAATTTTACGGGTTTTCATGTTTTCTAAGAGCATGACCTTTAAGAGTATTAACTATTATTTTTTTAGCTGTATCATCTGAAAAGTCAATCATCCTTAAATATTTATTATTAACCTTTCCTTTTAAGAATGAGCGAAGATGGACTCGTTCTTGATTTTTATAATTATCAACGACATCTATTATTATAAAGCCCATATCATGATATGTCTCGGATTCTTCATAAAAATAAAACTCATTTGCTTCAACTATATCATCACAAGGATCAAATGCCTCTAAACACTTTAAATTCTTTGGGGTAGGTAGCTCTCCAAAATCATCCAAGAATTTTTTTAAGCTTCCCTTGTGTAATCTAAAGTCTGATTCCTTCAACATATCCTCTATAGACTTAGTTTCCATAACGTATTATTAGTAAATAATAAAACATAAAAACCCTTCGGTTTAAACTCTTTTATTCTGAAAACTTCTGATTTAGGATTAACTTGTTATCGTTGGGAAAGAGGCGGAAATATAGTGTGTGTAGAGGATAATTGATTATTTTAAAATATCATCAATTGTAGAGCTCATACCTTTTATCCATTTTTTATATAATTCATTTTTTTGCTTAAATTCTTCTTTGTCATCATATTTTTCTTCCCTTAGAGAACTAATTAATATCATTAATTTATATGTATCTGGTTTTGCTTCTGGTTGTATATTTATACTTAATGCCATATCTAAATCCTCACTAACCTTGTCATCTGCAAGAGAATATTCCCTTTTAATTTTATGTGGAGTACGCATTTCAAAGAAAACTCTATTAATTTTAGATTCATCTTTTTTGATAATATCTAATACCTGAGTAATATAAGAAGTCAATTCACTAACTTTATTTTCACGTGTGAAAGAAGGATTATACTGAGGTAAAGTCGCGGCTATTACTGTGCTTTTTAATTCAAAATTACTACCTACCTTAAATGAGCTAAAATATTCAGCCCCAGCTAAACTTAAGAATTTATCTATTGCTGTTGATTTATTTAGGTTACTATACTCTTTTCTTAATGGCATTTTAGTCAAGTAATCACTCAAAAGTATCTCTTTAAAAACCTTATGCATTAGGTTTGGATATATTAGCGTTATTTTAATATCTTCTTTTATGATGAAAAAATACGATAAGTAACTACTATATCCTTTACAATATCTAAAATTTCTTTAGGAGATTTAACATTATATTGAGCAAGGTTTGGAATTTTAGAATTGACAGAAATGCTCATGTCCGCTTCATCCAACATTGGTTTATCTCCAATACTATGCCCTACTCCGATTACAGTATAATCTTTTTGTAATTTATTTACAATATATCCTTTTACTTTATCAGAAATTATGAGGTTAGGCTCAGAAAGTTTATTATCTTCAATTTTAAGCTCTCCACCAATTATATTCTTTGGATTAAAATCAATTTCTTTTAATTTAGCATTACAAATATCTTTCATACCTGAACTAATTATAATTACAGAATAATCTTTCATCAAGTCTTTAAGTAAGTAATCAAATCCTGTAGTCCATGGCGTTTCTTTAGCCATATTATCTCTAATTTGTGTATATTTATTCAAATCAAGTCCATATCTTAGACTATTCAGATACTTGATTCCTTCAAAAGAATCAGCTCCTAATTCTTCTAAAATTTTATTATCTTTAGGTTTTATTTGTACTTTTGCACCGACTTCTCTAGTGAGATGAATTGGAACTAATAATTCGTCAAAGTCAAAAGAGATTACTATATTTCCTTCTAACTCTAAGTCTGATATTCTTTCATCTAATGTTTTTAGGTTTGTTTCTTTATCTAACATAGGTGATGAATCTATAAAACCCATTAAAAACCTTTCTATTTAGCAAGGCTTTTAAACAGAGCAAATTACTATCAATTGAGGTGAAATATGGCATTTATAGATCAATCAAGGGATTCCGATGATTCACGTGAAATGCATAAAGTAACTTGTGCAGATTGCGGTAAGGAATGTGAAGTCCCCTTTAAACCGTCTGGAGATAGACCTGTTTATTGTAAGGAGTGTTTTAGAAAACATAGGAAATATTAAGATATAATATTCTTAGATATTCTCAATTTTAATTTTTATTTTTTTAAGTATAGACTATGATCACCAACAAACCTACCTGGAGCACACTCCCAATTCTTCACATTAATATGTTTCTTGAATTTATTTTTTTTCAGGAACTCCTGTTCAATTTGGTAATGCCTGGATTTCTCCCCAGTCAACCATATTATTCCTTCGCAATCCTTAGCAGCTTCTAATACTTCATCAAACAGTACCGGAAACCTTTCTTTAGAGTCAACAGCTATTTCAGATATGTAGATATACTTTCCTGATTCTACACCTATAGGATCATGTTCCCAAGGTAAATCCTTGATTTCATCCAAGAATTCAAAGTATATAGAACCAATTATCTTTTCATCTTCTTCCATCACAAAGAAATTCCCGTTTTTTATCCATTTGACTAGTATCCTTTCGCTAATATTTCTGTATTGGTTCATTTCTAGTCTTCTTATTTTGTCTATATCTACTAAACTTGCTTTTCTTATCATTTGATCCATACTCGGCTATAATTACTTAATTATTAGGATTAATGAGGTCGCTTATCAGAAGTACTGTTAAACCTCAGAGCTGTAATTTATCAGAAGCAATTATAGCCAATTGAAACATACAGCTGTAGTATTTAAAGCTATTGTCACTCAAATGTAAAAAGGTTTCTATTTAGCCTAAAAATAAAAAATTAAAAAAGTGCTTCGTATTCTGGAACTACATCTTCCTTAAACTTCTTTGCACCTTCACATGTTTTTTTATGATAAAATATATCATCAAGTACTTTGAAAGGAATAGTAGCAATGTGTGCTCCAGCTAATGCAACTTCTCTTACTTGTCTAGGATTTCGTATACTCGCAGCAATTACCTTAACATCTTTGTAATCTTTGAGAATATCAACAGTTTTTGCAACCAAGTCTACTCCACTATATATTCCGTTATCATGGAACCTGTATTTATGAGGGGAATCTTTTACTATATTTTCTATGCCTATATGAAATCTTTGATTAAGGTTTTTCTTCTCATCAGATTCTAATGTTAACTTAGTGGCATCTTCGCTTATTTTGAATAGTTTTTTTAGATCTCCATCAGCTGGCCAATAATCACTTTTCATAAAGTTTCTACCAGCATCCATACCCAATCGTTCTCTTAGGAAATCATCAATCCTTCCCGCAAAAGGACTTACATATTTTGCTCCAGCTTCTGCAGCTAGCAAAGCCTGTTCAGGCGTCATTATAAGTGTAGCATTTACAGGAATTTCGTAACTCTGAATCTTATCAATAGCATTTAAACCGTCATACTTCGCCACTCTATTATCCGGATCAGGATTTATAGGTATTTTAATAACCACATTTTTTGCTATCTTATTATATACATCATGAAAATCTTTTGCTTGTTCAATCATCCCAAATTCCGATGTAGCAGTTACCTCTAAACTTACTGGGCAGTTTATTCCAGCAATCTCTAAAATCTCCTTTATGTATTTACCCATACTTGAGGAAGTTGATTTATATCCTTTTTTAATAAGTGAAGGATTAGTGGTTATTCCACTAACAATACCCCAGGATTTAGCCTTTTTAATTTCCTTTAAATCTGCAGTATCAATATATATTTCCATCTTAATACCTCCAATGTTATTATTTGTAAGGAAAGAAAAAACTAAAAGGCTTTCTATTTTCTTTTATGATGAAATAATATCCTACAACTCAAACTCATTAACAAATCCTAGAATCATATACTCTCTAAATTGATTTTCTTTAGGACAGTGATAGTATTTATATCTCTTGATATAAGATGCCCTAGTACAGCATTATACTTCTTTTCACCCCTACAATAGATAATATAATTTTTACTATCATAACTCTCAAAGAACCCAATAATTTCATCCCCAGTACATCCTACTCTTGCATAAATAGGATCCCCTTCTTTAAGATTTTCCTCTATTCTTTTTTCTAATACATCTAAATCTTCTTTTTTAGGTCCTATAATATTTAATTCTCCCATGATTTTAATAAAGAAAACCCAAAAACGTAAAAAGGTTTCTATTTCTTAGAATTCATATTCCTTAACCAGTTTTTGAATTCTTCATGTTGATTTGCAACAGTCTCATTTAATATGTCTATTTTAGAATGACTATCGGGCCTTGTTCCTATCCATCCTTTTTCCTTTAATACAGAGTAATAATTTCTACATGGAATTACCCTATACATATCTGACCATTTTTCTACTTTAATAGTACCATATTTTATTTCATCAACAATCATCTCAAGAGAATAAACTCTGCTTATATCTTTATATTCAAATATCTCTCCCTTTAGAGCATTCTTTTCTAATTTTTCTATCTCTTCATTATTCAAGAAGATTAGAATATCCTCATCTGGTAGGTTCTCCGAGTGTTTAATGATTGAAGCTAACATAATAAGATGTATCTTGAATAAAACGTAAAAAGGTTTCTATTCTGTTAATTGCTTATATGCACATCCTGGAGATATCCATTCTTCTTCATTGTAAACATCTTTTTGAATATACTTTTCCCAATCTTTGATGAACTGACTTATTTCTGCTTGCTTTTCAACCCTTACGGATTCATCCAACAATTCATAAGGACAGTAATCTATTATTATTTGACCCCCCTTCCATACCTTTAGATCAAACTTTCGCGATTCAGTAAACTCATTTATTAAGCCAGCTTCTCCTATAACATCTCTTATTTTTACACTGTCTCCTTCCTTAACTCGAGGATTCGTTACGTGCTCATAAGAGATACACCAAGGATCTCCTTCATATCTGATTATACATACATCATAATCATTATCATCAAGAGTTTCAACCCAATAAACAATACCATTAGATACTGAATGGATCTCTGTTCCTGAAGGTAAAACAAACATAGGGTGCACATTAAGTGAACCGTCTCCAGTATCTGCACCAAATTCAATAAAAATCTTATTGTCATATTGAAGAACATCAAAAGAAACATCTCCAGCAGTATTTGTTTCCGAATTCCAAGGTTCAAGGTCTATTCCAATATTATATATTATTGGAAGAGTTTCAGGTTCTTCAACTTCCTCAGTCTTACTATCAATGCATTTACAAGATAAACGTGAAGAACAATTCAATTCATTCCATATAGCTGAAAAGTTTGTGTATCTAGAGTCAATAGTACAATTGTAACTGTTTGGATTTGACCATTGATTACATATATCCTGACAAGTTGTATTTATATCAAGATAGTCTAAAACACATTGATTATTTTCACATCTACAAGTCATTTCAGTTCTTACACATATTGCAGAGCAAGAGACTATAGCACTTTTATGATATTTATTATAACAACCAATATAACAACCACCACAACCACATGTATTACAATCTTCATCAACTTCACAATATTTCTTATCATTCATGAATTTTGATTCAGAATTATAGAAACAAATTATAACGATAATCACTAAAAATAAAATCCCAATCCACAATCTCTTATCTTTTAAATTCATCAATGTTCAATAAGAGTTAGAAATGTAAAAAGGTTTCTATTTAGCAAGGTTTTAATATAATAGGTCTTTATAATATATTAACATGAATAAGTACATACTATTCCTTGTATTATTACTTTTTATTAGTACTGTTAATGCTCAACTAGCTGACTCTCCTTCACCTACATTAAAAATAAATTCAAAACATACTGGTTTAAGTCCATATAAAACTAATATTGAGGAGCCTAATTTAAAGTGGAAATTTGATACTGGAAATGGTATAGAATCTTCTCCAGCTATAGGAAAAGATGGTACTATTTATTTTGGTACTTTCAGTGATAATTTCTATGCTCTGAATCCTGTTGGCAGTGTAAAATGGACTTTTACA
>CP070803.1:406694-412967 GCA_020343615.1 Candidatus Woesearchaeota archaeon | reverse complement strand
CCTTCTTTTAATTCTAGATAGTGTATTTAATACCTTCTCTAATCATCTTGTTCTTCATTGATAATTCCCTGAACATTCCTGGATGTTCTGTATGTATTGGAAAGAGATTCTTCGGATTTATGGTCTTAACCATTTCTTTTAAATCAGAACCCGGAGCATGTCCTGAGCAATGAGCATGTTCTTTATGTAAGTTAAAATGATTTAGCCAATTTTGCATTCTTCCATAGCTCATTTCCATTTCCTCGTTAAAAGGCTCTGACAAAGAATGTATATACTTGCTACCCTTCTTAGGCTTTAAATCAACTAACTGGTTAAAGTACCAGAAATTCAAAATCATCATATATTTTCCTTGATTTTTACTAATCTCTTCAGCAGTTATTATGTTAGGATAATTTAGTCTACATTTAATGTACTTGTCAGTATAGTCTTCATCACAATATGTTCCTGTTAACCTCTTAGGCTTAAGAATCAGAATATTCTCATCCTGGCTATCTGGAACCTTTAGTTTATTATCTTGATGGTATCTTTCGAGAAAACAGGCATGTTTAAAGCTGATGACCATCTTACGATTAATTTCTTTTGATATTTTGTAGAAGGTTCTAAATCTGTCTACATCTTTAAAATTAAAGTCTGCGATCAATAGATTACTTGTCTGTGATGCTATTTTTTTGCTCCTATTATAAACTGTTTTTTCCGTATCATCATCTGATTTTACATTTATCCTTGTTCCTTCGGTTATCATAGCTGTGGGTTTTGACTCTTTTGCCTTATTCATAAAGTCATAAGTCATATCTGGATTATTACCATGAAGCCTTAAATCACCTGTATAAACTATTGGCCCTTTAGAAGTATATATTATATATCCGTATGCTCCTGGCACAGAATGGTCTACATGTATGGGCTCAATCTCAAGAGAACCTACCTTAAACTTATCTCCGGTCCTAAAGGTATTAAATTTTCGAGGAATGGGTGGTTTTCGGTAATCTTTCTTGAATAAGGGTCTTATTCGAAAGTCAATTACCTCGTTTTCTATAGACCTTTGAGCTTGTTCGTCTATAGCTTCAAGTATTTTTAGGGTAGTTCCGCCACAATAAATGGGGATTTCTTCATTAAGAAAAGAAATATAATTTACATGGTCTGCATGAGCATGAGATACTAAAACTGCGTCTATTTCAGGCTTTTCTTCTTTTCTACCTAAATGAGTAAGCAAGTCATTTCTATATATCCCTTTTATATCTGGTAGTAAATTTATAGCTAGGAAGTCACCTAATCCATTTGCCGTTCTAGGCATTAGGTATTCCTCAAAGAATTTGGCTCTTCTTCCAAAACTCATACCAAAATCTAAGAAAACCTTTGTATCTTTGTCTTCTAGAAGAATTTTATTTCCGCCTATTTCTTTTATTCCACCGTAAAATGTTAAAGTTGTCATTGGACTATACTTAAAGAATAGAAATATTAAAAAAGTTGCTAAATGTATAGTAAGAATATGAATATAGAATTTGGTGAAATTACAAAAAAGAAAATTATTGTTTTATTTATAGTTATTATTCTTATATTTATTACATACGCTTTTACTAGCGGTGTAGATGTCTATAGTATAATAAATCCGGGACCTAGTACTTGGGTCAAACAATACACTAATAGAGTAGATACTAACACATTCCATACAATTCTTTCAACTCATATTCAAGACCCTTATCTTATATCTCAAGATGATTTGGAAATTAGTACTCAAATAATATTCAAAGATATTGAATCAGAAATACCTCTTATTAAGGGGTTCTTCGTATCTTATAGAAAGAATAACGATAACGTTATAGTTAAGATTACTGAAGACGATAAGCTAAGTGTTCTTGTGATGTCAGAAAATGTTAATGCTTCCCACTTTCAATATTTTAAAGTTTATGACATATTTGGTAATATAAGTAAAGGACATTACAATATTACATATTTTAATGAGCTTGATCAGAGGCAAATAGTCTATGTTTACTATGAAGAAAACATTTATGATTCTATACTGAAATAAGTTATTTCTTGGATTTCTTCTTAACCTTCTCTTTGTCCTCTTCTTTATCTTTTTTCCTTTTTATTAGTAATATTAAGAATATTATTATAACCAATATTATTACTATAATTATATAATACATAAGATTATCTACCATCGGATATTCTTTCATCTCTAGTTCAAAGACTTTAGTGTTTAGAGTATCTATTTCACCAAAGTATATAGTCACGTTAAAGACCTTATGTGCTATCTCATCTGTTCCAGTATATGGTGTCTCAATCTCTAACCTACCTCTATTATTTCTAGATATGCTAGATAATTTCGAAGTTCTTATCTTTTCTTCGTCTAATTTAAGTTCTGCAAATATAACAATGTCATTAGTGTTAGGATTTTCTAAATCTAGAATTAATTTATCATCCTTATAATCATAACCATACCTTAGGAGAGTTATATTATCCTCCTCAAAATGGCTGCTTTCCTGGGTAGGTACTGTGAAATATAAGGTTTCGCCTTCTTTTCGAATAGGATTAATAAGCGGAAATTCTACACCATATCTCGTACTCATTTTAGCATCTTTTCCATCAAAGTCTCCTGAAAATTCAAAAGGTATTGTTTTTGTCTGTCCGATAAGTATATGATGTGCTTCTATTTCAGCTACAGTATTTCCTAAGAAATCCACAGTTGAGAAGAACATAACATCTATGTTTCCCTCATTTTTAAAAGTTAGTGCTAATCGATTAATATTTGAGTAGTATGTAGCTGAAGTCACAGTTAATTTTTCATATGGATAATCAAATCTTATTGTTTTTAAGTTTTGAATCTCACTCTGAAAACCCGGTTCTCCAGTACTTATAAACATTCCATATTTTAACATTATTTTTAAATCTCTTACAGTAGCTACATCTAGTTGTTTTGCTATGTCATTCATAGGTGCTCCAATTACTTCAAATTTAGTAAGCCCACTTTCATCTACTAAGCTTACTAACTCGTCAAAATGTTGTTCGCCTACAAAAATAAAAACCGGAAACTCTGATTTTAATGTTATAGGATCAATTTCGTCAGCTTTTACTATTAGTCCCCATTCTTCGGTATTTTCTTGAAGAACTAATTCTGTTACTTCTTCAATACTCTTAAACGGAGAGTAAACTAATTTAGTCCCACGTAAATCTTCAATAACCTTAGCAGGAATTCTTCCAGCAATAATTGTACTATCAGATTTCCCTAGAGATTTAACATCGTCTTTATTCGCTGAATTTATAAAAAAAGGAATGTATCGGTGTTTAAGTATATAGGGTACTGCGGATATCGCCACAGAACCGTATTCGGGATTCAGTACAAATACTCCTTCAGTATCTATATCATTAAAGATCAATGTTTGTAAATCTGAGTATCCATTAAATCTTACTGTCTCAAGGTTAGAATGACCATTTTTTTCTAGGAATGATTCATAATTTTTAACAACGTATTTATTATTAGATTCTAAAACAAGTATTCTTGAGTTGATTTTAGACATTTTATCTGAAGTTAATTGAGCATCATATAGATTTGATATATACATTAACTTAGAATTTGTAAGAGCTGCATATGTCCCAGCGATATATATTGATCTCCAATCTTTTGTATTTGCAATAACATAAGAAGTACCTTCGTCAGCTTTTACTGGTTGAGCAGAGACAATCATAAGAAGATAAATAAACAAGATAAAAATCAATTTTCTCTGATTTCTTCTAAAGTCAAACATCTTATGTTCCTATATCTTAACAATTATTTAAAAAGTTAATCATAAATAAAAAAGAAAAAAGAAAATCTTAAGCTAGTTCTACCCATAGATAGAAAGTTTCTGGTGTATCGTCACCACTCGTTCCGTCTTCACCGATAATCATCTGGAAGTCAGCTGTAGTACCTTTATAATCGGTTCCGCCATCCTCTACGTCTCCAGCCCATACTAATGCACCGTTACCGTCCTTCAAAGAATAAGTATACCAATTTGTCGCTCCGCCGCTATTAGTAGTTGATCGGTTTGCAGTAATGCTAAATAACTCTGAATCTAAGGTTCCGCCTGTTGTAAAAGTATTATTCCATCTATCTGCTTCTGAATCTGTAGCTGCAAGAGCTGTAGGCATATCAGTAACCGAAGCGTTAGCTAATGTAGCCCAGTCAATAGTTTCATTACATGCATATACATTTCTACCTATTGTAGTCCATGTGTACATTGTATTATTATTATCATCTCCGAGTACGATACTTCCTGTTACATTACCTTTTAGACCTGCCCATCTGTAAGTACTCATGTTTGTGGATAATTCAGCACTTGTTATATTACCGGATTCAATAGTTACTGTGCCTGCACCAGGAGTATCAAATTCACCAAAATCATCTTCACCGCTAACTACTGCTCCTGATGGATCTGCTGCATAAACTTGGGCAGATAAAGCCACTATTGCAAAAGCGGCTATTAGAACTTTCAAACTATTTCTCATTATTTTCCACCTTAATTGCTTCTTTGTATTCTTCTGGAATACGTCCTATCAGAATTCTTTAGAAGTCTTAGAAGTTAAAATAACAAACCACTTCCAAAGCCTTTCTGTGAGTTCTTCTAGGATATGTATCCTTACATAAAAATATCATACTGCTTTTATATAAAAATTGTGTTGCGACTAAGTAGTACTCTTTAAATTCAAATTTGAAACACCTTAATTTCGATGTACGTGGCTAAAGTATTTGTCTAAAAAATTTAATAAAAATTCTAATTATCTTCTTCTCTTAATCAAGAAGTACCCTACTCCTAGTATTACTACTATTACTATCACTACTATTATTAAAGTTCCTGATCCTTCGCCACCCAATACTGCAAATCCTGTTAAAGGCGAACCAGCTTCTACTTTAAATGGGAGTTCTTCAGTTAGAGAATTAAATTTGGAATTTGCATCTTTTCCATATCTAATCATAATATTAAAGACTTCGTTTTCTTGTAGGTCTACTTCGTCTAATTCTACAGATATGTATGTTATCTTTTCTTCACCTGTAGATATTGTATCTTCTTTAAACAAGTTTTCTTTTAAACCGTGTACAATTAAATCTTGAATTGTAACTGAGTAATAAACATCGTTATTTCCATCGTTTAATATAGTTACTCCTATTCTTTTAAGATTCCTATAATAAACTGCGTCTATTATCTGTAATGAAGATGGATCTTCTCCTAATCTTTGTACCTTTAACGGGGTGTTAAATGGAGGACCATATTCGTCTTCTAGTGTTAGGAAATAATCTAACTCTGATGGATAGATACCAAAAGAAGTATAATACTCTACTATAGTTTCTGTTGTAATCTTCTCAGTTGGTAGAGAGATGTCGTATTCCACTGGTAATGTTTCACCTGCGCCTATGTATGTGACTTCTGAGTCAGAGGCACTACCTATTTCTTCATCATCTGTCTTTACAGATAATGATGTTAATTCATATAATCCAGTATTTCCTAAATTTTTAAAGTAAACTACTAGTTTCTCTGTATCGGGATCATAAATTGCTTGTGTAATAGTTAGAGCTAACATAGCACCTGGTAGTGGAAATTCTGTTAAGGCATATACTACTCCTTCCTGAGTTGTAGCACCTTGCCCGTATTTTATGAAGACGGATATCTCCTTATCACTTCTTTCTCTTATCTGTTCTCCGACTACTGTTAATTCATTTCCAATCAGAGTAACGGTCTTTACTCCTTCTTCTTCAAAAAATTTGTAAACTGAATCTGCCATTTTATTAGATCCAGTTAGAAGTACTGGAGATGTGCCTACAAAAAAATCTTCTTCTAAAAATAAACCATTAGATAATATCGCATTTTTATCTACGGTATATTTCTTAGCAATTTCAATACTATCTTCAAAGGGATTATTATTATTTATTCTCTCATCAAAATATTGTTCTATTTCACTTAGAAAATCTCGTCTGAATTCTCCTATGCCGACAACAGAATTAGCACCACTTAATCTATTCGCGACTTCATCTATATTTTCTTCATTAATAATAAGTACCCAATAATTATTCTTTATTGCTAGGGGTGCTAATGAAACAGAAATCTTAGGGCTCTCTTCAGAAATAACATAATATCTACCATTTTGAGGGTCAAGTTCTAGATTAAAATCTTCGGCCTCTTCGAAATTATTTACTGAGTATCCCAAAGAAGAAAGTTGATTATTTAGATTGTCAATAAATGGTCTATCAGAAGACTCATATATGTTGACATCTCTACCTTCAAGAAAAGCTTTTGTAAT
>CP070803.1:404009-406594 GCA_020343615.1 Candidatus Woesearchaeota archaeon | reverse complement strand
TTATTGATAAAGGGGATCTCACAAAAATAACAATGCCCCCAGTAACATCCCTTCCCCAAGTTGTAGGGAAGCACTATCTGGGGAGCTAGATAACCCTCAAGGGGTATTCCATCAAAATCTGGTGTTGGAAGCCTGTTTAGATCTTCTACATGAAAAGGAGTATTTACCTTAACTTTTCCTTGAGAAGGAAACAATAAATTGGTAACGTTTTTAAAACTACCTTCCTTTTCCATTACCTTTAGGAGTTGACTGAGTGCAGTTTCACCCTCATAAACAATAACACCATGACAAAATTTGAAGAAGTTTGTGTTCTCTTGTATTTCATTAATAAATTTTACAAAGATGGTTCCTCCAATAAAGACTGGCCAACCTTTCCTTTTTAGGCGAAAAGAAAGAGTAAGACCCGGAATAATCTGCTGATAGTTGAGGATGGATATGCCAATCAGATCAGGCTTTAACTCAGATATTCTTGGAAGAACGTGTTGGTCATAGATTGGGCCGAAAAGATTTGCTTCATCGTCTAAAACTGCCTTTTCCAAATCAGAGAAACGATCAATACCATAAGCGGTTTCAAAAATCTGACCATCCATCTGATACTCTAATTTAGGATGGAGTGACACGGTGATTAGATTAAGAGCTTGGTTTATAGTCTTTCGAGCCCATTTAAATCGTTTCCGATTATAGAATTCATTGCACTTCAAAACGCTTAGAGCATTACCTATTTCTCCAGGAAGTCCTTTGCACATTCGATATGCCTCATAGAGATCATGCCAGTAGGAGGTATCTTCCCATTCCTTCTTTTCTTTCTGGTCTATTACTGCCATTTTATCCTTGCACCGTCTTAAAGCCTGGGCAATATTTTCTGGTTCAAGAAGCTTAAGGGCCATTTCCAGATCAAGGTCTAGGAGTTCAACTTCATGACCTTCTTTCCGCAAAGAGGCTGCTAGACAGGCTAGTGCTAGATGAGGACCTCGAGGGTCAGAGATAGGGGGAAAAATGAGAAGAACCTTCATTCTATTAAGGATTTGCGAGTTGAATTGCTATGAACCACAAAGTTCACGTAGAACTAAAGAAGGATATAACTGAAAATCTCGAACTATCTTAGCTTCTCATATATTAAATTTCAACTATTAAGTTACAGGAATAATTTAGTTAATAATTCATCTCTAATCTTGTTAATCCACGTACCTAGAATAATTGTTACTGAGGTAGGTATTAAAAGATTAAAAATGATGCTTTATGCAGAGATTATCAGTGGAATACTAAGAGTTGCTTGTTGCGGATAGGAAGAAATAAGATAAGCCTTTCTTTACAAGATTTAAAAGAATGATTGATCTAAAAGTAAATTGGAAACAGCTCCATAGAGCCAACAGATAGATGCTCCATATAGAAGGTATTCCCCTCTAATTTTACAATTCGTTTTATTCATCATGTGGGCGGTGTATACAGTGATTGCTAATACCAATACCTTGACACTCAACAAACCGGGTACAGCTCCCAGGTGTTTCACCACCTCTCTTAAAATAGGATTTGCTTCAATTTCTATTCCATATTTTGATATGCTCTCTAAAGTTAATAATGTATCCTCTATTCCACTTTCCACCAGTAACATAACAGAAATTCGGAAACCTTTTATTTTGTTTATGTATCCTTTAAATTTATTCAAGCTATCCATTGTTGTAACACTAGACATTGATTAAGATACCATTCTCATCACTTTCTCTTATCCAAGTAACTATTACTATCTTCTACCAAGAATGACTTCCTGATAGAGGAGATAAGAACTTTATAACTACAGGGTTTTTTAATTAAGGCACAAGCACCTAATAAAGAAGCAAAATGTCTAATAATATTAGATATTTTATCTGTAAGAACTATCACAGGAATGAGTGGTAACATCTCTCTAATTTCTTCCAAAATGGTTTGACCATTTTTGTTTCTCATGGCCAAATCAGTTATTACAATATCAAATGGCTGCTTGTGAAGCTGCTCGATTGCTTTGCTCCCACTATTGGTAGTCACTGCATGATATCCTTCTTTACTCAGCAGAAAAGAATATCTATCAAGTATTTTATCTTCCTCATCAACCAATAAAATTCTTCTTCCATTCATAATTTCTCAACAAATAACATTTATTACTTTAATGATAAAAAAATCTTAAAAGCATAATATCTAATATAATTAAATATATTTATTTTTTCGAATTGAGCAATTTTAATACCAATTTTTATTTTAATTTTTATATTTTTTCTGCATATCTAACTATTTGAAATTAAAGCATAATATCTCTTAATCTGAAAAAAATTCTTAAAATATAAAATTAATTAGAGGTTATAATTAGTTCTTTTAGGAACAAAGATCTCCATAAACCATAAAAATACAGAAATAACAGTGTCTTACTAGATTCACAATATAGTGCAATAAGCAAGATAATATATCTGTAAAAAGTATTGTAAAATCAATTAATTAGCATAAAATGGGGTAGTCGTAATGTATCAGAAAGAATATGATGAAAACAATCCAAAGCACACAGTTGAAATGAGATATGAGCGATGTTTATTAAACCCAGATTTTGCAGTAGACGT
>CP070803.1:400185-403909 GCA_020343615.1 Candidatus Woesearchaeota archaeon | reverse complement strand
TAGAGGCAGGTCTATCATCTATTAATTTGATACCTAAATGATTTCATCTTTGATCAAATGCCTGTACCTGCAGATCATCTTTTGATTACTATTGAAAATGCTTGTATAGACTATAATTGCCATTAGAAAAGTTTTTACCCCCTCATTCGATTATATCAATTTCGGTGAGCCCTACCTGGGAACCAATTTTATAAATAGCCAATAGCTAATGGCAAAAGCTATTAGCCAACAATAACCCTCTGCGATGGAATATGTTGCAGAGGATTTTTATTTAGGGTATAAATAAAAGAAAGTGAAGGTTTATAGAAGTATACCATTCTTTAAGATGGGGATATTAAGGAGTGTTAAGTAATAAATTACTAAAGATTAAATTAAACGTCATTGATTACTTTGTGGGACTTGTTGCAATTTTTGCATTTTTGTTATTATTAGTGGAAAATGAAGCTTTTCTTTCTCCCTATAAGCATCTCATTGGTATAATAAACTTTGTAATTCTAGCGATATTTATGAGCAATGTATTGCTAGAATTTTCTTTAAGTAAGAATAAGATACAACACATGCAAAGTAACTGGTTTGATTTGATAGTATTTTTACCGTTAATACAATTCATCCGGGGCATTGAAAGCATTGCTTTATATGTTCTCATGCGACAGGTAATAATCATAGTAATGTTAGTCTCAAGAATAAGAAAAGCTACTAAATTTATTACTCTCTTAAGTCTTAGGCCAACTCAATTAATGATCGTAAGCTTTTCTTTCACAATAGGTGTTGGAGCTATCCTACTTATGTTACCTATTGCAACTCAATCAAGCGTAAAGACTTCCTTAATTGATGCATTGTTTACTGCTACTTCTGCTACGTGTGTTACTGGTTTGATTGTTAAGGATACGGCCAGTTACTTTAGTATTTTTGGCCAACTGGTTATAATTTCTTTAATACAAGTAGGAGGATTAGGAATAATGACATTTTCTGTTTCGTTGGCGTTATTTATGCGCAAACGTGTAGATATAAAGAGGGAACTCATAATGCAGGACGTGTTAGATCAAGATACGTTAACTGATATCAAGGCTCTTATTCTATTTATCTTAAAGATGACCATATTCTTTGAGCTGATAGGAGCTATTGTTCTTTTTGCCCTCTGGAAAAATATATTCATAAGTATTCCCTGGACAATATATTACTCAATCTTTCATTCAATTTCTGCATTCTGTAACGCTGGGTTTTCTACCTTTAGCAACAATTTGATGAATTTATCTAATGATATTTTTACTAATGTAACAATATGTTTACTCATCATTTTTGGTGGATTAGGTTTTGTAGTAATCAAAGATATACATGTGAATATAAAAGATAAATTTATTAATAGAAGTATAAAACGGTTAAGATTAAGAATTCAGACAAAGATAGTTTTACTTTCGACAATCTTACTGGTGGCAATAGGTTCAGCCGTTATCTTTTCCATCGAAAAGGATAATACCTTAATCTTGCTGGATGTAAAAGAAAAAGTCGTTATTTCTGTGTTTCAATCAATCACCTCAAGAACTGCGGGTTTTAACACTTGTGATATTTCAAAGGTTAGCTCTGCAACGCTTTTTTTAATAATGATGCTTATGTTTATAGGAGCATGTCCTGGTTCAACCGCAGGAGGCGTTAAAACAACCACACTATCTGTGTTATGGGCAACTATCGTGAGTGGTTTTAGACAGAGAGAAAATGTGGAGATATCTAGAAGGATAATACCATCTGAGGTTGTACAAAAGGCAATGACTGTACTTGTTACTTCTCTTGTGATAGTATTTATTTTCACCTTCATACTGTTGTATCTGGAAAAGAAGATGTTTATTGATGTGTTTTTTGAAACGATAAGTGCATTTGGAACAGTTGGTTTATCAACGGGAATAACTCCAGAGCTCTCTGCAAAGGGAAAATTCTTAATATCTTTACTTATGTTCACTGGTAGATTAGGCCCACTTACGGTAGGATATGCTTTCATAAAACGCAGAAAAAAGGTAAAATATTATTACGCCGAAGAAAGAGTTATGATCGGTTAATCTTACTATTATGAAAGGAGTGTTATGCGTCAAATTGCCGTAATAGGATTGGGAAATTTTGGTAGTACTGTAGCAAAAGAACTTACACAAAGAGGAGCGCAAGTAATAGCTATTGACAAAAATAGGGATCTTATTGAAAATATTAAAGACTCGGTAACATACGCTGTTGCACTCGATAGCACCGATGCCAGCGCATTAAAGGCAATAGGGATTCAGAATATCGATGCTGCAGTAGTAGGGATAGGTGAAGATATTGAAGCAAATCTTTTAACTACTCTTTTATTAAAGAAAATAGGAGTTAAAAATATTTGGGCAAGGGCTATAAGTCCATTGCAGCAAGAGATTCTTAATACATTAGAGGTAGATCATATACTAAATTTAGAAGAAGAAATGGGTAAAATAGTTACTGCGAGTTTAGCTTCTACAAATATTACAAAACTTATTCCTATTTCGCCTAAGCATAACATTGCGGAGCTTACCGTTCCCAAATCGCTTATGGGTAAAACGATAAGAGAAATTGATCCCAGAAGAAAATTTAACATTAATATAGTTGCTATTAAGAAAAGAGTTCCTGCGATCAATGAACTTGGAGAACGAATATTAGAAGAAAAAATAGAAAATGTTCCTTCACCCGATGCACCCTTAGAAGAAAATGATATATTCCTTATTGTAGGTACAGAAAAAAACATAAACAAATTTTCTACAATATAACAATGTTTAGGATATTATTTAATATATTTTTAGTGTATCTTGTGCTTTGTTTCCTTGCAGCTTCCTTTATCATCTTTAAAGGGTACCCTTCAAACTTTTTATTTTTTATTTTGATATCGTTACTTATAGTAGGAATAATTCTTTGGTTAGTTATTGCTATAAGAACTTTTATATTTAAGAAGAGATTAGTTTTGTGTATTGAGCGCCTTATTGCAGGAGATTACGCATCGGGTATAAAGATACGTTCTAAATTTGAGGATGAAATCACAAAGTTAGCAAAACTGATAAATAGATTAGTCGATCAGCTGCGAGCCTATGATAGCTTGCGATCTCAAAGTGTAAGTCTTAATTGCCGTTCGCTTGAGACTGTATTTACCACTGTAAAGGAGGGTATCATAATTGCTGATATCGAAAAGAATATATTGAAGTTTAATCTTGCTGCTCAAACTATTTTTGACGTAGAAATACAGACGATGAGTTTTGATGCGTTAGAGCATCAGCCAGAAAATAAACAATTCTTTGAGTTATTGAAAGATACTATAGAGAGGACAAAATTTTATAAAAAACGAGAGGTAATTATAAAATTGCCTATTCGCAATTCCACAAGAAGACTCATTACAAGATTAATCCCCCTTAAAGATGATTCTGAAAATGTAAAATTAATAATAATTTTCCTTAACAAAATTAGTGATATCCCTTCCTCGGAAGCCAATCAGTTGGAAATCCCTCAATAGTGTAAAATAACTTAACAAAGATGTTATTACCTGAATTTGCATGAATAGCTTTGAAAGGAATACATGGAAACGCCTTCTTATTAAATAATATATATATTAAGTTATCTTAAATGTCTCCTCCATGAACCTCTTAAAAAACGCTACCTCTCTAGCTATCTCCATGGATCTGGCAAGGAATTGACCACAATATTGTGGTACCTACAATAAGGAAAATTGTTCAGACTACTT
>CP070803.1:395780-400085 GCA_020343615.1 Candidatus Woesearchaeota archaeon | reverse complement strand
GGAAATATTGTGGTAGGATTTAATAGAGAGAAAATTATAGAATTATTAGGACTATGAAATATGATGTAATTGTAGTAGGAGGAGGACCTGCAGGAGTAAGCGCAGCTATTTATACTTCTAGATTTGGTTTAAACACGTTATTAATAGGCGAGGCAATAGGCGGCCTGTTAAACGAAGCGTCCTTCATAGAGAATTATCCAGGATTCCTTAAAACCACAGGGATAGAATTATCAGAAAAGCTTAGGGAGCACGCACTAAAGGAAATGGTTGAAATAAGAGAAGAAAAAGTAACAGAAATACGTAAGGGATTTAAAGTTAAAACAAACATGGGAAAAGAATACGAGAGCACTACCCTAATCCTAGCTTTAGGCTCAAAAAAGAGGAAACTAGACATACCTGGAGAAGACAAGTACATAGGTAAGGGTGTGAGTTATTGTACTCTTTGTGATGGTCCTTTATTCAGAGATAAAATTGTAGGAGTAGTAGGCGGGGCAAATTCAGCTGTTGTTGCAGCTATAACTCTGAGCGATTATTGTAAAAAAGTGTATATTATTTATAGAAAAGATAAACTCAGAGCAGACAAGAGACTAGTTGAAAGAGCCAAAAAAATAAAGAACATAGAATATATTTTTGAAGCTACTCCTGAAAAATTAGAGGGTAATAATTTCTTAAAAAAAGTCCACTTAGATAATAAAAAAGTAATAGATTTAGATGGATTATTTATAGAAATAGGGACTATTCCTTCTTCAATCATAGCTGAAGAATTAGGAGTTAAGTTAGATAAAGATAGGTACATTAAGGTAAATGAAAAGATGGAAACAAATGTTAAAGGAGTTTTTGCTGCAGGAGACATAACTACTGGCTCAAATAAAATATGGCAAGTAACTACAGCTGTTGGCGAAGGAACAATAGCTGCTAATTCTGTAAAAGAATATTTGAAGCATGGCTAATTTCTATGAGGAAGTTAAAACAGAATTAAAGGAAGCACTTAAAGTTATTGATAAGTCTCAATATTATGATCTCTTAACGAAACCAAAACAAATTATTACTGTGAACTTTCCAGTTAAAATGGATGATGGTTCTACAAGAATATTTACAGGCTATAGGGTCTTACATAATAGTACTCTAGGACCAGGAAAAGGAGGAATTAGGTATCATTTTGCAGTATGTCTGGAAGAAGTTGAAGCTTTAGCTGCATTAATGTCACTCAAATGTGCTCTTTTAGACCTCCCCTTTGGAGGAGCTAAAGGAGGTGTAGAAGTAAATCCAAAAGAACTATCAGAGAAAGAATTAGAGAACCTAACAAGAGCATTTACCAGAGCAATATGTAATAACATCGGTCCAGATACAGATATTCCTGCTCCGGATGTCTATACTAATGCTCAAACAATGTCTTGGATTGTTGATGAGTATTCAAAAATCAAAGGCAAATTTACGCCAGCAGTTGTTACAGGAAAGCCATTAGATTTAGGCGGTGCTGTAGGTAGAAATGAATCCACAGGTTTAGGAGCTGTTTACGTTATGGAAGAGATCATGCAAATAGAAGGAATTAATAAACCAACTATAGCGATTCAAGGTTTAGGTAACGTAGGAAAACACTTTGCTAAGTTTGCAGCTGAACGCGCATGTAGAGTTGTAGCAGTAAGTGATTCTAAGGGAGGAATTTATAATCCTAAAGGTTTGGATTTGGATGAAGTTTTCAGAGTAAAAGAAGAAACAGGAAGTGTTGTAAATTGTGAAGTTGAAAAAATAACAAATGAGGAATTACTTGAATTAGAAGTAGACTTTCTCGTTCCAGCAGCGTTAGAAGATCAGATTACAAAGAAGAATGCGAACAAAATCAAAGCAAGGATAGTTTTGGAAGCAGCTAATGGTCCTACAACTCCAGAAGGAGAAGCAATCTTAATTAAAAAAGGTTTGAGAGTAATTCCAGATATTCTAGTTAATGCTGGAGGAGTTACAGGGAGTTATTTTGAATGGTATCAAAATAAACACAATGAAAAATGGACTTTAGAGAAGTTTAATTCAGAGCTTGAAAAGAAGATGAAGAAAGCTGCTAGAGAAGTTTACGAGACTAGATTAGAACGTAAAGTAAGTTGCAGAAAAGCAGCTTTGATATTATCTATTCAAAGAATTCTAGATAAGATTAAGTAATTATGGAGGGCACTTAGCACAAGTTGATCTGAATAATGTAGTACTTAAATATCTGTCTCCTCTATCTGGAAGTATTGCAACGATTATACCAGACTTCATTTTTTTAGCTATTTTCAAAGCTCCTGCTACTGCTGCACCACTTGACATTCCTACAAAAATTCCTTCTTTTACAGCAAGAAGACGTGTTGTTTCAAATGCTTCTTCATCATTTATTACAATCTTCTCATCTAGAATCTTAGGATTATAGATTTTAGGGACTATGGATTCTTTCATGTTCTTAAGTCCCTGTATTTTATGTCCAACAGGAGGTTCAACACCTACAATTTTTACTTCAGGTTTCTTTTCCTTTAGATATTTAGCTATACCTGTTACGGTTCCCGTTGTACCTATACCTGCAACAAGAACATCAATTTTTCCATTAGTCTGAGAAAAGATTTCTGGTCCAGTTGTTTCATAATGTGCAAGAATATTATTCTCATTTTCAAATTGATTAGGCATGAAATATTTATCAGGCTCTTTTTCTACAATATCATTAGCCATTTTAATAGCACCATCCGTATTCTCTCTTGCACAAGTTAGAATAGTTTCAGCACCAAATGCCTCCAATATTCTCCTTCTTTCTATGCTGACACACCTAGGCATTATTAGTTTGACTTTGTATCCTTTCGCAGCACAAATCATTGCTAGAGCAATTCCTGTATTTCCAGAAGTAGGTTCAATCACTGTTTTATCCTTTGTTAATTCTCCGCATTCTTCAGCCTTTTTAATCATATAATAAGCAGGTCTGTCCTTTATAGAACCGCCAGGATTACAACCTTCTAATTTACCGAATATTCTAATATTCTTATATCCATTCAATTTAGTTAACTCTACGAGAGGCGTATTCCCTATGGAATTCAATATACTAAGTTTATCATTCATCTTAGTAACTTCTATATAGTAATAACTATTTAAAACTTTTGATTAATCTAAATTAGTAAAAATAAAGAGATTAAAAAACCAAGAACTGAAAATAAGGCAATTGGTGGTAATGCAGGTAATGGTTTTCTATCTCTAGACAGTAAAAAGAATACAGTAAATATACCAATTAATGAACCAGCAATCACAAGCAAAGAACTAGTTATCCCATATTCTAAAGCAGATACTGCGAATATCAGAGGAAATGCTACGTCTCCAGTTCCAAGCATTACAAAACCGCTACCTTTACCAGGTCTTAATGTCTTAAGTTTTCTTTTAATATGAGATTTCTTTTCAGGTATTGCTAAGCCTAACAAAACCCCTCTTCTAGATAAACCTTTGAATAACTCTACCATATGTTTGCTTCCATAAACAGCAAATATATCATAAGCTGAAAGGATTACAAACAGGACTAATATTGCTTGAACAGGCACCATCAGACCTAATTGTGCACCAATACCTGCTACAGCTAGACCTACAGCAACGTTATGAGTTATAGGATTAGGTAAGGCATATTTTATTAGAACAAGTAATGCTGCGAGGATTATAGCTACTAGTCCGGGTAAGAAAGCTTCGAATACTGTTTCGCTACCTATGAATATAACAAATGTAAACAAAGCTCCAAAGAATAACTTTCCTTTGAAAAATCTTAAACCTAAAACAAGAAGAGTCGTAGCTATTAAGAAAGCAGTTGCGAACCATATTATAGACTGTTCAGTTGGCATTTGCTCAACAACTTGAGTTCTAGAGAGTATAGATCCGGTGTATATTCCGACTAATTGTATTGCTAAAAAAGAGAATATTAAAACTGCAAATACTTTGTAATTTAAGGTTTTCATAAACAATAAAAAATATATATGACATTAAATAATTATCTATAGGTATGAAAATAATAGATGAAACAAAGGATGAAGTATTAGCACTAGAAGTTAAGGAGTGCAAGTCTATCTGGAGCAAAGCTAAAGGCTTGATGTTTGGCGTTATAAGTCAAAATCAAGGTGTTCTGTTGAAATTCAATAAAAAAAATAACTTCTTTATACACGGTTTTTTTGTACCACAAACTCTAGAATTAATTGGTGTAAGAGATAATGAAGTAGTAGAAAAGCATACTCTTAAACCATTTAGAGCTGTAAGAATAAAAGAAAAAGTAGACTATATTCTCGAAATACTTCCTGGAAAAAGAGCAGAAGTTGG
>CP070803.1:386424-395680 GCA_020343615.1 Candidatus Woesearchaeota archaeon | reverse complement strand
CCACTTACCTTTAATTTCTTACGTATCTAGAAGGTCCAATGTTTCTTTGTCTCCAGGACCCCAAATTGATTCTTTTCCAGTCTCAAAGTAATTCATCTCTTCTGTAAAAATGTAATTTTCTTCATCACATTTAGTATGCTTAGTTATTTTTTCCATTTTAATTCAAATTCTTTAATTAGTTTTATACACGTACCATGTTCTCCCATCTCGTAAACAGCTATCTTATCCACTGTAAACTGTGCAATACTCCAATTAATCTTTTTTGATACTTCTTCAACTAATGATCCATCTTCTAGTCTTATGATTGATAAATGAGGAGAATATCTATTCATTGCATCAGGATAGCCATATTTTTTTATGTTTTCTATTTGTTCTTCATTAAAGTTCATATGATAATCAGCCCCATATTTTTCTCTTATGCGTCCTTCGCGTAGAGGATTAAGTTTTTCAACAATTTCTTCATGTATTCTTTTAATAGTAGGAGAGTTATCAAATTTTACGCTAACAAATCCTTGACCACCACTTACTTTATTAAACTTAAAAGTAATTGGAGAAATATTCTTTACGATTTCTTCTACACTTTCTAAGACTTTATCTACATTTGATCTAGGATATTCTGGAGAATAAATTGTCATGTGCGGATGGAATTTTAATCCATCGAGAATAAAGAAAACTTCATTTTCTTTACTTAATTTAATTGCTTCTTCTATAGCTTTTTTAGGTGGTTTGAAAACTACGTTTAATCTAACATATTCTTCCATTCTAAATTATTAAGATTTGAAACAATCTTATCAGCTTTTGATAAGTCTTGATTTCCACTATCTAGATTTTTGAATCCTACGCACTTCATTCCAGCACTTTTCGCTGCTTCGACACCTGCTTTTGTGTCTTCTACCGCAATACAGGAATCAGTTTCTATTTTTAGTTTTTTAGCCGCAAGTAAGTATGCATCAGGATAAGGTTTATTTCTATCAATAGTATCATCTCCAGAGATAATTACATCAAAATAAGAAAACACACCAATGATTTTTAATTGTTGTTTAATTATTTCTTTATTTTGTGAAGATACTAATCCTATTTTGATATCTTTAGGTATGGATTTTAAGAATTTAATAGTAGATTCAATAGGTTCAGTTTGATTTTTCAACATTTTATGATATGTATTTATTTTGTTTTTGTAGAGATCTTCTACTTTTGCAGAAAGAGAAAAAGTCTTTATAGCGTCATTAGCTAGTTCTGTTCTTGAAATCCCTGCTCTTTCTTTGTACCATTTATCACCGTCTTTAACTCCATATTTACTCAGAACTTTTTTCCAAGCTTCTGCTTTTACTTTCTCTGAATTAATAATAACTCCGTCCATATCAAAAATAATTGCTTTTATCATTGTTTTTCTCTTTTTTCTTTTATGTAAGAGTATCTATTAATCTTTCCACAGTCTTTACATTCATACTCTACAGCTTGCGTTCTTTTATTTGTTCTTACGTTACAATTTATTCCAGGATAAAGATAATGATAACATTTATGGCAGAATTTTCTTCTTAGTTCTGTAGGTATTTTAACTTTAAATTTACCAGAGATCTTTCTAGCTACGAAAACATACTTGTTGCATAACTTTAACCTGCCCTTAAGAGCTTGTTTTTTAGCTTCTTCAAATAGAATTTCTATTCTCTCTTGGGCGATTTCCCTCTTACTGTTATCTTCTTTTTTCTTCATACTATAAATCTAGAATTACAATATAATAAAACTTATTCGTTTATTAATTGAAAATTAAAACTAAAAGATTAGAAGTTTTTGTTGCTAATTTTTACAAGTGCTAATTGATCCATTCCACTAAAGTATCCTGGACCTTTTGATTTTTTGTAATATGCAGTAACTTTATCATCTACAGTAACTCTAGCTTCTATTAATGCATTATACTCATCCTTCTTTAAAGGCATAAACGCGGATGTACTTCCTTTTCCAACTATCATTCCCATTTCACTAAGAGTTTGTATAATATTTTCTTCTAGCTTTAATTTGTTCTTATCACTATATGCAGTAAATACCTTCGGATTTGAAATTTCAGCTTCACATGAACTTATTTTCATCATTTTATTTACCTCTTGTTGCTAAGGCTGAGAATTTACTCTCTAAGTCTTTTTTTGCTTCTTTCACAAGATACTCTTTAGTTGAGAAAATCTGCACTCTAACTCGAGCTTTCCGGCCTTCTTTATCACTAAAACCTTGGAAATCATAGTCTTCTATATCTTCATCATGAAAGGGAAAATCTCTTTTAGAAGTGTACATGTGCTGAGCGAGATTTAATACTGCTCCATTCTTATATAAGAATAAGTCCTGAGTCTCATTCTCATAATTTCCAGAAGGTGTATGAAGTTGCCCTAAATGCTGTCCCCTAACTTCTAAGAACGTATGGATTTGCATACCTAGAGTTTTTTTTCCCCACATATTTGTCTCATCTAATTTTTCAGCTCTTAAGGTTTCTACTAAATAATTTTTCATGCAATCTACCATTTTCTTTATTCTATATAAACACTATATCGTGATAAAATTCTATTTAAAAACCTTTCTTTTGATAATTCAAAAAATAAAAAGGGTAAATAAAAGCATAAGCGTAGCAGCTTTCCAGGCTTCCCACGTATTACGCAGTACAACAAGGAACGTGTCAAGGCTTAACTTCCGGGTTCGGGATGGGACCGGGTGTAACCCTTGAGCTTTGGCCGCTACCCAGAATAAGTAATACTTTTTATTTATAAATCTTTTGAATATACTACTATTTAGCTACTAGAACAATTCTACCACCAGGTCCAGAACCTGCTAAATTATAATACGAATAGGTCCAATTTAAATTAGCTCTAAGAGATAACGCTGAAAGACCAGATTCTAGAGCTTCAAGCTTTCTTCTTTTTATAATAGAAGATCTATGATATTTATCAACAGTAGGTAATCTATTTTCTCTAGGATGAGTAAGTACTTTACGATCGTTTTTTGGACCGAATTGAGGAGTATAAATTGTTTTTGCATTATCTTTTAACTGAAAAGATAACTTATAGGGTGATTTTTCATCATTAATTAATTTTAATTCAGATAAAGGAATTATTCTAGGAGTCTTAAATTTGTTAATTTTTTTCAGCTGGTTTCTAATATTTTCTGCTAAATACAGATTGACAGTATTTTCATCTACATTATTATCTATTAAGATTAGAGCAGAGTCAGTATAATTATGTCTTAAATTAACAGGCGGAAAACTACGGCTTAAAATTCCCTCAAGATCTATAGGATTTGCCACTTCTAATCCAAGATCACTAACTAATTCATTAACTAAAACTGCTGCAAAGCAATTTGATCCTCTCATTATACCGATTTTACGATCATACTTTAGAACGTTTAAAGCCTCAGAATTATTATATTGATCAACTCTTATAGCTTCATATTCTTTTAATATTCCAAAACGCCCACTGAAAAAGTTAACGTCTTTTCCCATCTTAAAGTCCGAGAATTTACTATTACTCGATTAATAATATCTTTATAAACTTTTTCATGTTGAGGTAAAAACAAAGGATTATAAATGATGATACGCTATTTAATAATAAGTAATGGAGATAACTCTACATAAGATTCCTAAAAATCCAATAGTTATAGAAGGTTTTCCAGGCCATGGTTTAGTCTCTACGATAGTTACAGGTTATCTAGTAGATCATCTAAACACAGAGCCTATTGGTAAAATATGGCTACCTGAATTAAAACCAATTGTAGCTATACAGCATTCTGAAATAATAAATCCATTAGAGATATTCTGGGATAGGGAGCATAATATAATAATAGTACAGTCCTTAACAGGAGCTACAGGATTAGAATGGAAAATAGCAGAAGGAATAGCAAATCTTTGTAAGAGAGTAAAAGCTAAGGAAATTATTTCAATAGAAGGAATTGCTTCACCAACAGCAAGCAAAAGCCCAAAAACATACTACTACGCTTCTACCATAAACCTAAAGAAAAAATTCGAAGACATAGGAATTAGAAAAGTAGGAAGCGGTATAGTAATAGGCGTAACAGCAGCCTTGTTACTTAAATTACCTAAAACAATACCAGCTTCATGTATCTTTGTGGAAGCTGAACTTGGAATGCCTGATTCAAAAGCAGCAGCAGAAATAATAAAGGTACTTGATGACTATTTAGGATTAAAAGTTAACTATAAACCATTACTAAGAAAAGCAGAAAAATTCGAGGAAAACTTAAAAAAGCTTATAACAGACACAAAAAGTGCCCATAAGAGACAACAAATTAAAGATCTAAACTACTTAGGTTGATTTTCTTTCATGAAAAAATTAGGCACTATAAGTATGTCGTCCTTGAGTTTTATCTCTGTTCTTGTTAAACTTATTTTTTTAATTACACCACTAATCTTTTCTAACTCTATTTTGTCTCCTTTCTTGAAAGTCTTTTTTACATAGAAATAAGAGGTAAAGTTGAATATAAAGTCTAATAGGTTTAGGGATAAGAGTAATAGGAATATAGAAACACCAAAAACAATTATAATACTTAATACAGTATCTTCAATACCTAGATTTCTTATTGCAAAGATTACTGCTAATATATATATAATATACTTAACAACGTTTTCCCCAATACGATGTATTTTTACCTTAGACTTAAACTTGAAATCGAATAGTAATTTTTTTGTTACTTTTCCAAGAATCCTACCTATTATTAATCCAGCAAGTATAATTATTATTGGTTCAGTAATTCTCCTTATTAGATGAATGTTTTGGTTTAAGAATGACATCTTAACAGATTTTTTCTTTTCTTTCTTCAAAAAGTGTTTTATTTATGTATATAGAAGAATTTGTTCTTAGTGCAACAGATATAGCATCTGAAGGTTTAGAATCTAGTTTTAATACCCTGTTTCCTTGTATGAGTATCATATCAGAAAAATAAGTATTTTCTGCCATTTTATGTATAATCACTTTATTTAGAGTTATATTGAAATGTTCCAATGCAGCAGAAAAAATATCATGCGTATTTGGTCTAAATTCTATTTCTTTCTCTAATCCTAACTTCATAGATTGAGCCCTTTCTTCAGATGTTTTTGCAATAATTCCCGTACAACTATCATTACCTAAGAAAATAAATCCTTGATCCCCTACTTTTATTACTTCTATTTTAATATAATCAGACTCATCTATCTCTAAGTATTGAAGTGTTGCAAAAGTTATAGCAGTAACTACAACCAATCCAATTAATATCCCCATTAGTGTTTTAGTTACTCTCATAGTTTGTAATACTCCATAGCTTCACTAATATTTGAAATTTCTTTTATAGTTATGTTCAGTTTTTCTCCCAAAGGAGTTGATTTAATTCTTTTATAAGATATCTCACAAATCTCAGTAGATCCAATATCCTCACACTCCTTCATAGACTTTGTTACTTCTGTTATTCCCTGACCTTTAGGGATCAGGAACAGAGTTGCTCCACTTTTCTTAGCAACTTCTATTTTGCTTTCGATTCCACCAACTTGTCCTATAGTTCCGTTTTCGTCTATGCTTCCAGTCACGATAATTGAATAATTCAACTGTTTGTTCTTTAATACAGCAATTGTACTTAATGCGAGAATAGCTCCGGCAGATCCACCACCAACAGCACTAGTGTTTCCAGCAGCTCTCAGCGTGTAGGATATGTCCATATTAGAAGTATCAATACCTGAGACTTTTTCAGCTACTATCTTTGCAGTTTTTATTGACTTTTGAGTGTCTACCCAAAAAAGTAAATTTTCTATGTCTGTTAATAATCTACCAGAACCAGGCATAATCGCAACCTCTAAATCTAAGAGCATACCCTCACCACGCGTATTGATTGCAGGAGCCTTAGCAATAACCTTATTCTCAAATATCTCTTCACATGGAACACTAGTTAATTCTATTTTTTCTTTTTCCATGTGTTTGGGCATAAACTCCATTGAAAGAATTGTAAATATATTTACGGCAGTTAGAAATACCAAAACTACAATCAATAGCATAAGGATATTGTTTTTATTCATAATGATTATAGTAATTGTATGTTATTTAAAACTTATCAATAAGAAAGTATAATAAATATTACCCTGTTTATTTAGCTATATGAGTAAAAGAAAAGGAAGCAGGACAGAGCGCGAGTTGATAGATGTTTTGTGGGCAAATAAATACGCAGCAGTTAGAGCTGCAGGTTCAGGTATTTCAAGATTCTATTGTCCAGATGTAATTGCTTCTAAAGGTAACAAAGTTTTTGCAATAGAATGTAAAAGTACAAAGAAGAAATCAAAGTACATTGATAATAAACAGTGGGTTGAGTTACAAAAATTTGCAGATATATTTGGAGCAGTACCTTTAATTGCTCTAAGGATGGATAAAGAAGGGTGGTATTTCTTCAATTTAGAGGATTTAGAGCAAACAAGTAATGGAAATCTAAAGATAGATCAAAAAATCATAGAAGATAAGGGAAAGATAATTTATGATTTGGATAAAATATAGTTATTTATGTGTCTTTGACATTATACGAAACACAAACCCTATATATAACTCTAATTTTTTCTCTGGAGTAAGGTTTGGTACATAGACATCACCTCTTTTCCAAGGAGGTATTAAATTAACTATTTCAAATTCTTCTTTACTCAGCTTGTCTCTTAGACTATATGGCCGCGTTATATCAAGCCAGTGTACCACATCTTCGAGACTGAAGGACTTTATATCATTAGAATCTATACCTGCTGCAATTGCTTTGTTATAAAGTCCTTCAGGGACCTTTATCTCAGGAACTATTCCGTGTTTTTTAAAAATAGCTTTTGCCTTTTCTTTTATTTCATTTAGGTTGTAAGTTTCTATCTTATCTGAATTAGGGCGAATTACTGTTATTTCTCCTGTTTTCTCGTTAAAAAAATAATCCCCATTCTTAGACCAAATATACTGCTCTCCATATTTCTTAAAATTAGAATTTTTTTTCATTCTTCTATTTCTTCTGCGACTGATTCTTTTTCAGCCCATTCAACAAATTTTCTTACCTTATCCAAAGCATCTTTAGCTGTTTCTTTGCTGACGTCTTTAGATTTAGTCATCTTCCATAAATTCAAATAAAGCTCACTAAATTCCTTAGCTTCTTTTTTATTCAGCTTATTTAATCTATTATGCACAACTTGAGGACCGAGTTTAGTTTCTTCCAGACCGCTTATATCTACTACAACCATATTCGCGGCTTCCATGATATGCTTTACAGCACCTTGAGGGTAAGGAGTAGCGTAAGATCTATTTAGTAAATAATCCGCGAAACTTAGTTTCTTTTTGATCTCCAGAGTTCTCATTTTTACTGTTGATTATTTCCTCCGTATCTTTAATAAAGGTTTTTATTAGATTGAAATACCTTTTAACCTTTTCCAAGTCTAAAGTTTTCATTTTATAGTCAGCTGTTGATAGAATATATTTTTCACCTCTCTTGAACCTAATAGGGCTGTCATTAACATATACCTTCATTTCCATTAGATTTCTGAACAACCGAGTGTATTTAGGATCAAGTTTATATCTCTTAGAAACATTTTCATCAAATATCTCTATCTGTATTGCGAAGTTAGATGGAAAAGGACCGATTCTCTTCCAATACCTTTCGTATTCTAGAAGTGTTAATAAAGAATATTCAGATGCTTTTATTATGTGATCAGTAATGGCTATCAAGAATTTTGTATCTTTTACCAGGGAAAAAGTCTTGTAAAGTAAGTGATCGCTAACAGTTATTTCCTTCTGAGCCAGCTTCAGGAATTCTTCATATTTTTCCATAATTAATCTAAATATGGAATTAATTAAATTTCTTTTGTTTTTGATTATTACGTGGAACTTGAAAATGTTTCGCAATTACCATTTTTAGACGTAAGGGTGCCCGTTCTTCTTTAGGAGTAATTTCTATTAAACGTAATGCTGCTTCTTCATCAATTACTTCTATAGCATCAACAGCGTCACCAAGATTAGGGTATGCTGAAATTAAACCATGATCTTCCATAATTGCTACATTATTATTTATTAATGCTTCAGAAACAGCAGTTGCCAATTCTTTTGAACCTGCTTTCTCATAAGGCACAAAAGTAGCTTTAGCTAACCATTCTTTATTATCATGGTCTTCTACGTAAAGATCTTTTTTCTCTTTTCGCGATAGAAGCACTACATTTGGTGAATGTGTATGTATAATTGCATTCACATCTGGACGTTTCTCATATGTTGATAGATGTAAAAGAGTTTCAATAGAAGGTTTAAGCTCACCTTCTAATTTCTCACCTTTTTTATTTATGATTATAAAATCCATTGGTCTAATAGTACGAAAATCCTCTCCACTCGGTTTTATAGTGTATTTATCATCATCTAATCTCAGACTTACATTCCCTGTTGATCTGCTTCCTGCACCTATGTTTAATAGAGGAACATGATACCTGCTTCTTAAATACCAGCAAACCATGGATAAACCATATCTTGCCAAATTAATGTCACTTATTTTTCCACCAATAACATTCTCAACTGCTTCCTCAATGGACATATCAAATCCATGAGTAACTAAATCTCCGAGATACATTTCCCCAATGGAGCTATTCAAAATATCTCCAACTTTTTCATGCATATTCATAATATAGTGGTGATTAGAAATAATTAAATTTCTTTTGTTTTGAACTCGTACATTTGTGCTGGTCTATGAGCACCTTCCCTTTTATATGGTACTTCCTCTAGGAGATCTAAAGTAAGGATCTTTTTTCTAAAGTTTCGCTTATCAATTTCTTCATCTAATATTATTTCATAAACATGTTGAAGCTCTGTTAAGGTAAAATGTTTAGGTAATAATTGAAATGCGATACTAGATCCGATCTCTACTTTGTTTCTTAGATATTTGAGTGCTTTGTCTAGGATTTCCTTATGATCGAAAGCTAGTTCTTTAGGTAAACCTTCAATATTAACCCACTGAGCGTCCCTTGCATCAGCACGAGACAGCAGACTTATTTTTTCAGAGTCAATTAAGGCAATATACGCTACAGATATGACTCTTCCTCTAGGGTCTCTATTCGGATTACCAAAGGTATAAAATTGCTCTATGTGTATACCCTTTACATTCGTTTCCTCAAAGAGTTCCCGCATTGCAGCATCTTTTAAAGGCTCATTGAGTTCAACAAATCCCCCCGGAATTGCGAACATCCCTTTAAATGGAGGTCTTCCTCTTTTGATTAGGAGTATTTTTAATCATACTTAGTATAAATTAT
>CP070803.1:372521-386324 GCA_020343615.1 Candidatus Woesearchaeota archaeon | reverse complement strand
GATTAAGTAAGCTTAAAATTCCTATCTGAAAATTTGTGAAGTAGAATATAACTCCAGATGAAATAGCTATAATAAAGATATTATGAAATAACTGCCTATGTAATTTAGGGTGAAAATTAAGTTTATTCATAAGGTAATCAATAGATGGGACAAAATGGACTAGGGTGATGATTATTGCTGAATTAAAACCTAAGAGAAAATAAAGTAAAGTGAAAATTATAATCTCGGCAATCAGATGGTCTCTAAATTTCATATACTTTCAATTAATAGAAATATTTATATTATTTTCTTATTAATTAGTAAGTATTGTAGAGAGTAACTATAATATTAGAGATAATATTCAAGAATTTTTAGATATTTTTATTGACAGTATTAGAAAATTTACAAGAGCTTCTGTGTTTCCTCATGCAATCATGTATCAAAACATAGGTGTTATGTTAGATGGGGTAAAGCGTATTGATGATGAAGTAATATTCTGTCTTGATGCTGACGAACTTAAATGGGATTACGGTCTTGATATCTTTCCTTCAACTAGCCGTGAATTTGTTATCGGGATAAACAATAATATTGACTTAGATTATTTCTTAAGTATAGAGGAGGGTCCTTCCGCTGCCACAGCGAAAATATATGGATTTAGAGGAAAAGTTAGTACAATTATATTAAAAAAATCTCAATTAGAAGAAACAGTAAAAAATACCGGTGAGGAAGGATTATTAGAATGTTTGATGTCTATAAATTTTACTTCTGACTTAGGGACTAGAATAACAAATAAAGATCGTAATTTCAAAAATAGTGAAGTATTAAGCAATATTCATGATGAAATAACTAATAGATATAAGCACTAAAATCATTTCTTCAATTGCATTTCTTGTTCTTTAGTTACTTTTGCTTTCTTCTTTTTCTCTTCCTCTTCTTTCTTTTCTTCCTCTGTCTTCTCTTCCTCTTCAGGTGCCTTGAGTTTCTCTTTTAATATATCAAGTCTCTTCTTTCTTTTCTTCTCAAGTTCTTCCTTCTGTTTGATAATTCTCTTTGCTCTTTCAGATAATTCAGCTAATTCCGCTTTCCAGACTCCGTCTTCATCTTCTGTAACTTTAACTTTTATTTTTCCTGGAGGATTCTCACCGCCGTGTTTCCATATAGCTTCATTGAGGAATTGACCTATCTTTATTTCTTTAGCATTGGTATGTTTTAATAAGAATTCTCTTAAATGAGTAGAAGCTCTCTTGCTTCGTCTCCACTTTGGAACTTTTTTCCAATTGTTTCTTAAAGGAACATTATAGATTCTTTCTTCTGCCATTTTATTTGTTAATCTCAGTAATTAGATCCTCCATTTCCGCAAATATTTCGTTTGCATTTTTACGGAGTACAGCCTTCCCCTCTGGAAGAATATTGTATGATGTATCCCTCTCTTTTTTTATTAATCCTAACTCTATCAGATCACTAGTAATATTAGATAATTCTTTCTCATCTATATAAATATCTGGCTTGAATTTTTTCACTTTTTCATAAATTGTTGTTATTTTTTTTAAATCTGCATTTTCAATTACACCTACAATAGTTAATACACCTAGATAAGTTTCGAATTTACTTTCGCTTATGTTTTTTAAGTCATCAAAAGTGGTATCTAGATCCTCTTCACTAATTTTAACTCCATCTATTTCATATACCATTTTATGCCTTAATCCTTGTTCTCTTCCAGCTTCTCTTTCTAGATGTAAATCTACCTGGATGAACTTTAGCTGCTCTTCTCATCCCTAAGATTTTTGGGACTACCCAAAAAGGAGCCCATCTAGTCTGTCTTGAACTGCGAATAAGCCTTTTCTTCTTACCTGAAGTCTTTCTTGATGCCATTTTATTTGATGAACCTAAACTCTTTTTTTCCTGAACTCAATTCAGTTAGGATTTCTTTAAGCTCTTTATCTCCTATAAGGTCTACTTTACCCGTTTGAGTTGCTTGCAAGATTACAAGTTCAGCCTGTTCAGCTAGACTTGGGTG
Source organism: Candidatus Woesearchaeota archaeon (assembly GCA_020343615.1). GTDB lineage: Archaea > Nanobdellota > Nanobdellia > UBA10117. Next base: position 384,328 of record CP070803.1, on the reverse strand, counting down.
AGCTAACCTTACTCTTCCCAGCCTTTCTATTGCTTCCTTTGTCAGGTACTTGTTTAGCAGGTTTTTCTTTAGTTGCTCTAGCTGTTGCTTTTCCAGTTCCTCTTGGTTTTGCGGCTGGTTTATCTTGCTTTGTAGTTCCTCCAACTTTTTCTTTTTTATCTCTTCCAGATTCATTTTTTAGTTTTTTAGCTGTTTGATTTAATAAGTATAATCCTTTGCTTGTTAGTTCTCTTCCATCATCCTTTGTTTTCTGGACGAGTCCTGCTTCTTCTAATTGCTGTAAAGCTTTTCTTATAACTGAACCAGAACCTTTGAAAAACTTTGGTGGTCTGTGACCTCTTCTTCTTTTACCACCGTATTTAGCTCTTAACTTAGAAACCCCTATTCTCTTTTCTTTGTATAGAGTTCTGAGTAAAGCTGCTTGTCTTATCCACCACCAGTTTTCTTGTACAGGTGGTCTTTCCTTGTGCACACCAGTCTTCGCGAAGTTAGCCCATATAGGCATTTTTAATTTTGGATCTTGCTTTAACTGTGAAGCTACTTCTTCTATTAGTTGATTTGATGGTATGTCATATACTGAGACCATGTTAAACTGTAAATGAGATAAATGGTTTTAAAAAGGTTTCTGATATAAATATACATATGATTGAATTAGAAAGAACTTATCTTGCAAAAAGTATTCCTGATGATTTGAAGAATTGTAAATCCGAAGAAATCATAGATACCTACATTCCTAGAGAAATTGATCACCCTAGACTAAGGCTTAGAAAAAAAGGAAACAGATATACTCTTACTAAAAAAGTAGCGTTAGATAAGGATCCCTCTAAGCACGAAGAACATGAAATAGTTTTAACTGATATAGAATATAATGCCCTTAGAAAGATTGGAGGGAAAGAAATACGTAAAGTAAGATATCACTATCCGTATAAAAATATGATTGCTGAGATTGATATTTTTAAGGGAGATTTAAAAGGATTAGTTAGTGTTGATTTTGAATTTAATTCTGTTGAAGAGAAGGACTCTTTCAGGATGCCAGACTTTTGTTTAGCAAATGTTACCAATGAAAAGAGCATTGCTGGATTTACGCTTTGTGGAAAATCATATAATGAGATTAAAAATACTCTTGATAAGTATAATTATTCTAAACTATCCACTTAGAATTACCTAGAATTTCTTCTAAGCCCTCTTCAATTAGATTCGTAGCTTTGTATCCCTTATTATTTATTTGTATTATTTCTTGTACTCTAAGAACTGGCCCGATATAACCTAATTTCTCTATAAAATAATCATATGCATTTCCTACTAATGAAACATCTGTTTCTCTGCCTGTTGACTTGCTTTTGATGCTCTCTGCTGAATCTCCATAATGTCTCACTTCTCTTATAATTACTCCATCTACTCCTTTTACTTTCCAAAAAGCTACTGTTCCAAGTATGCTCTCTTTATTACCATGAGTAGGATTCGTGTGAAATTCATAACCATGTCCGTGTAAATCGTCTTCAACAATAGTATAATCATGATTCGCTAAAACACCAGTCCACTTTTTCTTAATTCTTTCTCGTTCCTTTTTTGTATTTTCAGCATGCTTGTCACTCATTTTTTTACCCCTTGTTACTCTACTATGGTAATAACTAATATATAAAGATTTCTATTTAGAAGGCTTTGCACATAAACTCCCTTTTGCACAAAAATAGAACTAAATTGCACAAAAATTAAGATTTAGAATTAAAAGAAGGTTAAGTAAAATTAGTTTTTAGAAGCAATAAATTTTAATTCCTTAGTTAAATGATCAACAATCATATTGTATCCTTCTTTGTGTAAGTCGTTATATAATAATATATGGTCAATAGTATTATTAAGTAATTGTTCGGGAGTTGCCTCAACAATAGTGCATTTATTTTTATCTATTATTTTAATTCCTTCTTTCATTCTAGATGCATCTTCATGTGAAAATGTAGAGTTACATAGAATACGAGCATTTGGATCATAGAGATTACCTACTAGTATAGAAATCATGGTGTCCGGATATTCCTTATTTATAATTTCAAGTAAATCTTTTTCACCAGAAGCCTTGTAAATATCATATACTTCTTTTAAGTCCTTAGGAGACAATTCTGTATATATGTTAAACCACTTACTACATTTTTTTAGTATATTTTCAGGTACTGATCCTTTTAGTTCTGTAGCAGTTACATTGTTCTCAAGATTGAAGTTAGTTACTTCTACATTTTTATCTTCTCTCAATTCCTTTGATAGAAATCCACGGCCCATTACAGTAGAATAGTTTGCAATACCATGATCATCTTTTTTTGGTTTTAAAATATATTTCATGTTACTTCCTTTAAACAAAGAAATCTTTATATATTTTATTGGTTAGTAGTGATATATATGACAACATTAAATACCTCAGATTTAGAGTCAATTTTAGTTAATCAGTTTAAACCGCCAGAATACGAGAAAGTAAAATTAACAGAAGAAGAAAAACAAGAACTTGAAGACAGAGATCCTGCTGAAGAAGCTGAAGAAAGGTGGATGACGCAACATAGTGAAGCTAAGCGTCTTTTACCATTATTTGCAGCATATCAATCTCCTAAGAATTTAGATATGCTAAGAGAAAGTCTTACAGGCATAGTTACATTTTATCCTAAAGCTATGGAATTTATTCGCAGCCATCCTGAGATTTCTGATGGATTCTTACCTTTTGCTGCAGACTATATAGAGACTATTTGGAATACTCCTGATGAAACGTTTATGAAGGTCTTAAATACGAGTGAGAAACTAAAAACATTCTCTAAGAATCGTCCTACTAACGAGCAAGTTCCAGATGGAAGGCCTATTGTGTACGTACATAATTATTTTTCCTTAGGCCTTAGAGGAGATAAGTCAGATGATGTTAAAAATGTGTTTACTCACTTAATGAAAAAAGCATACCCCGACTCTCATTTAGAACAAATAGAACAAATTTTAGCTTGTAATTCTACTAAAAGTACATCTCATGAAGAGAAATTAACTTTACTAAATAGCCAAATGTTTCCATTAGGATCGGATATGGAATACATTGGACATTTTTTAGAGAAGGCAGAACAAATTGAGACTAATGGACTTGAGAATTTATTTTATAATGCGGTGGGTATTGGTGTGGCTTACTTAGAAGATAAAGATGGATGGCATATATTGCGAGTGTATAAAAGAGTTCCAGACGAATTCGAAGTCCAATACGGCGCAGGAGATGTATTAACACCTGAAAATATTAATGGATTCAAAAACTGGTTTACTAAAGCAGGGCTCGTTGTCCGAGAGAAACCTAATTTACCTGGTCAGATCAGATTAGGATATAGCTTTACTCAACAGGAAAAAAAGATATTAGCAGCTATGACAGAAGAAGGCAAGAAATTAACTAAACTACGAGAAAAAGCTCAGGAGATTTTTAAGAACAACGAAAAAACGCGACATTATCAAGTTTATGATGCTCATAGTGAAAAAGCAGATTTCACCTCAGTTAAAGGTTTCATATTAGAAGCACTATTCCAGCACAAAATAAAACCTTCAGAGCAAGGTATTGATGGAGGTAGAATCTTGAAGCTTAGGATATATAATGGTAGTGATGTTCTCAGAGAGTACAGTGGTGGTAAGTGGAAGGATCTTTCAATTAAGCCTCTAGATTATATTAAAGATAATCTGAATACTTTGCATGAATCTGTAATCAAGGCTTTTAATTAATAAAATAACTAGAGTTTATTTCTTAGATAGACGTAAGGTTCATTATCAAGAAAACTAAGATAAATGGAATAAAGGTAAGAGCTGTTAAAGATAAGCTCTTCTTTAAATTCTTAGGAGCGAAGACTCCTCCTTCTATTACCCCTAGAGCAAATAAAACTAAGCTGAATGTAGGTATAAATGGTAAGGATAAACCTAACGCTATTCCGTAAAGAATTGCTCTAATTTCTAGATATTTTTTACATTTTAAGAAGCCTTTATGATCCTTAAAGAAATTATCAACTTCTTTTTTGGTCTCTAATCTTAGAAGATATCCTATGATGAAAGAAATAGAAACTAACCCTCCGATTATTATTTGATTTATCATTTCTAAAATTGACTCCTTTTGAAATATTTCGTATGCAGTAATTTTTCAGCTTTTTCACTAAGAGGCTTTCCTAAGAATTCAGAGTATATTTGTTTTACAATAGGATTATCATGAGACTTTCTTATAGGAAGATGGCTATCCTCTCTGTATATTGCTTCTATTCTCTTGTCTATTTTCTCCCAAGAGAATGGTAAAGGTTGTCCTCCGCCACCAATACATCCACCAGGACAAGCCATTATTTCTATGAAATGATACTTATCTTTTCTTTTCATCAATTCCCTGGTGTTCTTCAAACCATTTGCAGCGGCAAATCTGATTTCCTTTCCTTTTATTTTTATCTTGCCTTCTTTTATTCCTTTCATACCTCTTAGCTCTTCGAAATTTATATCTCTTAGAGTCCTTCCTGTAGCAAATTCATAAGCTGTCCTCAACGCTGCTTCCATTACACCTCCTGTTGCTCCGAAAATAGCACCTGCACCTGTTGATATTCCTAAAGCTGGATCAAAATTTTCATCTTTTAGATTATTGAAATCAACATGAAAGTGTCTTATTAACCTGGCCGCTTCTCTTGTTGTTAATACATAATCAACTGCACTTTTCATTTCTGGTCTTACTGACTCAAATTTCTTAGCAGTACAGGGCATCACGGAAACAACCGTAATATCTTTTGGGTTTATGCCTGCTTTCTTTGCATAAAATGTCTTAGTAAGTATTCCTAACATCTCATGAGGACTCTTACACGTAGACATATGTGGTATTAAATCATGATAGAAATGTTCCATGAACTTTATCCATGCTGGACAGCAAGTAGTAACCATAGGTAAGCATTCGTTATTTTTTACTCTTCTCAGAAACTCTGAAGCTTCTTCCATAATGGTCATATCTGCTCCTAAGTTAGTGTCGAATACCTTATCGAAACCACATCTTCTCAAGGCAGCAACCATCTTACCCTTAACAATAGTTCCAGGTTTCATGCCAAATTCTTCACCTAGAGAAGCTCTTATAGAAGGTGCTGTTTGAACGATAACGTGCTTAGTTTCATCTTTCAAAACTTTGTAAACTTCTTGTAGATGTTCTCTTTCGCTTATCGCCCCGACGGGGCACGCCGCGATACACTGGCCACATTTTGTACATGCGACATCATTTAAGTTATGTTCAAAATAAGGAGTTACATGTTCTTTATGTCCTCTTCTCGCAAAGTCAATAGCCCAAGTTGCCTGTACTTCTGCACAAACATCAACACATCTACCACAATTAACACAAAGATTATCGTCTCTTATCACAGAAGCTCCTAAATCTACTTCATACTTCTTCTTTGGATCAAATCTTACTTCAGTTATACCTAAGTCTGCTATTATTTTACATAAATCATGGTGTTTGTTTTCTATCATACATTTTGCCATATGATCTGGCATTAGAAGTTCAGCATTAATTCTTCTTGATTTTATGACTTTGTCGGTATGTGTTAATATCTTCATGCCTTCTTGAGGATAATTATCACATGTAGTAATCAGCTTTCCATCTACTTCTACTACACAAAGCCTACATCTACCCTGCGGCTCTAGCCCTTCTTGATGACATAAAGTAGGAATTTCTATGCCTCTTTCTCTTAGTATGTGTAGTAAGGTTTTCTTCGGGTCACATTTTATCTTCCTACCATTAACCTTTATCTGCATTTTTCCTCAAATTCTTTTCTAAAAAATTTTAGAGCATTAAGTAAGTGCTGGGTGGCTGTTTGTCCTAAACCGCAAAGTGAGGTTTCTTTTACCACTTCCGCTAGTTCCTGTAATGTTTCTAAATCTCTCTTCCTTGCTTCTAAAAGAGAGATATTTTCAAGTATGTTTAATATTCGCATAGTTCCTTCTCTACAAGGCGTGCATTTACCACAACTTTCAAATTCGTAGAATTTCGCTACGTTTGTAGCCATGTCTACAATTGAGTGTTTTTCATCAACTACTATTATGGTGTGTGCTCCCAACATACAATCCTTTCCACAGACATTTTCGTTAGTGAGATTTATATTACTATAAGGCATACACCCTCCAAAGCATCCAAAATATACTGCTTTGACTTTGTGTTTTGGTTTGCCGAGTTCGACAAGCTTGCGGAGGTTTGTTCCAACAGGTAGCTCATAAACTCCTGGTTTGGTCACGTCTCCAGAAAGAGAGAATAAAGTAAGCTTACTATCCCAGTCATCAAATAGTATTGCTAGGGGAACATTTGCGAAAGTTTCTAAGTTATTTATTATTGTCGGTTTTCCATATAATCCATGAACTGTTGGAAAAGGTGGCTTTTTACGAGGTTGTCCTCTTTTTCCTTCTATTGAAGCTATAATTGCTGTTTCGTCGCCACAAATATAAGCCCCTTGGCCTACTATCAGTTCTATATTTGCTTTTGATTTTGTTTTAGCCTTTACTTTTTTGATTACATTCCTTATCTTATTTTCAAGATACTCATACTCTCCTCTTAGATATATGTAAGCTCGAGTTGCTTTGATGGTATAAGCTGCAATTAGAATTCCTTCAATAACTAATTCTGGATTATTTACCAAGATAAATTTATCTTTGAAGGTTCCTGGTTCTCCTTCGTCAGCATTACAAATGATGTACTTTTCTTTTTCTTTTTCCTTGAGAACCATCTCCCATTTCAAACCTGTGGGGAAGCTAGCTCCTCCTCTGCCTGTAAGCCCTTTATCTTTCAATATCTTGACTACTCCTTTTGGACCTAACTTCTTTGCTTTTGCATAAGCTTTCTGATCAGTTTTTCTTAGGATTTGCATTTTTTCAATATCTTATCTATCTTTTCTTTTGTTAATTTAGTGTATGGCTTGCCGTTGATTAGCATAGCTGGAGCTTCATCACAGCAACCGATACATGAGTCTATAAACAATGAAAATTTTTTATCTTGTGTTGTCTGCCCTGATTTTATATCTAGTTTTCTTTCTAAATATTTTATAATGTCTAAGGAACCGTTAAGGTAACAAGAAGGTGAGTCGCAGATTTCTATAATATATTTACCAGTAGGTTTTGTGTGTAATTTTGCATAAAAAGTTGTAACTCCATAAATTATAGAAACAGGTATTCCTGTTTTTTTGCTTAATTTTTTAATTGAATCTTCAGAAACGTAGCCATGTTTTTTCTGTATTTTTCTGAGTTCGTTCAACAAATAGTATTTAATAGCAATACACCTCTTATATTTAATTAATAAGTAAATTGATTTTATATAAATTGTGGTATAAATAGAATCTAAGAAGAAATAAGCTCTGGTTTAGTCACAAAAAGCACAAGCGGATATAGGCATTGCTCCCGCATTAAGAATTGTTAAGTCATTAAATTCTTCTTTGAAATTACCTATTATTTTTTCAAGATTTTCAGCTTCCCGTAATGGAATTATTACCTGTATAATATCTGAAACTTCTAAAGTTGGATTAAGATAATTATGCCATTTTGCCTGTTCTTTAACATGGTAACCAAATATAAAAGGTCTTTCAGTAATTAAATAGCTCAATGAGACCTTTTGTTTCTCTTCATTTTCTGACGGAAAAATATCAAGTTTTGTTCGCATAAAAACAGCATAATCAGAACCATTATAATTAGGTTCATGTTCTAATAATTGTCCTAACTTTTTTTGAAATAATTGGACATTTAATTCTTTGTTTATAGAATCATATCCAAAAGCTTTACAGATTTGTTTAAACCTATTTTCTTTAAGTTTAACAATACTTTCTTTATCTATTTTTCCAAAAGCAAAGTAAGCTGGAGCATCTAGTCCCATTTTAACCTCTAATGTATCACCACTAACCAATAAAATATATAAAGATTTCTTTACTTACATATTGGAATTGAGGTGTAAGATGATAAAGAACGGTGGAGAGTTATCTGATGTAATAAACGACATATGGCTAGATGGATGTAAAACAGTAAAAGAGGGGCAAGAACTTGTAGATAATACTCCTCCAGAATTATATAATATAGCTATAGATATACAAAATGCTGTAGTTAAAACAAAGTTAAAGGATATGTCTGGAAAGGCGGGATATGAAAGTGTAAAGGTAGGAGTATGGGCTGTAAAATTTGGAGGATCACCTAAAAGAAATATAACAAAGATGCTAAAAGATGGGTATGTACAAGGTAGAATGTTAAAACTAACAGAATATATCAGAGCGATTATATATAATGAAAGTTTACCTAAAAATGAGCAATTAACTAATGAACAATTATTTGAGATTGAAAAAGAAGTCCTACTCAGTCTTAAATAATCTTAAACTTCTTTTAATTCTAAATCTAAGAATAATCAAGGTTTTTTAATAGTACTGCAATCTATTTCCTCACAAGCTATACTTATGGGCATTTCCCAACAATTTAGATATTCGCCAGGATAAGATATCATATTATCTTTAGTTATATCTACCTTAAATATTGATATACAATATAGTTCTGCATCTGAACTATTGCAATATTGAGTACATGTATCTTTAGCCTTATCCAGGTCTGATCTTGGAACTTTTTCTTCTTCAACAAACTCTAAAAATGTACCCTTAAGAAGTAATCCAATTATTAAATAGATAACTATAATTATAATCACTGAAATAATAAGGAATTTTCTAACGTCTTCTATATCTTTTCGTTCTTTGTTTATAAATAACAAATATGCAACTAAAAAAGATATAACAATACACATTAAGGAAAGAACTAATGTCATCACAAGAATACATGCGTCACTAACACACCTTAATTGGCTTACAGGAAGATAAGGTAATATAAGATAAGAAAATATCGTCATAAATACTACCGTAAGTATAATCATAAGAACATCTTTTTTAAGTGATCTTTTCTGCATAACAATTGGTAACAAATAATGACTAATAAATTTATCTTTTTTTAATTAAAAACAAAAAATATATATTAAGTCATATCTGAGTCTAGTGATATGAAATATTTAACAAAGTTATCTAATCTACAAGACTATTCTATAGGAGAAGCTCATCAGTATTTTGAGATGATTCTCTACACAAGTGTCTGTTTCTTTATTCCTATGTTTATAGGTCACCCTCAAATAGCAGTTGGTATTGCAGTTAATGCTGCAATTATTGTTGCAGCTCTAAATCTGAAAGGGTATAAAATACTTCCAGTTATTATTGCGCCTTCATTAGGTGCTCTATCAAGAGGGGTGTTATTCGGACCTTTTACAGTATATTTAGTTTATATGATCCCATTCATCTGGATAGGCAACTCAATATTATTATTCAGTTTCAAATTATTCAAACTAAAATTAAAGAAAAACTATCTAACAACTTTAGTTTTAGGGGCTGGGATGAAGTCAGGATTCTTGTTTTTATCTGCTTATATCCTATATTCATTGTCAATAATCCCAGCAATTTTCCTAACTGCTATGGGAATCATGCAGCTAGCAACTGCTCTTGGTGGCGGAATTCCAGCTTACTTGGCTCAGAAAGCTAAGAAAAACTTATACTAACCTTTTACTTTGGAGGTAAAAATGGCAAAATTAAATGCATTTTACAAATGTGAAATCTGTGGTAATGTTGTTTCAGTTGTTGAAGCAGGAGTAGGACAATTAGTATGTTGCGGACAACCAATGACATTATTGGAAGAAAAAGGCAAAGATCAGGAAGGTAAAGAAAAACATGTTCCGATAATTGAAAAAACAGATGCGGGAATTAGAGTTAAAGTAGGTTCAATACCTCATCCAATGGAATCTGAACATTATATTGAATTAATACAATTAATAGAGGGAAACAATATTGTTATGGGTAAGAGACTTAAACCAGGAGATGAACCAGTTGCAGAATTCTGCGTTATACACACTGAGAACTTAAAGGCCAGAGCTTTATGTAACATCCACGGTCTCTGGAAGAATTAATTTTATTTTTTTATTACTACAATACCTAGATTTGCGTCTACTTCAACGATCTCTCCATCAACGAGTATTTTTGTAGCATTCTTTAAGCCTATTATACAGGGTTTATTCATTTCTCTTGAAATTATAGCTGCGTGGCTTAATATTCCTCCCTCATCTGTAAGTATTGCGCCTGCTTTTTCAATAAGTGGAACAAAACTTGGAGAAGTAAATGAGCTTACTAATATATCTCCTCGTTGAAAATTTTTTATTTTATGAGGATCCTTAACTATCCTAGCCTTTCCTTTAGCATATCCCGCGCAGGCTATTCGACCTTGCAGTGCCCCTCTTTTAGGAGGCTCCTTAATAATTATATCTTTCTCCTTAACTCCAGAATAAAGTATAACTTCATTTTCATATTTTAGTGTAAAACCTTTTTTCATTCTAATTTTGATTTCTTTTGTGTAATCTTCTCCTTGTAGAGATTTTATCATTTCCGGAACACTAAGCATCAGAAGTTCATCATAAGATACATTTAGTTTCTTTGCAACGCATTCAAACAATGGTCTAAACCATTGAAACTGTGAATAATATTCTTCAGTTTTATTGTTTCTATAATCCTGCCACCTTCTTAGCCAATTTATCTCTTTTTTGAGTGAGGTATATTTTTCAATTATTTTAGAAACGCGCTGATTTTCTAAGTCAGTTTGATCTTCTTTTATATCCTTTTTAAGGTCATTTTCTAGCTGTTTTTGGAAATGTTCTATAGTATAGGGCGTTCCTAGAACATCTGTGCAAGACAAAAACATCCATTCTTTCCAGTATTCTGTTAGTTTATCTTCATAATCTTCTCCTTTTTTAGCTACTTCGATTATCTCTTTCCACTGTTTTTTCTGTTTTTTTATTGGACTAGGAATGGCGACTGTTGAAATTACAAGAAAATCTTCATAGTTATTCATCTTAGAATATAGTATTTGTTCTAACACTTCTAAAACAACTATGGGAGCATTATAGATACATGTTGTTCTTTGATTTTGATTGTTGAATTCAGATAATTCTTTTATAAGTTCTTTCGAATTTTTGTTTTCATAATTTGTTTTAAAGGTTTTTTCTGCTAAATAATGGTAGGAACTGAATTCTTTTAAGAAAATTTTCTCTAAATTTTTAAGATATTCTGAGTCAGTAAGTATATTCTTTTTTACGTTTTTTAAGAATCTTTCATTTGTTGAATTAAGAACCCAAATATTAACCTCTCCCTTAGAGTCTTCAGTAGGTACATACTTAAACCAATTACCTATGCTCTTGTCTAATTTAAAGAACTCTTTTCCGTATTTGTTTAGACCCTGAACACAAGCCTCTTCGAAGACTGGTGATAGAAGCCTTGCTGAAAATTTTTTGCTGTGCATTGTTTTTAAAGCTCCGGGAGGGGATTGAACCCTCGACCTTAGCTTTACGAGAGCTACGCTCTACCAACTGAGCTACCGGAGCACAAGATAAGTGTATTAATTGAGCATTTTATATTTTATTTTATTCTTCTTAAATTCATCTTTTATCTCATTTATATGCTCTTCGCCCAACGTGTGTAGAGTTATAATTATTTCAACGTGTCCTAAAGGTACAGAAGTAGTAAGCCTATCTTGAGATACTGACTCAACATTCACTCTAAGTCTTGCAAGTATGGATAGAATATCCTTCAAGGCTTTTGGTTTATCCGGAATTATAAAGGAAAATCTCGCTAATAGATTATTCAGCATCTCACCTTTTTCTATAACTTGTGTTAGTAATGATAAATCAATATTTCCTCCGCTTATTATTGCAACAACATTTTTACCGAGTTTTACTTTCTTACTTAGAACTGCTGCTAGAG
>CP070803.1:369187-372421 GCA_020343615.1 Candidatus Woesearchaeota archaeon | reverse complement strand
TCTTCCTTATTATAGAAGAGTTCCTGGAGGATTTACAAAAGCTGGAAAGTGTGCTATAGCTTTACAAGGTGACTTTGAAAACCTATTAAATTTAAAACATTTAGATGGCAATACTATAGAGACCATAGATAGGCTTAATGAAATGGTCAAGGAGGAACAATGGTTAAATAAAGATAACAATAGAAAAGCTGTAACAGTAACCGGTGTAAGGATTCCTACTCAAGCTACAGCCTTTATGCAATTCTTAGAAGTTTATCACTTTTTACCAAAAGAAGCTGGACCAATGGTTATACTTCCTTCTGAAGTAGTAATAGATTCAGGCTCTGATTATGATGTAGACAAGGTTACTTTCTTTATGCCTAATATTAATTCTGATGGAAGTTATGTAACATCAAATCTAACACAAAAACAATTTGAAGATCAAATAGAAGCTTTAAGAAGAGAAGGTAAAGCCACAGAACTTAATAATCTTTTAAATTTAAGAAAGCAGCACATACAAAATGTTGTTATAGATAATATGGTTGATATGTTAAAGCAACCTGAATTTTATGCAGCACTTGTAAGACCTACAGGTACAAATATATTAAAACCAGAGGCTACGAAATTTGAAGAAATTAAAGAAAGACTTTTAAATGATTCTGAGGTACTAGGTACTGATGGATATTCATCGTACTCTAACCCGTTAGGATATGGACCTAGATATCATACAAAAGAAAAACTATATAATTTAAAAGCTAAAGTAATTAGCCCTACTAAAACATTAACACCTAGATATAATGCAAGAAAGCATATAGACAACTTAGTAGGTAAAACAGTATTAGGTATTGTAGCTAATCAAACAGCATTATCACCAGTTTATAATGCTATAGGTGCTAAAATGCCTAAGCAGGTTACAATAGAATATAAAGATAGGGGTAAAAATAAAATCTCTGTTAACCCCACTAGATTATTATTAAATCATAATAAAACATCAGATGGTGCTATTTCTATATCAGAATTAAATACAGCAGATTACGTAGAAAATATTGCTGAAATTTATTCTGATGCTATGAATGGTGCAGTGGATGTAGAGACTGATCCGTGGATAAAAAATATTGAGGGTAACGTTGAAATGATAAATGTTTTAATGTACTTATTTGAATCAGGTGTTCCTGTAAAAGAAGCTATAGCATTTATGACAAATCCTCTAACTAGAAAATATGCTGCTAAACAAAGGATTATAAAAAGTGAGTATGGACGAATGGCAGGATTATCAGATCCAAATGTTAAAAAACAAGCTGCAGCTCAAGTTCTTAAGGAGATGATACCTAGTTTAAGAAACGATGCAAGCCAAACTACAGATGTTATTAAGTTTGATTGGTTATTTAAAAATCAAATATTTAAGAATGCCTCTACCATGACTGACCAGGTATTAGGAGATAATAATTTATTCACTTTAGATAAAATGAATAATGTTAGATCTGAAGGTATTATTGATAACTATAGCTTGGCAATGTTCTTACACTATCTTGAGATAGAACAATATATTGCAGACAATATTCAAGTTAAAATGCTAGCTAAACCAGATACAAAAGTATATGGTAGTCCTCAAGAAGTTGCTGCAGTAACTGCTCAACTAAATCTTTTAGAACGATCAGGAAATGTTGATCCTGAGTTAATTAAAAAACTAAGAGATGATTCTTTACTTAGTAGCTTTTTTGATTATGATTTTGGAATAGCTTTAACCAAAGGGTTAATGCCTGGTATTAATAATTCACGTATAACGCAATATATACAAGATTTATTATCAGGTGAGATTAAGGATAATGCTGGCAAGCCTGTTGCTCAACTTGTAAATGAAAAATATAAAGGTTCTAGAGGAACTCAGAGATTTGTAAAAGAATATAAAAATGCTATACGAAATTTTGTTTATCAGAATTTCTTAACAAATAGTATGAATGAAAAAGGAGATTTAGTAAATCTTCCAACATCTTTTAGAGGCTTACCTGTAGTACTAACAAAACAAAAATCTGCTAGAGGAATAAAACTTGAAAATGGAAAGTTTTACATAAACGAATCTATTCTCGAAAATGATTTTAAAGAGAAAAAATATTTAGGTAAGAAACCTGAGGATAAAACAAGTTACTATAGTAGAAAGTTACCTTTCTTTAATGAAGATGTTTTTGATTCAAAATCTAGCTTTTTCAAATACCTATTAGAAAGAGAGTATCTTAGAAAGATTTACAGTATTGATAGTGTTCGTAATACTAAAGAGTATGATAGAATTCTAAATCTGGCTAAAGATCTGGATGATTTTAATTCTAATAAAAGTTATTATGAGCAAAGATCATTTGAAGAATATCTGAGTAGAATTGCACTAATCAATACGTTCAATAGACATGCTATAATGAAGCAAAGTGAAGCTTCTTATACTCAAAGAGTTATTGATGCTGTTGAAGAAATGAAAAAGGTTCCTGGTCTTACTGAAAGATTTCCAATCTTAAATCAGATTACTTCATTTAAAGATGTAAGAGGAAATTATGTTTTAACATTAAATGATCGAGATATTCTAGAAGGTCAGCTTGCTGAAATCTACCATCAAAACTTAACGGAACTTGCTGATAGTAATATTAAAAAAGCAAAGAATCCGGATGAGAATAAAAGAATTACTGATCTATTTAAAATGTTTAGTAAAGTTCTTATTTATCAACATGGTGTAGGTAAACCTAAGTATGGTATTAATCAAGCTCTTCCTCAAGAAGAATATGAAATGATTATGTCTATAGCCTTTCCTGTATTTATAGATAAGCATATGGACAGAAACTCTTTAACTTATGTTCTAAACAAATTACTAGGCACTGATCTAATTGGTATAGAAAGAGGAACTGCATTTAAAGATTATACTGTTCGTGATATTAATCTTTATAATTCAGCTGATGTTCAGGTAGAAGTTCCTATGGATGAGGAAGACATTGTTGAAGATAAAATTCCAACGACTGTACCTAGTGGATTTGATGTAAATGTAACAACTCAACGACAAGCTGATAATAACCCTCTTAATTATAATTATAAAATTCCTTATGAAAAATTAGTTGAAGTTATTCCAGGTAGTAAATTTGGAGCATTATTAACAAAAGTAGATGAGTTAATAAATGACTATAGAATTAACTTAGAGATTCTTACAAAAACATCTGATTCTGTAAAACAAAAAATAAAAGAGTTAGAAACTAGCTTTAGAAAAGAAAATCGACTTTT
>CP070803.1:328324-369087 GCA_020343615.1 Candidatus Woesearchaeota archaeon | reverse complement strand
TATGCGTAACTAATTGCTTTGCTAGATTATCTGACAATCCTAATTTCTTGAATTTACTTAGTTTTTCCTCATGGGTTTCTGGTAATTTTAATTTAGCTAATCTTTCCTTAGTAACATGAATTAGAGGTATGTCTGTTTCAGGGTACATTCTAGCTGCTCCTGGAAGAGGCCTAAGATATTTTGAAGTGAAGTCCGGTTTTACGTTTCTAACATGAGGTACTTCATCCTTACTCGTTTGTTGCCTTTTAATTTCTGTGTCGATGTATTTTTGCATTAATCTTAAGTCCTGTACTCCTTTCATTTCAACTCTACAATGACCTTTGATTGAAACATTAACATCCTGACGAACTGTACCTATGCCTCTCATTGCTTTTCCAGTTGCACGCACTAATAAACCGATTTTCCTAGCAACTTCGACAACTTGCTCTGGTGTCTTCATATCTGGAGCAGTTACAATTTCCAGCATAGGAATGCCTAATCTATCTAATCTATAAGTAACTGACTTTTTGTCCTCTGCTACTCTTCTTCCTGCATCTTCTTCAAGAATAAGGTAGTTGATTCCAACTTTACCGAAAGTAGTCTCCAGCCAACCGTCCATTCCGACTAAAACAGTACGCTGAAATCCTGAAGTATTAGATCCGTCAATGACTGTTTTTCTCATAACTTGAATGGTGTCTGGAAAATTACAATGAAGTAATTTAGCAACTGTTAGAGCTACTGTTAATGCTTCTTGATTTATAGGATATGGGGGGCATTCGTCAATTTCTAATTCACAATTAGTATCCGAATAATATTCATATATATATTTCTTATATTTCTTCCTTTCGTAAAGTGCAGCTATATCTATTTCACCTGTTTCCCCTGCAAGCGGACGTAGTTCCCGTCTAATACTCCCGTCAGGTGGATCCTGTCGCAATATTGACGGGCAATTACAGAACAACTTGTGACTGTCTATTTGAGCGTGTATTTCAAGTCCTGACTTAAAACTTAGTTTTTTATAATCCATTAATTATATTTTTAGAAAATATAATTAAAATGTTTTTGGTTTTATTAGATTTGGAATTTTTCTGATAGTCTCTTTCATTTGTTCTCTACCTTTTCTATAGGCTAAATATGGTGGAGCTTGATAAAATACTAAAGTAGAAAGTAGATTAACTCTTCCTTCATGTCTATCAAATTTACGATTAATTATATTTTCTTTCAAAGATTTTACAAGAAGATTAATATTTGAAAAATCTAAAAGATTTTCAGGTATTTTAATATAAGCCTTAGAGAAATCTCTTATTGTGTGATTATCTGGACTTGCTACTCCTGCTATGTTTTTCTCTATAGAGTAGTTCAAACTATCATTATTCTTTTTATGAAATATTGGGAAAACATTCTGAGGGTTAAATACCTCAATAGCCTCTATTAATTTATTATATACTAAGTAATTTAATTGATCTCTATTGGCTCCACTTATACCAAAAGGATGAGCAACAATACGAATACCTTCTTTTTTATCGACTTCTGAAAGAAGATCTGTTAGCTCTTCCATAGATTCAGGCATTGATTTAGGAGTTATATTTAAACTACCTTTATACCCTATTGCTAATATATGGAACGGACGAGTTATTTCTACTCCTCTGAGAATGTGTAAATCTTTTTTACTATCTTCTAGATCAGTAAGATTAATACCTTGATCATCATAATATCTGATTTTTCCATGATATTTTTTTTCATGACTAACTTTCTTAACTAAATCATCAAAACCTCCGTCATAACTATGATCTGTAATTGCTGCAATACTTATATCATTCTTATAAAGCAAATGAATATATTCATCTAGAGATGGTATGGTATATTTAGAGATAGTAGTGCCTTTGTAGAATCCTCTTATAGTATGAGTGTGTAATGATACCTTAAATAAGGATGGTATATTTCCCATGGTGTTGATTATAGGTAGTTACTTTATAAAATTTACTAAGAAAAGCTTAAATTTGACTAGGTATTAATTTATAGTATGCCTTTAGCTGTTACGCATGTGATTTTGACAATAATTATAGTAGACTTACTCAGAGACTATGTAATAAAAAAACATAAGAGGTATATTACTTTACACACCTTATTCATAGCAGGTATAGGTGGAATTCTGCCAGATATTGACATAGCCTTAGGTTGGTTATATTCATTAATCACTGGAACTAATACCTCATTTCATGGAGGTTTTACTCATACTCCTCTATTTGGCTTGATTTTCTTGATACCTGGGCTTATTTTATGGTATAAAGGGAAACACAGATATGCTACTTACTTCTTTGTCCTAACCTTTGGAGTATTGTTCCATATATCTCTAGATCTAATATTAGGTGGTGGGGCTTATGAAGGTATAATGTTATTTTGGCCAATAAGTACTGCTACTTTTAAAATTCATTTATTAAAAATGGTGGGAGTAGTTGGAATTCCATCTGCAATTGACGGAATAATTCTATTGCTTTGGTTATGGCACGAAGAATACAAACATAAAATCAGCGACTTTATTTAATCAGTCACATAATAGATGTTCTTTATACTAACTGTTTTTGTTTTATAAAATTTCTTCTAAGTCTTTCTTTTTGAAAATTTTATCTTTTATTTTATTATATATAGGATGTGATATTGGACTAACTCCTGCGCCTATTTCAACATTAACCATATCTTGTAAGGTATCGCTAGTCATTCCTCCCGGAATATCTGAAGATAGAAATCCAAAAACCCTTTCTCCTAGGTGTTCAAAACCTTCCCATAAACCACTAAGTATAAGTCCTCCTGCTAAACTCTTGCCTATTCTTTTAGATAACTTGTCCTTAGGATCTGAAAAATATCCACCAATGCCTACTCCTGCAGAGAAATGTAGTATATCTGGGGTTCTATTGCCTAGTGCTGCAGTATTACCCTCAAGAGCGGGTACCCACTCTATCATTTGATTTAAACCTAATAGTCCTAAAAAAGACACTGTAAACGTTGAAAAACCTCTATTTACACTCTCGTTGTTGACAAGGAAGTCTGTGACTTTATTTCTACTTGCGTGATATTTGATATCTATTATGAAATTTTTTAATTTATCATTAAATTTTGAAAGATACAAACCTGTAGTATAAGGAACAGTGGCTCCTATTGCAAATATTAACTTGTCTATATTACCATCCTCAACAATTGAGGGTATAATCTGGGTATGGTCTGGGTGAATTGCACGACCTACTACATTAAGCATATATGTAGCTATATACGCCTTTCCTAAGAAAGAAGCTGTATGTTTTGCAATATAAGAATTGCTAGAGACATCGTCCTGATTTTTAGCATAACTAGCTTTATCTCTAAGTGCCATATAACAATACTCCTTTGGAGTGGATTATAAATTTTACTAATAAAGAAACGCCTTTGAAGGAATTCGTTTATTAATCTCTCCTGCTATGTTTTCTAACATTAATTCTTTGACTTTATCTAATTTCTTAGTCTGGCCTAAAACCCAACCTAATTTAACGTATGCTGTTTCTGGTAGTATATCCTCAAGATAGGTTACTCCTGCGCCCATTAATAACCTCATGTTAGTATAAACATAGGGATCAACTCTTCCATATTCACACTGTGAAGTCATTCCAACAAATATTCCCTTATTAATTGCTTTTTTAATCGCAGGTAGCCAGCTTTTCTTGGATTGGACAGCTACATGACCTAATCCTGTTCCTTCTAGTATTATCCCTTTGTAGCCTGATTTGATATAGAAGTCAATAACTGAGGGGTCCATGTTAGGAGCAAACTTCAATAGAGCAACCTTACTCTCGAATTTAGTATCTGCGACAACTTTGCCTTTACTTCTTTTTCTGTATTTTTTGCTATTTACTTTGATTTTTCCATTTGGCCATATTTTAGCTATAGGGAGTATATTAATCGGTCTAAATGCGTCTCTCCTACTAGTGTGAAATTTCCTTACTTTAGTACCTAAATTAGCAATACAGTAGTAATCTTCAGTAGAACCATGCATTACTATAGCAACTTCAGCAATATCAGAGAGACAATAATGAGTTGCGCATATTAGATTCTGAGCACCATCGAAGCTGCCTCTGTCTGAACTTCGTTGTCCTCCAACTAAAGCAATGGGTTTATTCAAATCCTTGAGCATGAAGGATAAAATGGCTGCAGTAAAGTGTAAAGTGTCTGTCCCATGAGTAATAATAACTCCCTTAACTTCTTTCTTGTTTAATTCTTTAGCAGTTTCCTGAGCTAGAGTCTGCCATTCCTTGACTCCCATATCCTCACTCATCATACTAAAGGGATTCAGGATCCTTAAATTGGCAATATCAGATACTTCGGGAATGCTAGCTAACAGTTCTTCTGGCTTTGATAATGCATAAACAGCACCAGTTCTATAATCTACTCTAGAAGTAATGGTTCCACCTGTAGTAATTATAGATATCTGCGGTAATTTAGACTTTTTCATTTTCAATCTAGGTGGATCGATTTTATGTTTTTTTGATGATATTTTCTTTATCTTCTTTATTCCATTCTTAGGAATTCCTACATTATAGCCTGAATCAAGTTTAAGTGATATAATTTTAGGGTTCGGACTAGATATAATCATGCCTGAGAGCTCCGATTTACTTGTTTTAACTTCAACTAAATCCCCTTCTTTTACACTATTAATTGAACTCATATGTTACTTTAAGGTATCTTGGTTTTATAAAATTAATTGATAGAGAAATTATTTACTTCAGAAGAGAAATATATATAAAACATTGTTTCATTTATAAAAAGTACATGATCTTTAATGGGTCATTGGAGGTGTAGATTCGATGGAATTTATAATGGAAAACGCCATAAAAAAGCAAACCGAGAAGTCTAAAAATGAATTAGTAACTGGACAAGCTAACATAAAAGTAGTAGGTATAGGTGGAGCAGGAAACAATATGTGTGACTGGCTCTACGAAAAAGGGATACAAGGTGCTAAGATAATTAGCATAAATACAGATGCTCAACATCTTGAAGCTCGAGAAGCTGATAGAAAAATTCTCATCGGTGCGGATCTGACTAGAGGTCTTGGAGCAGGCGGTTATCCTGAAAAAGGTAGGGAATCTGCAAGAGAAAGCATCCAAGACTTAAAAGAATGTGTCCAAGGTACCGATATGATATTCGTCACAGCTGGTATGGGTGGCGGAACCGGAAGCGGTGCAGGACCAGTTGTAGCAGAGGTAGGAAAAGAAACTGGAGCAATAGTAATTGGCGTAGTAACTATGCCTTTCAACATAGAAAGAGCAAGAATCGATAAAGCTGAATTTGGATTAAAACAACTAAGAAAGGCATGCGATACTGTTATTGTAATAGACAATAACAGATTAGTAGATATAGCTGGAAATTTACCCATCGGCCAAGCATTCGCAGTAGCCAATGAGTTAATATCTACAATGATTAAGGGAATTGTAGAAACAATTGCTGTACCAAGTTTAGTAAACCTAGATTATGCGGATGTAAAAGCAATTATGACTAACGGTGGAGTTTCCGTAATAGGCATTGGGGAATCCGACACAGAAAATAGAGTAGATGAAGCCGTAAATAGAGCATTATCAAATCCATTATTAGATGTAAAATACACCGGCTCAGACGGCGCTCTAATACATATATGTGGTGGATCTGACTTAACTCTAGAAGAAGTAAATAAAGTCGGAGAGATGGTTACAAATTCCTTAGATGCAGACGCGAACGTAATATGGGGAGCTAGAGTAAATAAAGATATGGAAGGCAAAATAAGGGTTATGACCATCATAACAGGCGTTAGCTCACCTTACGTACTTGGAAAATACGAAGTTTCCAAACCCAGTATCGAAACCGTTGAATTAAACGAAGAATTAGGTATAGACACGGTTAGATAAAAACGTAATATTCCCGTAAGCACCTCCAAAGTTGCTTCCGGAGTTCTTCGGGCACGTCTGTTTCAGGCGTGCCTTTTATTTTAAAAAATCATTATGGTTTTCCACCAAGTATTAACCAATTTGCTACAGGTCTATTTTTCTTTCTGCCTTTTTCAGGTTTACCCCATTTGTCAAAGAATACCACATCAGGTAGTTTTAATTTAGCTACTCTTGGTTTTTCATTAGGATAACCTAAGGCTACTACTGCGTGAATCTCTACGTAGTTAGGTATTTCTAGTACTCTTACAATTCCATCAGGATCAAAAGCACCAACCCATGCACTACCTATTCCTAAAGCTGTAGCTTCTATCAACATGTTTTCAATAGCGGCAGCAGTATTTTGAATAGCATACATCTCTCCTCTCTTGCCGTATATTCCCTTTATCCTTCCGCCGTCTGAACAAATTACTACTAAAACTGAAGCATTGGCTACCCATTCTTGATTAAAACATGCTTCAGCTAGCCTTTCCTTGTCTTTTTGATACTTAACAACTATGAATCTCCAATTTGATAATTTCCCTGCACATGGAGCAGAATTGCCTGCTTCTAAGATCTTTCCTAAGTCTGCATCAGATATGTCTTCGTCTTTAAAATTCCTTATAGTTCTCCTACTTTTTATAATATCTAATATTTCCATGATATTTTTTTTAAAATTCCTTATTAAATAATTTACTATAAATTTTATATACTCATACATCGACTAAAATAACATATGTCCATTTATAATATTCCTATCGAGGAATTTCTAACTCGAGTCGATACTAGTCCTAAGGGATTAGGCGAGGCGGAAGCTAAAAGAAGACTTTCTAAATATGGTCGTAATATAATTAA
The DNA here is from genome assembly GCA_020343615.1 of Candidatus Woesearchaeota archaeon. Classification (GTDB taxonomy): domain Archaea; phylum Nanobdellota; class Nanobdellia; order UBA10117. The sequence continues at coordinate 362,332 of CP070803.1, read as the reverse complement.
AAAAAGAAAGAAAAAGTCTCCTATAGTGAAATTTTTACAAAATATGACTAACCCTTTTGCGTTGTTGTTATTAGTAGGCTCCATCCTTGCATTTATAGGTAACCACCTGTCTCCTAGAGAAGGGATGTTTGGTATAAGCATTGCTTTATTTATTGTTGTTATAATCAATGCTTCTTTTACGTTCTATCAAGAGTATAAAGCTGAAAGAGCTATGGCCTCTTTTGAAAGAATGATGCCTCAAAAGGCTGAAGTCCTAAGAGACGATAAAGTTGAACAGATATTAGCTAGCCATCTAGTTCCTGGAGATGTTTTACTTTTAAAGGAAGGTGATAAGATTCCAGCGGATGCAAGGCTAATTGAAGTAAATAATCTCAAGGTTAATAACGCATCTTTAACTGGTGAATCTGAACCTCAATTAAGAAGCTTAAGAGCTACTCATGACAACCCTCTTGAAAGCAGAAACTTGGTGTTTTCCGGTACAATAGTAGAGTCTGGCTCTGGAAAGGCTGTTATTTACGCAACAGGGATGGACACTGAATTAGGTAAGATTGCTAATTTGACTATAAGTACTGGAACAGTAGAAACTCCTATTCATAAGGAGATAAAGAAATTTACTGAGTTTATGTCTATTCTTGCAATAATAATTGGTGTTGTATTCTTCTTTATTGGGTATTTTCTTAATCAAATCTTCTGGGTAAATCTAGTTTTTGCTATAGGGATAATCGTTGCCAATGTTCCTGAAGGCTTGCTGCCCACAATAACTCTAACATTATCTATAGCCTCTCAAAAAATGGCTAAACGGAACGCTCTCATAAAGTCAATAGAATCAGTAGAAACATTGGGCTCTACTACTGTAATATGTACAGATAAAACAGGAACTCTAACTCAAAATAAGATGGGGGTTAAGAACATATTCATGAATTTAAAAGATATAGAGCCAAAGAAAGATGTTTTGAGAATTCAAGGAATGAGGAAATTAGTTTATGGCTTTATATTATGTAATAACTCTTATTTAGACAAGGGAGATATTATCGGTGACCCTACAGAAGGATCATTGCTGTCTTTTTCTGATAAGTTAATGGATTATGAGTACATAAGAAAGAAGTACGAGAGGTTGTTGGAAATTCCTTTTGACTCTAAACGTAAAAAAATGAACACTATAAATCAGTTTGAGCACGGTAAACTTGCTTTTATCAAGGGTGCTCCTGAAGTTATTCTAAATGACTGTGATAAAATAATGATAGATGATAAAAACTTAATATTAAGAAAAGAGCATATTATAGAAATAAGTAAAAAACAAGAGGAGTATTCTTCTCGTGGAGACAGAGTTCTAGCTGTTGCTTATAAAAAAGTTAGGGGTAAAGATCTGGAAAAAGAATCTGAGATGAAAAATTATACTTTCCTCGGATTAGTTAGTCTTTTCGATCCTCCTAGAGAAGAAGTTACTAATGCAGTTAAAAAATGTAAAAAAGCAGGTATTAAGATAATCGTTTTCTCTGGAGATCATCCTAATACTACCAAGTCAATAGCCAAAGACCTAGGAATAGTAAGTGATAATGTACGGGTTATTACTGGTGATGAGCTTAAAAAGATGTCAAAAAGTGAGCTAGAGTCGGCATTAAGATCAGAGGTTCTATTTGCTAGAAGCTCTCCAGCAGAAAAGATAAGAGTAGCAGAACTCTTACAAGAAATGGGCGAAGTAGTGGCAGTTACTGGAGACGGAGTTAATGACGCTCCGGCATTAAGAAAGGCAGATATTGGTGTGGCTATGGGTAAATCTGGAACAGATGTAGCTAGAGAGGCTGCAGATATGGTTCTTGTTGATGATAATTTTGCTTCTATAGTAAATGCAATTGAAGAAGGTAGGACTGTATGGGACAACATCAAGAGATTCATTAGGTATATACTGACTAGTAATATCCCTGAAATAATCCCTTTTATTGCATTTGTTCTCCTAGGTATACCTCTACCTCTAACTGTTATATTAATACTATCCATTGACTTAGGAACAGATATGTTGCCAGGTATAGCTTTAGGTACAGAACCCACAGAAGAGGGGACTATGAGCCGTCCTCCTCGTTCAAGAGATGAGAGATTACTTACGTGGAAGATGCTAGCTAGATCATATGGATTAGTTGGTCCTATAGAAGCACTAGCTGGCTTTATTGTATATTTCTCTGTGTTATACAATGGAGGTTGGAGATGGGGTCAGCAATTAGCGTATAATAATCCTTTATACATGACAGCTGTAGCTGGCTTCTTTGCAAGCATTATAATCTGTCAGATAGCCAACATACTTGTATGTAGAACTACTAGAAATCCTATATATAAGACAGGATTACTAAAGAATAAATTCGTTTTATTAGGAATATTAAGTGAAATATTAATCACAGCATTTATACTATACGTACCTATTGGAAACAGGTTATTTGGAACTAACCCTGTACCCCTAAGTTACCTGTGGTTAGCTATCCCATTTGCGATTATGATAATAATTATAGATGAAATAATTAAGCTAGCCATAAGAAAAAATATGATTACTCTTTAGTTATTTGTATCGTCTATCCCGGTACTTTTATTGTATTTAGTAATACGTTCTCTAAATTCTGGAGGGCTTAAAGATTTTGGAAAAAATGCTTCCAGAGACACGTGATCATGTTCTAATTTCTCATAAGCATCTTGTGAATAATCCACCTCTTTGGGACACAGACTTAATGTATATAATAACTCTATAGATTCAGCACCTATTGCTTTTTTTATTTCTCCAAAAGTAACGCCTTCTTTAATTATTATGTCTGATAATTCAAGCTCAGCGTCTGGCTCCTTAATATCCGTATGAACATTAGTAAGTATTGTTCTTTTTACAAAGTTTACCATTTTTTTATTTTTTAACTAAAGAAATCTTTATATACTTATTGTTAGATCGTGGTGATTTGTAAATGGGTGAAAGAAAATGATAATTTCAGCAATAAATTCAGCAATAAAAGATGGGCTATGCCTGCAATGGAAAGATAAAATCAATTTATTTCCAACGATTGAAGAAAAGATAGTAGCATTTGAAAATCAGTTACTTAAAAAGAATTATGGAGCTGTAGTTGAAATTGGAGAAGTATTATTACCTGAAATAGAAAAAAGTAAAGATCCGTGGTTAAAAAGCACTTTTTATAGTAATTTAGGGCTTGCGTGTACTAAAGTTTCAAGTAAAAATGATAAAAAAGCGCTCGAATATCTAGATAAATCCTTAGAAATTGATAAAGAACATCAAAATGAGAAAAGATTTGTTGAAAAATCCAAAAGTATACAAGAAGCTAGGTATAAAATTGACGGAACTTTTCTTGAACGATTTCTAGAGGAATATACCAATCTCTTTCCTCCAATAAACTAAGAGCTTATTTCTTCTTAGATTTAACAAAACACTTTTATTCTGGTCTAAGTATTAAGAAATTATGAAATATTCTAAACTAGTGGAAATATACGACAAGATAAATAGTACAACTAAAACCTTAGAAAAGACAGATATAATTGCTGATTTCTTAAAAACAGTAAAGCCTAAGGAAATAAAGGAAATTATACTTTTATTAAGAGGAAGGGTTTTTCCTGAATGGGATACTAGGGAAATAGGCATTGGTGCTCAACTAGCAATTAAAGCTATGTCTTCTGCTTATGGGGTCTCTAAGGATAAAGTAATAAAAGAGTGGAGGAACATCGGAGATCTTGGAGAAGTTACTGAAAAGCTAGCTAAAAATCGTACTCAGTCTACCTTGTTCAAGGAGGATGTTTATACTAAAAAAGTGTTGGAAAATTTGCGAAAAATAGCGGTCTTAGAGGGTCCTGGAACAGTAGATAGAAAGATTTCTTACTTGAAGGAGCTATTACATGAGCCCAAATCTGCTAAGTACATCATTAGAACCTGTTTAGAAGAACTTAGGATAGGGGTTGGAGAAGGAATTGTTAGAGATTCTATATCCCAAGCCTTTAATGTAAGTAAAGAAACAGTGCAACATGCTTATGATTTAACTACTGATTTTGGTCTTGTTGCAGAAAAGTCAATTAAAGGTGAAAAGGAGCTAAGCAAGGTAAGCATAATTATTGGAAATCCAATAAAAGTTATGCTTGCTCAGAGAGTAGCTGATATTAACGAAGGTTTTGATAGGTGCGGGAAACCTGCTCAATATGAGTACAAATATGATGGTTTCCGTATGCAGATTCATAAAAACAACAATAAGATAATCATATTTACTAGAAGATTGGAAGACGTTACTAAACAATTTCCTATTATTGCCAACGCTGCTAAAAAGGCAATAAAAGCAAAAAAAGCAATTGTTGAAGGTGAAGCTGTTGGTTATGATAAAAAAACAGGCAAAGGTTTACCTTTCCAGAATATCAGTGAGAGAATAAAAAGAAAATATCATATAGAAAAAATGGCTCATGAAATTCCAGTTGTATTAAACTTATTTGATATTATCTATATAAATGGTAAGAATTTGATTTCTGAAGATTTCAAAAAAAGAAGAGATGTTTTAGAAAAAACAATAAAAGAAGTCTCGAATAGGGTATTATTATCTACTAAAATAGTAACTTCTGACGATAAAGTTGCTAAAGAATTCTATGATAGATCTTTAGGATTAGGACATGAAGGAGTTATGATAAAAAATCTAAAAGCACCATATAAACCTGGATCTAGGGTAGGATATATGGTCAAATTAAAGCCAATAATGGAAAGTCTTGATGTAGTTATAGTAGGAGCTGAATGGGGTACTGGTAAAAGAGCAAAATGGCTCAGTTCATTCATATTAGCTTGTAGGGATCCTAAAACTGAGGAATACTTACCCATTGGAAAAATGGGTACTGGAGTTAAGGAAAAGGAAGAAGAAGGTGTATCATTTAAGGAATTAACTAAGAAATTGGAACCGTTGATAATTAGTCAAAAAGATAGAGAAGTTAGGGTAAAACCTAAAATTGTACTCGAAATTAAGTATGAAGAAATACAGAAATCTCCTACTTATAAATCAGGCTATGCGTTACGTTTTCCTAGATTATCAAGGTTGAGAGAAGATAGATCTCCTGAGGAAATAGATATAATAGAAAGAGTTAAAAAACTCTATGAAGACCAAAGAGGTAGAAAATGAAAGAAGAAGAAAAGAAGTTTGTTCCTATAGATGCTGTGATAAAAAGGGCCTTGATACAGATGAAATATGAAGAAATAGGAAGTTGGTTTATGACGCATAATGTTCCTTTATTTTACGCGCATAAAAAAGGTTTTACAATAGTGGATCAAAAATACATAGACAAGCATCCTAAATTAAAGAAGATTTTAGATGAAACTGTAAAAGACATACGAAAAAGAAATAAAAAGTTAGTAGATACTAAAAAGAAGGGAATTAAGGATTCTAGTTATTTCGGTTAAAATATTTGATTAATTTTTATAATTTTTAAAATTTCTTTATTTTATTAATTATATTAATTGATTTCATTAAAGAAACAGAGTTTCATAAAAAGTAACAGGTTTTTGAAAACTAGTTTCATTTTCGAAATATTTATAAATACATATTCATTTTTGAAACATGGCATGAAAAGGATAGAGTTGTTGGAGAAGATATTCGACGATAAAACAGTTAAGATACTTCGAGAACTAATCACTGTTAGTGATATTTTCTATCTAAGAGACGTGTCGAAGAGGACAGGAGTAAGCTTAGCTACTACTTATAGAATCATGCAAAGACTAGTAAATCTAGGTATGGTTGAAAAAGAAAAGGTTGGTAAGTTCATTCAATATAGAATAAAAAAAGGTGAGAAGTATAACGAAGTATATGCTCTAATTTCTGGAGAAGAAGTAGATCCTATAAAGTTATTTAAGACTAAGATTGAAAATAAGTATGGCTCCTCTTTTACGATATTTAACACCCAAGACAAAAAATTATTCTTAATAGGAAAGGATATTGGAGACATAAGTGACATATCTAAAGACATAGAAAGAAGCACGGGAGTTAGATTAAGTATCCTTAAAGTCGACCCTGAGCAATTTAAGAGAATGAAAGAAATGGGTTTGATTAAAGATGGAACTTATCTATAAAGAGAAAGATTTTTATAGTCATCGTTTAGTAGTAAATAGTTACTAAAACTTAAGAAAATGGATATAGTTACAACTACAACTGGAAAAAAGGAAAAGTTTATTAATCATCCTTACATAATAATAGTAGTAAGTATCCGAACTAATCAATCGGGGGCGAAAGAATATGATTGTTGATGAAGAATTTTTAAGTAAGTTGAGAAGGTCATTTAATCTAAATCTATACGAAGTCAAGTTATGGACTGCTTTACTTTCTAGAGGAATCTCAACAGCTGGTGAATTGAGTGATATGGCTGCTGTTCCCAGAAGTAGAACTTATGATGTATTAGAGAGTTTGGAGAGGAGAGGTTTTGTGGTAGTAAAGCCGGAAAAACCAATAAAATATATGGCTATATCTCCGCATGAAGTCGTTGATAGGGTAAGGAAGAGAGTTGAGGAAAAAGCAGAGAGAAGCAGAAAGAAATTAGATGACTTACATAATTCTGACATACTAGAAGAGTTGAGCATACTATACAAACAAAGTATAGAACCTATGGATCCTACAGAGTTTTCGGGAGCTTTAAAGGGACGACATAACATTTACGATCATTTAGGACTATTAGTAAAAGAAGCTAAAGATAACATATCTATATTAACTACAGAAGAAGGTTTGATACGAAAGGTGAGATCACTTAAACCGCTACTTGAAAAAGCTAAAGGTAGAGGTGTAAAAATAAAGATTGGTGCTCCGTTAACAGAAAAAACAAAAGACATCGTTAGCAGAATTGAAGGTATCGCAGAAATTAAGAATGTAAAGGACGTTGAAGCAAGATTCTGCATTGCTGATGGAAAACAAACAGTGTTTATGTTAACCCATGATAAAGAAGTTCACCCAAGTTATGATACAGCAATGTGGGTAAATTCTCCATTCTTCGCTGGCGCTCTACAACAAATGTTTGAAGCTACGTGGGCTGCTAGTTAATTTTTCTTTTTTATTTTGCTAAAAATACTTCCTCATTGCTTATAGAAATAAAAGAATCACCTATCCCTCTACCAACAAAATATGATGATTGCACAACTGTGTTTATCATCTTCTCAATAAAGGATTTCTCTTTAACATAAGCTACAATAACGGACGAAGGGATATTTGCTAATTCCTCTGCAGAATCTATGGCTTCTTCTTTACTCCCAAGGACATCTACTAATCCAAGTTCTTTAGCCTCTACACCCAAGAATATTTCCGCAGTAGATAATCTTTCTAGAGCTTCTTCTGATAATCCTCTGTTGGTTTTTACTTCTTCCAAAAACAATTCCTGAATTATGTTTATTTTATTTAACAGTAATTGACGTTCACTTTCAGTTAAATTTCTAAAAGGAGAACCAACTTCTTTATATTTACCTGAAGAAATTTCTTGATTAGTTATTGGATACTTCTCAAATAATTCAGAAAACTCTAGATAAGAACCCCTAACTCCTACAGATCCAGTCATGGAGGCATAATCTGCTACTATTAAATCTGCTGCAGAAGCTATCCAATATGCTCCTGAAGCTCCTACTTCTCTTATCCAAGCTACAATTGGCTTTTCTGCTTTTTTGATGGCAGTTACTATTTCCTTTGTAGCTACTACTGTACCTCCTCCAGAATTAATCTCTAGAATTATGGCTTTGACTAACGGATCTGATTCTGCTCTCTCTATTCTTTTAATAGTAGATTCTGCTGAAGCTCCACCAGAAAAGAAAAATCCTTCAGAATCATAGAGAGAAATATCTCCTTTAATTTTAATTAAAGCTATCTTATTGCTTGTTACTTCAGTTGAAAAATTAATAATAAGTATCCCTATAAAAACAATTACTATAAACACAATAAATGACAGGAATAATGTGTTGCCTTTATCATACTCTTTATTAAATATCTTTTTTTTCTTCATATGTTTATTCTATTATATACTTAATATAAATCTTATTATGTATTATCCAGTAAATAAATCACTTCAAAACCTTGCCTGTTTCAATATACCATAAATACAAATCAAGCTCTGCTAGGGTGAAATCTAGCTTCTTGGCTAATTTTCTAAGAACTCCTTCAATTTCAAAATATTTAGCCTTACAAGAAGGTCTCTTGCATTCAAATAATCCGCTATTATTCAATAGACCTACTATGTGAAAATCAATAATTGCTACATTATCAAATCCTATGTTTCTCAAAAAATGGCTGGCTTCCTTATAGCCAAGACCCTTAACATTCTTTACAAGCCACTCTCTTACTTCGATCTCGTTGCAATCTGTAATCAAATCTTTTAGGCAATCAATATGCTCTCTTGCTTCTACTATATATTTTGCTCTAGCATTAGGAAACCTGTGTCCTAGTTTTTCTAGTTTCTTTGCTAATCCTTCTCGAGATAATGTGATAAAATCATTTCCTATCTTACTCTGAATTAAGATACTTCTTTCTGCATTGAAGTTAGCAGTTAAGATACAAAAACAGAGTTCTTTGAATAATTCTTCATTGGATTTTTTACCTAATTCTTTAAATTCCTGTATTCTTTTATCTATAGTTTCTTTTATCTTACCTTGCTTAAGATTACCAACTTGCTTTAATAAATCCATAATTATTTTTTAACAAATAAACCGCACCAGCATCTGCCTTTTTCTCTCCAGATATCCTGAGATTTAAAATTACAGGGGCAGATTAATTCTAGATCTCGCTCTCTTGTCCCGTCTCTTAATCTACAAGGACAAAGTTTAAGACCGCATTTCTTTTCATTTTCTAGAACACCCTTAGCAGCAAGATCCACATGATTTTTATCAGGGTTTAAAATAAAATCATTATTATCGGCGAATCTTTGCCAAATTTTTAGTAATTCCTCTTTATTCATAAATTCATCACCTTTTTGGCTTCCTGTTCATCGATCTCTACATAAGCATTCTTGGCCTGGCATGTCGGACATATCTCAGGCCCCGCTATTCCGTAGTGTATGTCATTACATACAGTACATCTCCAAAACTTTTTTTCCATTTTTTATTCATTAGAAGCCTTCAATTCAGCCTCTAATTTTTCTTTATCAAAACCAACTATAATTTTTTCATTAATTTCTATAACTGGAACTCCCATTTGTCCGGACTTTTCAATCATTTCTTCTCTTGCATTTTCATCTTCAGCAACATCAAAATCCTCAAATTCAATATGCTTTTCTTCAAGATACTTCTTTAAACCAATACAAAAAGGGCACATTGCAGTTGAATAAACCGTTATTTTTGCCATTTTATTTTACCTCATTTTAACTGTTCTTCTAGCTTTTTGAAAGCATCGCATTTATAATCTTCACATTCTTTGCAGTTCTTAATTCCTCTTTCTATCCCACATGCTCTTACTTCACAAATATCACAATGCATAAACAATGGTAGTCTTTGTGACAAACAACCTCTACAATTAACATCTTCTGGTTTGAGAGGAGGGTCGTTATGTCCAAATTCTTCACTCCATTTTTCTGCTGTAATTTTTCTTAGTTCATTATCGTTAGTTTGTGTTGCAATAAAAGCAGGACATGAGGAGCAATCTAACCCACAAATTGCTATTTTTCCATCCATTTTAATATCCCTCGCATTTTACTTCAAAATAGCTACTTGGATGACTGCATGATGTACATTCACATGGTGGTTCTGTACCTTCATGAACATATCCGCATTTTCTACAAACCCAGTAAACTTTCTTACTTTTTTTGAACACAGTTTTCCCTTCAACTTCTGCTAATAATTTCTTATATCTCTCTTCGTGGTGTTTTTCAGCTACTGCTATAGCTCTTAATCTATCAGCTATTTCCTTGAATCCTTCCTTTTCAGCTACATTTGCAAATTCAGGATACATTTCAGTGTATTCGTAGTGTTCTCCTGCAATAGCTGCTTTTAAATTCTCTCTTGTATCTGCTAGGATTGTTGGAGCAACTGCTTCAACTTTTATTTCATCTAAGGGTTCATTTGCTTTTTTCTTTAGATCATTTATTAGTCTAAATAGCCATTTAGCATGTTCTCTTTCATTTTCAGCTGTAAGCAAAAAAATCTCTGATATCTGTTCAAAACCCTCTTTTTTAGCTACTTTAGCATAAAAGGTATACCGATTCCTCGCCATACTTTCCCCTATAAACGCTTTTGTTAAATTTTGAATTGTATCATTCATTTTTATCACCTCAAAAATCTAATAATCAAAATTATGTTACATTCTATTTTTATATTTTATGATTGTTTCCAATTAATTTCTAAACTTTCCAAACCTTCATGTTCGTCTAAGATTTTACCTAGAAATTTAAAAACCATAAAATGAAGATGTGGCTTAATGGACCATCCCGTATGTCCGCTGTAACCAATCACTTCACCAGCTTTTACTTTTTGTTCTTTCTTAACAACAATTCCCTTATATTTTAAATGACCATAAAATGAAAACTCATCATTATGATGTCTTATAACTATGTAATTACCATCTTGTTTTTCTTGAGGTAAAATTTCTTCGGAGGGTTCCTTAGAACCATTGTAAGTTTCTTTTTGAGTATCTCTAATCTTAGCTATAATTCCATTTTGTGCTGCTCTAATGGGTGTTCCTTCTTTACAAAGAAAATCTATAGAATTTCTTAGATCCCAACTAATTTCCCCCTTTCTAGATATTTTATGTGCTGGTGACTCTCTAGTTAGAATTATTTGAATATTCTTTTTATCAATTGGATATTGGTATTTGTTTTTAGTTTTCATAATATTAGATTCAAAAAGGTTATATAAAAGACTTATTAAATGAAAATCATGACATTAGAGAAATTTTGTAAGGAAGTCGTAAAAGAAATTGAATCTGGTAGAGTAACTAATCGTAGAGAAATTGAAGCATTAAAGAAGAAGTTAGCTAAGAAATACAAGCTTGCTGACCTTCCTTTGAACTCTAAGATATTAGAATATTCTTCTAATCCTAAAGTGAGAAAGTTGCTAATCACCAAACCTACTAGAACTATTTCTGGGGTTTCTGTTGTGGCTATAATGGCAAAACCTTCTCCTTGTCCTGGAGAATGCATTTACTGCCCTAAAGGCTCTGAGGCTCCACAGAGCTATACTGGCTATGAACCTGCTGCTTTGAGAGCCAGGTTAAACAAATATGATCCTTATAAACAAGTTAAAAACAGGTTAAAACAGCTACAGGATGTTGGACATTCTACAGATAAGAATGAACTAATTATAATGGGTGGAACTTTCCCAGATTTACCTTGGAGTTATCAGAAGAATTTTGTCAAAAGAGCATTTGATGCTTTTAATGGAAAAAAGTCACGTACATTAAAAGAAGCTCAAAAGATAAATGAAAAAGCTAAGAATAGGGTTACAGGTTTAACTATAGAAACAAGGCCTGATTACGTGAATATAGACAGATTCCTAGAACTCGGAGCCACAAGAATAGAATTAGGAGTTCAATCAATATTTCCAGATATTCTAAAAAAAATAGAAAGAGGTCATGAGCTAAAGGCTACTGTTGATTCTACTCAGAACTTAAAGAATGCTGCATTCAAGGTACTGTATCAAGTGATGCCAGGATTGCCAGGTTCTAATTTTAAAAGAGATGTAAAAATGTTTAAAGAGCTCTTTAAGAATCCTGACTTCAAGCCAGACATGTTAAAGATCTACCCCACACTTGTCATAAAGGGTACAAAATTGTATGACATGTGGGAAAATGGACATTATACTGCTATAAATGAGGAATATATGAAAGAACTCTTGATTGAGATATATGATATAGCTCCAAAATGGCTTAGAATTATGAGGGTTCAAAGGGATATTCCTGCAAGATTCATTCAAGCTGGTCCTAAGACAAGTAATCTACGTGAAGTAATAGAACAAAGCGGAGTAAAGACTAAAGAAATTAGGTTCAGGGAAGTGGGGCATAGTTTAATTAAAAGAAAGAAAGAACCTAAAAATGTAGAATTGTTAGTTGAGAAGTATAAAGCATCTGAAGGAACTGAATACTTTATCTCAGCTGAAGATACAAAAGAAGATATTCTTTTAGGCTTTTGTAGATTACGAATTATTCCAGGAAATACTGCTCTAATAAGAGAACTCCATGTTTATGGAAGCGTGGCTCCTATTGGAAAATTAGGTATAATTCAGCATAAAGGTTGGGGTAGGAAATTGCTGAAGAAAGCTGAAGAAATTGCTAAAAAAGAAGGCAAATCTAAGATGATTATTATTTCTGGAGTTGGCGTTCGAGAATATTATAGAAAATTAGGCTACAAATTAAAAGGTCCTTATATGTGGAAAAAGGTTTAACCTGAATAACTTAATTCAGATCCAAGCGGTGTCTATATCTTTCAGAGTGTATCTTTTTATGTTATAGTCTCATGATATAATCATCTATTATTTTTACATCTCTTCCTTTGGGTTTTATAATTCTAAATCTACTTGATTTCTCAATCTGGAACTTACGATCTGTAAAAAACACTAAAGGTTTATCCTCTGACAATTAATTTAGCTCTTAAGCCGCTATCTTATATAAAATCCAATTGTTTTTGTTGTATTTCATATGCTGAAAGATTTTTTAATATCCTTCTTGTTGATTGTCTAATCAAATCCACGTAGTAGTTACTTGTTGCTTGGAATCCCATTATTTCCCAATATCTTTAAGGTATGCATCTAAGGTTAAATTAGCTTTCCAGCCAATATCTGGACGGTAAATCTGCTTACCGTTCTCAAATCTTATCTTGCTAGCTGCTTCATTTGCATGTTGCATAGCTTCGTCTAAATTAGGAGCCCATGCTGCCACATTAAGAACCCTTCCCCCAGAATTATAGAAATTCGGATGTGTATAGCTAGTTCCAGCATGAAATATTTGTACTTCGGGTACTTCGGATGCTTCTTTTAAACCAAGAATTTTTGAATTTAAATTTGCCCTGTATTCAGCTTTTCTTTCAGGCTGTGAATATCCATCTGTAGCAATTACTATATCGCAAACTGCTCCTTCCTTGAATTTCAACATATTTTGACTAATTTGCTCTCCTTTAGCAGCTTTATAGAACAAGTCATAGAGTTTAGAACCTTCATCCAATAACATAACAATTGGTATTGTTTCTGGATTCGGGAATCTTGCATTTATCTCCAAACATTTCCAGCCCGCTGTTGTATTCATTAATGCGAAATATAATGTTCCTCTGTACTCTATACCTTCTTTTTTTAATGTTGTAATAGTTGGGCGAATAAATTGCTCTTCGAATATTTCTTCTTGCCCTTTAGCAATTGGTGCAGGACCATATGCTCCCATTCCTCCAGTCATTTCGCCTTTGTCTCCTGGAAGTAAATTTTTGTGATCCTGGGTTACGGGAAAAGTAACAAAATCTCTCCCATTAGTAACTGCAACAACAGATGCCTCCAAGCCATCAAGTCGTTCTTGGACTACAACTCTGTCTCCTGCAGAACCATACATCTTTTTTATTAAGATATCATCAAGTGCTTTATTTACATCCTCCCAATTATCACAAACTCTGACTCCTTTACCTGATGCCGGACCTACTGCTTTAATTACAACTCTTCCATCAGGATACTCCATTTTTATGTGACTCCTAGCACCTTCAGCAGTATGAAAAGTTTCAGGTATTGGGGTAGGTATCATATTATAAAACATTAATTCTGATGAAAAACCTTTGTCTGTTTCAATTATTGCTGCTTCTTTTGTTGGTCCAAATACTGGCGGTAATTTTTCATCTGCTTGAAACTCATTTGTAATTCCTTTTTTTAAGTCATTTTCAGATCCTACAATAATTAAATTAAGATCTGGTGTTATAGAGTTATATTGAGAAACATACTGAGCAATATAAAGAGGGTCATAGGATTCTAAAAATAGATTCTTTCCATCTTTTTTTGTAGCTCCATTTCCCGGAGCAACATAAACTGATTTAACATCTTGGTCTCTTTCTAATGCCTGTTTCAAGGCTTCTTCTCTGGCGCTACTACCTAATATTAAAACTTTAGGATCAGACATTTTCTATCACCTTTCTTTTATTTGAGAATGTTTCATTTTTTAAACTTTTACGTAGTAAAAAATATAATTAAGGAATAAACTAAGTTGTTGGGTAAGTAATTTCCGAATCGTCATAAGCAATTATATTAATATCTGTATGATCGTTAGTTATTTTTCCTATTACTTCTGCTTTAATTTCTTGATCTCCTACTTTATATCCCTTAAGTGTTTTCAAAGTTTTATATACTTCTTTAGGTGTTACGATTACATACATTCCAAAACCCATGTTAAAATCTTCATACATTTCTTTTGTTGAAACTTTACCTTTTTCTTGAATAAGTTCAAATACCGGATGAGGTGGCGTGGCTGAATCAAAATCAATACAGTATCTTTCTGCAATAGGTTTATTCAAAGAAGTTTTTCTGCTATTCTTTTTGAAAATCTTATCTTCTACTAACTCTACTTCTTTGTCTTCTAATTCCGCATCAATAGTGTATCTGTGATATCTCTTAACATTGCTAATATCCAAATCAAGGTAATCTTCGGCCTTCTTTTCAATATCTTTCGCAGAGGCATCAATTATGCCTTCTAGACTAGTGTTCGGTGTAACTTCAATAACTGAGAGCATTTTTTTAGCTACTTGATAGTAAAGATATAAAAATATTTGTTCTATTTCTTAGATAATAAACCTTATAAATTAAGAATCAACGATTAATTCTTACAGCCCCGTGGTGTAGTGGCCAATCATATCGGCCTTTGGAGCCGATGACCTAGGTTCGAATCCTGGCGGGGCTATACTTAATAATCACAGTATTTTCTAAAATAACCCCAATTTGATTTTCTACAATATTCTCTTGTTTCTTCGTGTTCAAAAGAATCGCAGTCTGCACATCCATAATTCTGAATAAATTGTCTACTATCAGAACAATTGCAGAAACCTCTAGGAACATGTTCTGAATAAAGATATTGAGATTCATTCGTACTAACATTTGATACTCCTCCAGTAGCTTCACATAACCAAATTTGATCTACTGCACAATATTCTTCTATCGGACATCCTGCTAATGAAGAACTACCAGACCCACAGGCTATATATTTAAAACATTCTGGTCTATTGCAATTATCTGCTGAACAGCAATTATATTCAACTTCAAGTTTTTTTTCCAGTTCTATTTCAGCTATACATCGATACCTGTAATCCTTAGCTTCATCACAGTAACTATAGTCTCCCGTTTTTAATCCCTGTCTCAGTTCAGCTATTCCTGCAGGAAGATTATATTTATCTTGATTAAAGCGTATATAAATAAAAACACTAGAGATCGCAAATATAATTATTACTAATATGAGTATAAGTTTCACTTTCATATATATTAGTATTACTAAATGAAGTTTTATAAAAGTTATTAAGAATTCTCGGGTTCGGTCTTTTCAGTATCTTCTGCATCTTTTGCTTTTTGTTTAAGTTCTTCTTCTATCTCTTCAATTTCTTTCTTTAGAGTCTCTACCTCTTCACTAGTATCAACTTCAACCATTCCAGAATCACAATAAGGGCACTTAAATTCACTTTCTAGGGCTTCATTGTAATCAAATTTCTTACAGCCTCTTTCACATTCAAATTCATTTCCTTGTTCTGTTTTTAGTTCAGTCTCTCTCTTTTTTAGCTCTCTTTTCTTGTGTTGAACCCATACGTCCTTAATCCTTCTAGGATTCAATGTCCAGTAATAAAGATACCACCACTGTTTATCTTTGTCTCTCTTCTTCTTGTAAGACACAAAACCAGAATGCATTAGTTTATACAACGCTTTACGCACAGTATTAATCTTTGTACCTAAAGCTTGCGCTAGAAACTTCTCATTCACTTCAGGCTCCTTTTCTAAAATCTCAAGAACTCTCTTTGTCTCAGGATCTAGTTCGAAGCCTATTTCCTCTAGCAACTGAATGTTTCTCATTTGTAACTACTCTATAACGATGCAAAACTTATATATAAACCTTTACTTTTCACTGGTTTTTTGCTAAAAAAATTTATATTATACATGCCTAAAAATAATACTTATGATATTTAAAAATATCGATTCTGTACTGAACACTAAGTTTGAAGGGGAAAAAGTAAACTTACGTGGATGGGTTTACAGAAAGAGAGAGCAGAAGAAGCTTATATTTATTATATTGAGAGATTACTCTAACATAATACAAGGAGTTATCAAAGCTGACTCTAAATCGTGGAAAGAAGCTCAAAAAATAACCATTGAAAGTTCTTGTGAATTAACAGGAACGGTTCATAAAGACAAAAGAGCTCCTACTGGTTATGAGATTAGAATCTCTAATCTTAAGATAATTGGTTTATCTGAAGTATTCCCAATTACAAGAGATAAAAGTGCTGAATTTCTAAGAGATGTAAGACATTTGTGGATTAGAAGCAGAGAGATTACTAGCATATTAAAAGTCCGTTCTAAGGTTTTTGAAGCCATACATGAGTACTTCAGGAAGAACGGATACTATGAATATCAATCTCCAATACTCACATGTGCTGCAGGAGAGAGTGGGTCAACACAATTTGAAGTTAAATACTTCAAAGAAAAAGCATTTTTAGCTCAGACCTGGCAACTTTATGCTGAAGCTGGCATCTTTGCATTGGAAAAAATATATTGCATAGCTCCGTCATTCAGGGCTGAAAAATCAATAACTTCTAGGCACTTAACTGAGTATTGGCATGCAGAAGTTGAGACAGCTTGGCAGGATTTTGAAGGATTACAGAAACTGGGTGAAGAATTAATCTCATATGTTGCTCAAAAAGTAGCAAAGGATTGTAAGAAAGAGTTGCAATTTTTAGGAAAAGATCCTAAAGAAATAGCTGCTATAAAGCCTCCTTTTCCAAGAATAACTTACAGGAAGGCTCTAGAATTATTGAAAAAGGATGGGATGAAGGTTCCTTTTGGTAAGGATCTAAGAACAATTGAAGAAAAGAAAATATGTTCTCACTACAAAAAACCAGTGATAGTGACTCATTATCCTAAAAAAGTTAAAGCATTTTACATGAAAGAGGATCCTGAGGATAAAGAGACAGTTCAAGGATATGATATGCTTGGGGATGGACTTGAATTAATTGGAGCAAGTACTCGAGAGCCAGATATTAAAAAAATAGTTGAGAGATTAAAAGCTCAGGGAGAGAATCCTAAGGATTATGAATTCTATCTTGACACGAGAAGATATGGTTCCATACCTCATTCTGGATTTGGATTAGGTGTAGAAAGAGTAGTACAATGGTTAACTGGGATAGATAATATAAGAGACACCATTGCTTTCCCTAGGACCCCAGATAGGATAAAACCATGAAAGGGATAATTTGGCGTTTTAAGAGAGTTGAGAATAAAGATACTAAAAAGTCAACGCGGCCCAAGGGAATACGTGATTATAGGGAATTTAATAGAGGAATAAAAAAATTTAATGATATAATCGGGGTATAGATTTGTATTGAAAAGGGCGATAAAGAGGAGTACTTGGAACAATTGGTTAAGAGGATTGAAGAACTTAACAACCAATTCTATAAATTAAATAAAATTTTAGTTATACCTTTTGTTCATCTATCTAATAAAATTGCAACTCCAAAAAAAGCTCTAGGGTTTGTTAAGAAGTTAGAGCAAATACTGAAAAAGAAAGATTTTAATGTTCAAAGTCTTTCATTTGGTACTTGTAAAAAGTTTCTTTTTGAAATTCCTGGACAACCAGCAGATGTAAGTTACTTTGAATTCCCTTATTCTGGAAAACCATAACTTTTTAAGTGGATTTTTACCATTTCTATTCGGGCCTGTGAGGTAGTCTGGATATCCTGGGTGGCTTCGGACCACTATACGCCGGTTCGAATCCGGTCAGGCCCACTAAAATGGAATGTGTTGGAAACTGTTTGGTATATTTCAGTACTCTCGCAAATCTAGCAATGGTTCTTTTTATTGGTTCAATTATTTATCTGGAAATATTTGAAAGGAAATTACTAAAAGACAACAAAAGTAATGAAGAAATTAGAAAACACTTCGGATTCTATATTTTATACTTGATACTTACTCCTATTTTTATATTTACTCCCTTGTCAGTTATTTATAGTGAAGCAAACAGTCTTACTGGATTATTCATGTTATTAGTATATGGCTTATTAGGTATATTTAGTCTTACTCATTTTGAAAGATTAAAGAAAGTTTTTAAAAAGAAATCTTATAAGAAATAATCATGCCCCTGTAGTGTAGTCCGGCTAAACTCTTTTTCGAGAAATTGAAAAGAGGGCAATTCATCTGAGCCTCTCGTGGACTTCTAAAGTTTGGGGAAAGCTTGGGACTCGGGTTCAAATCCCGACGGGGGCATATTTTTAATATTTATTCCTATTTTTTTAATAAATAGAATAGTATTCGCTCTATTAAAGAATAAAGAATATCGCAGTTTATTATTACATTTAGATTTCCAAATTTTCTTCAAATGAGGTACTTCAAGAATGTCTAAACTTTCAGATAAGTTGTCAATTATGTCTTTAGAAGCGCAAGATATCATAAGATTATTCTTAAGAATCCAACCTTCTGATTGAATCAGTCCCCTACAAAACCCTATTAAAAATTCTCTAGAATAAGCTGATGGTTCGTTTTTTAACCTTACAGTATACACTTTTTTACCTGTCCAATTTAGATATTTTTTAATGTGATTTATTATATCCTTACCAAAAATATCGACAATTCTAACATTTTTGTAAATAATAATATTTGCTGATTTACCATATACTCTTTTAATAATTCTATTTAATCGGTTTGCATAGTTTATATCATCTTTACTAAAATAAAATCTAATCCTATAACCAAAATTAGAACTTAGATAAAAATTTCCGTCTCCTGCAAAGGCTCCTGCTATTTCTCCTATTTCTTCTCTTAAGTTATCATTGATAATAACTCTTTTTATCTTTCTTCCAACCGTTTTTCTAAACCAATAATAGACTACAGATTTTGATAAATTAAGCTCATTAGCAATATGATTAAGACTAACGCCCTTATTAGCAAGAGTTCTTATCGATTCTATTTGTTTTTTATTAAGACGTTTCACATAATTTGTAGTGTATTCTTTATTTAAATCTTTTACTAGGGTTTAAATAAGTATTTATAATTTTCTTTTATAATTCCTTTTAGGAGCTTGCTTATAGTGATTGTTATTATTACTAAACTTAGCGCAATAATTGTTCTTGTCTACTTTGGCTGTTTTAACAATTGGTAGAATACCTTTCGTCAGGGGATCTACGAATTTTAGTCTTTTCTCTAAGCTTTTTTTACGGCTCATGTAATCACTATCCGCAAATATATATTTAAAATTTTCTTATACCGAAAGGTTTATAAATAATGTTGTAACTTAATAATAGTGATTAAAGAGGCAAAAAATGTCAACTATTTTAAGAAACGAGTATACCATTGGAAAAAATAAAGCTATAGAAATTCAACAGGGGAATATTGTAGATTATATAGCTGATGCCATAGTTACTCCTGCTAATGCTCATTTAGAGATCGAACCTCAAGGTGTTTCTGCTGCAATTTTGAGAAAATCTGGAATGGAACCTTTTAAAAAAGCAGTAGATTTAGCAAAAAACTATGCTAAAGAACACGGATTCACAAATGTTGGCGATATAGAAGTTAGAGTTCCATTGTTTTCCGCACATGTTACAGATGGTGGAAAGATATCTCAAAAAATAATTCATTCCGTGGCTTTAAGTTATGATCCAAAAAAAAGGTGCGCGTATTGTAACAAAGAAATAGTTGAAAAAAGTGTTGAAAATATCTTAAAAAAAGCAGAAGAAGAAGGAATCAAATCTATAGGAATCCCGGCATTAGGTGCAGGAGTATACAAAGTTCCAATAGAAGATTCTGTAGAAGCAATAGTTACTGAATCTAAAAAACACTTAGAAGGCAAATCACTAGTTGATAGAATTGGAATAGTCTTGTATGGTGAAGATTCTTATAATGAAGGTAAAAAAGTTTGTGATAAATTACTAAAATAATTAACCTTCTTTTAATTTATATTCAAATCATGTAAATGGAAAATTTTTTAAATAGGATTTATTTCATTACATTACGTATTTAAGCATTTTTAACTGGTGATTAAGTTGGAAAAAATGGAATATAAGAAAGGAACAACAACTGTAGGCTTAGTATGCAAGGATGGAATTGTACTAGCTGCAGACAAAAGGGGATCATTGGGCCACTTGGCCATGCATAAGAAAGTAGATAAAATACTGAAAGTAACTGACTTTATTGGAATAACTACTGCTGGTATGGTAGGGGACGCTCAAAAATTATATGATTATCTAAAAGCTGAATTGCAATTATATCTTCTAGAAAGAGAAGAGGATCCTGCTGTCGAAGTTGCTTCAAAATTATTATCAAATATATTATACGAAGGAAGAAAAAGTTTTCTTCCATATCTGAGTATGTTCCTTTTAGGAGGAAAAAGCGAGGATGGAGGCTTTAAAGTATTCTCTTTAGATAGTGGAGGTTCTTCAATACTCGATAAATATGTATGCTCGGGATCCGGAATGGAACTAGCTTACGGGGTTCTAGATTCTGGATATAAAGAGGGACTTTCAGTTAGTGAAGGAAAAGTATTAGCTGCTAAGGCTATAAATTCTGCTCTTCGAAGAGATGTCTTTAGTGGAGATGGAATAGATGTAGTAGTAATAGATAATAAAGGATATCAAAAAATCAAAGAAGGGGAAATTAGTAAACTATTAGGAAAATAATGAGGTAATATCTTTTTAACCATAAGATTATACAATGGCAACAATTATTGAGGAAATTCTAAGCAAAATACCACATGACGCGAAAATCTCCTGTACAAAGTATGAAGGAGCAAATATAGTTCTATACACTAAATCTAAACAATTCTTCAAGTACGGTGGAGATATTATCTACAAATTAGTAGAGGATTTTAAAAAGAGAATAGAGTTACGTGCAGACCCATCTATAAGAGTTAGTGAAGAAAAAACTCTAAGTACGATCAAGAAAATAATACCTAAAGAGGCTGAAATCTCTAAAATAGGTATGATATCAACAAGAGGACTGGTAATCATAGAAGCT
Source organism: Candidatus Woesearchaeota archaeon (assembly GCA_020343615.1). Lineage (GTDB taxonomy): Archaea > Nanobdellota > Nanobdellia > UBA10117. Next base: position 341,214 of record CP070803.1, on the reverse strand, counting down.
AGAAAACCAGGAGTTGCTATAGGCAAAAACGGGGAGAAACTAAAGGAGATTAAGAATGAGACTTTGTGGATTCCTGTAATACAAAGAAAGCCTGAAATACGTTCTGCTCTAATTCAGAACATAAGGAATGTCCTATATGAAGACAGTGCTGAACGTAAGAAATTTTTAGATGATGTAGGTAAAAGAATCTACGAAGTAACTAAAAGTTCTGCTAAAACTAAGTGGGCTAAGATTAGCTATCTTGGAGGAGCTAGACAAGTGGGAAGAAGTTGTTTGTTCTTACAAACTCCTGAATCTAAGATATTGTTAGATTGCGGTGTAGATATTGCTTCTACTAGTCATTCGTTCCCTCATCTTGAAGCTCCTGAATTTAATATTCAAGACTTAGATGCAGTTATAGTAAGCCATGCTCACTTAGATCATTGTGGCCTTGTTCCACTATTATTTAAGTACGGATATAGAGGCCCGGTATACTGTACTGCTCCTACTAGGGATATAATGGCTTTACTACAGTTAGATTACATACAAGTAAGTCATGGACAGGGAGGGGACGCAATATACGCTACTAATGATATTAAAGAAATGATTAAGCATACCATTGTCCTTGAACTTGGAGAAGTTACAGATATCTCTCCAGATGTAAGAGTTACACTATACAATGCTGGACATATTATTGGAAGCTCTTTGGTTCATTTACACATAGGAGAAGGTTGGCATAACTTGCTTTATACTGGAGACTTTAAAACAAAGGCTACTAATTTACTAAATCCTGCTCACACCAAATTCCCGAGAGTTGAAACATTACTCATAGAATCTACATATGGATGCAAGGATGATGAAATGCCTCCTAGAAAGACATCTGAGAAAGAACTAACTGATCTGGTTGAAAAAACAATAAAGAAAAAAGGTAAAGTACTAATACCTGTTTTAGGCGTAGGAAGAGCACAAGAGGTTATGTTAGTTTTAAAGGACTATTTTGAAAAGAAGAAATTAAAGATACCAATATATGTAGAAGGCATGCTTTGGGATGTAAATGCTATAGCTTGTATATATCCTAGATTCTTAAGTAAGGACGTTAAGGAAAAAGTATTCTACAAAGATGATAATCCTTTCTTAGCTGACACATTTAAGGAAGTTGCAGGTGGTAAGGAAAGAAGGCAAGTAATAGATGGCGGTCCTTGTGTTGTTCTTGCTACTTCTGGAATGCTTACAGGAGGTCCTTCTGTGGAGTATCTAAGAGAATTTGCTGCAAATAAGAACAATCAATTGATATTCGTAAGCTATCAAGGTGCAGGTTCTCTGGGTAGAAAAATACAATCTGGATTGAAAGAGCTTACTTTTAATGGTAATCAGACTATTCCTTTGAATATGAAAATAAACACTATTCCGGGTTTAAGTGGTCATGCTGACAGAAAAGAGCTAATAGAATACGTTAAAAAAATAGATCCTTCTCCTAGAAGAATCATAATAAATCATGGAGAAAAGAGCAAGTGTTTGGATTTGGCTAGCTCTTTGCACAAGGCATTCAAAGTAGAAACTACTGTCCCTAGAAATATGGAATCTTTCAGATTAAGATAATTCTTTAATAACTTGCTTTATAGTAATTAGTTTTTCTTTTCCTGTTTTCATGTCTCTTAACTTTATCTTCTTTTGTTTTAGTTCCTTCTCACCTATGAATATAACATAGGGAATATCTTGTTTGTTTACGTAGGTCAAATTCTTAGAAATCCCTCTTACAACTAGATCTAAGTCTGTATTTATTCCTGACTCTCTTAATTCAGAAGCTACTTTAGCTGCTTCTTTTCTAGTGTTTCCAACAGGAATTACATATACTTGAACTAATGACGTCTTTAGATCTGCTTTCTTTTCTAGAATCAATGCATCATATATTGTATCTAAACCAAAAGATGTTCCTGTAGCAGGTATTTTTTCTTTGGATCCTGAGAAATTTCCAATCATATCATCCCATCGTCCACCAGCTGCTAATGAAGATTTCAACTTTCTGCTTTTCAAAAATACCTCAAAAACAGGACCAGTGTAATAAGATAGTCCTCTCGCTAAAGAAGGAACGAACTCCACATTCTTTGCTCCAAAATTTTTAGCTAATTTTAGTAACTCTTTTATTTCCTCTAAGCCTTCTTTTGCTTTTTCATTGCTGACGAACTTGCTTAGATTCTTTATAATCTCTGAATTAGAACCTTCTTGTTCTAACATATCTAGAGCTTTTATCATTGAATCCTCATCTAGTCCTCTTTCTTTTGCATCATCAAGAACAGCGTCTCTTCCGATTTTTTCTAACTTATCTATAGAAATCATTGCTGCGTCTTTTTTATTCTTGGGAACTCCTGCAAATTCTAGAATCCCGTCTAAAAGTTTTCTGTTGCTTATTTTAATGACTACTTTAAGTTTGAGTTTTTCAAAAACTTTAGTATAGAGTGCTAGAATTTCAGCGTCAGCTTCTATTGAATCTGTTCCAACAATATCAACATCGCATTGCCAAAATTCCCTATATCTTCCAGTTTTAATTGGACCGTCTCTCCAAGTCCTACCAATTTGATATCTCTTGAAAGGAATAGGAAGTTGTTTATACATGGAAACAACTCTAGCTAAAGGAAAGGTTAATTCGTATCTCAACGATAATTTTCTCTTTGCTTGATCTTTTAGTTTGTAAATCTCTTTGTAGGTGTCTGTTCCAGCCTGAGTTCCGCCTTTATATGTGGCCACTTTAAGTAATTCTAAGGAGGGTGTTTCTAATGGATTATAGCCGAATTCTTCAAAGGTCTCCCTAAACACGTCTACTATTTTTTGCCTAATTATCTTTTCCTTAGGCAAAAAGTCTCTTGTTCCTTTTGGAATATCTAGATTCACCATTTTTATTAATTACACCTCATTATTTATTAATTCTTTTCTAATGATTTCTAATACCTTATTTATCACTAAATCAATTATTTTTCTTCCCTTTTCAGCAGTCGCTTTGCTAGGTTTTCCCATTACTCCGGTCTTTGTCTTATACTCCTCTGGAAGAGGGATCAACGTATATTCTAATTCTGCTTCCTTTGGCAATTCATCTACTACTTTCTCTTTTTTTATTAGCTCTGGTTTAATAGCAAGCATAATGGCTATTTCATCTTCGCACACATGTATTAATTCTGATTCTACAATATCGTTGATTCTATTATCTACCTTCCAATATTCAAATGACACCGCTTTTATTCCTTCTATGTCTTGTAAAACTCTCTCTATGAGTTTTGTATTAGTCTCATGTGCATTTACTATTATAAATTTTGAAAATCCTTGGAATTTATAAGATTCTATGATATCTCTCAATAAGTTGATAAATGTCTCTGGCTTGATACATATACTTCCTGTAAATCTTCTGAAAGAAGGGTCTACACATCCAAAATTTATGCAAGTAGCTACTGGAAAGTTCAGTTTTTCACCCAATTTGTTCGCTAGATATTCGGCAACTATTGAATCTGTAGCTACTGGTGCCATAGGACCATGTTGTTCTATAGCACCAATAGGAATAATTATTGGCTTATTTCTATAATCTCTTATTTCATCCCAACTCATATTTTCAGTTTTCATTGCTACCTCCTAGATCAAATGTCACTGTTTTCTTACCATCTTTTACTGAGTTTACTATTCTCTCCAAACCAAAAGCAAATCCTGTTGCGGGAACCTTTTTATCTATTCCTAGAAATTTTAAATAATCTCCAATTATATTATCATAACGTCCTCCGCCTGCAATTTCTACGTTTTTATCATAATCTATTTGAAAAACAGGACCAGTATAATAGTTAAAACCCCTAACAACAGTAGGATCTATAGTAACATTTACTCCCTTTTTATTTAACCTACTTACTAATGGAGTTAACTTCTTATATTCAGGAATACATTCTACTAAGTCTTCTATTCCCTCTTCTATAAGGAGTCTTTCCCATTTATCCTTTAGTTCATAGTCCTCTAAATTATCGCTAACAATCCTCAATATTCTTCGTCTTCCTAATTCTCTGTCATTCTCCGCTATTGTTGTTTTTTCTCCCCGATCATTACGAGAAATAGCTCTATTCTTAGAGAACGTGTCTAATTCGTTCTGAAGAGAATTTTTAACTTTACGCTCCAATCCACTTTGTTCGGTTAAGTTGTTAAATATACTTACGTCATTGAGTCTTACATTTATATTCTCTTCATTAAATCCTAGATTCTTTAAGAAATTATAGGCAAAAGATATGACTTCTGCGTCGGCATTTAAACTTTTATCACCAATGTATTCAGCGCCTAGTTGTTTATACTCTCTTCTCTTAAATCCATCAACTTCTGTTATTGGTTCATTCCGATAACATACTATATCGTACGCTAATTTTATCGGTAAATCTAGTCCTTCATTAATCTTCTTTGCTATAAACCTACAAACAGGTATTGTCCCTTCTGGCCTTAGAATACCGATATTTTCTTTTAATAGTTCATAGTCTTCGTTGTAATCGTTGATATTGATTCTGAAGAAAGCTTCTGGATTCCAATTCGAAAAAAACTTGGGATCAAATAACTCAGCTCTCTCAATTATTGGCGTTTCTATCTCATTATATTTATTTTTCTGTGCAAATGTACTAAATAGTGCTTCTAAATATCTACGTTTAAGTAACTGATCTCCATAGTTATCACTAAATCCTATTACAGGCTCTAGTACTGTGAAGGCAACCACGTGGTTCTACACTCACTATTTCAGTGTCTCCTAATTCAGATTTATTTTTTCCCATTTTAAATTACCTCGAGAATAAGGGCGGTAACTGGGATTCGAACCCAGGTCCAGAGATCCACAGTCTCAGATGATACCACTACACCATTACCGCCATAATTACTTTTACTCATAGATTGTTTATTAATATTTTTAAAAAACCTTCGGCTACCTTTAAGTCTCTTATTGACCTGGATGAAGGCAACCACCTTTCATTTTAATCACAAAAATAACCTAGAATAAGCCATTTATAAAGTTTTTTGTTTAACTTGGTCTTCTATAGAATAGTTATTAATTAAACTTTTTAAATTCTTCATCATCTTCTTAGATTTCTGAAAAATATTGTTTTGGTTTTTATTTTTTGGATTATAGCAATTAAGGCAAAAATTGAACTTAATTCTCGGTTTTATAAGACTTCGTTTTGAATCTACATGAAACTCAACTTGATTATTGGAATAATTAATAAAGTATCCAGATAATCGCGAACAACCACTATTTTTTTCTTGTTTATAACCATTAGCTCGAATAGCTTCATCTATCTTATCAGGTAAACTCTCTTGAATAGATTTTAAGTCTGATCCTTTATTATACGGCACTTCTACTGTATTTAAATGTCTCATTTTAAACTACTTATTATAATTTTCAACAGTATCTATCAAGCTATCTACTAAATCTATTAAATCTTTGTGAATTGTATCGCTCTTAGTTTTTTCTAAGTATAGATTAAATGAAAAGTTAAGATTGCCACCTTCTTTTTTTATTTTCTTTGAAACTTTTCCAGTACGTACTTCAAGTGTGGCATTATCGGAATAATAATTACCATAACAACCAGTGAGTCTAGAATAACCTGTACCTCCATCAGTTGCAGTAAATCCATTATCAATTATTTTTTGATGGATAATACTAAATAATTCTCTTTGCACATCTACTGGGTCATTCGAATATATACTATGCTTTTTAGGTTCGACTAGAAATTTAAAGTCTGCATCAGGAGTATAGTTAAGAGCTCTATTAGCCATCTTATACTGTACTAAACAGGAATAAATATATAAAAATTTCTAATAGGCTAGTTAAGTTCGATAAATTATACTTAGGAAATACTATAGACAAGAGAGGAGCTAATGTTGATTTAACTTCGATACTAGAGGGCATCCTTAATAATTAATTATTATCTAGATCTTTTTCTATGGCCTTTTGTCTTGCATTCTTCAAATTTATAACCGTATTTTATTCCCCATGATACCCAACTAGAGCCTAGTATTGCTACTAAAATTAAAATGGAGACTAACAATATAGCAATGTTTTGGTATACTGTAAAATTTGAAGCAAAGAAAAAGAACCATATAATAAGGAAGCATAACCAACCAATACCTGCAAGCATTGATATGCCTATTCTCCAAGCAAATCCTGGGGTTTGCCAAGGTTCTTCATAATCTTCTTTTTCTTTCATGAGTAGTATAATATTACGTTTAATTTATAAACATTTCTTAATAAATATTGAAAATATGAGACAATCTGAAGTTATCAAGTATTATTCTAGAAAAGAAATAGGCAATGAGCTGGTAAGATTTGCAAAGAACAGAGAAGTCGCTGCTAAATTTAGAGAAGGTTCTTTTGGAAAAAGACCTGACACTATTCAATTTCCGAGGGATGTTATTAGTTTAGCTAAAGATGGTGCTTTTTCTTTTCATGCTTCTGAAGAACATTGGTCCAATCCTATGCAGATTAAAACAGACATGAGAAGAGTAGAATTGGATAAATTAAGAGAAGGATGGGATCTAGTATTGGATGTAGATTGTAAGGAATTAGAATACTCCAGAATCTGTGCTCAATTGCTATTGGATGCTCTAGAATATCATGACGTTAAGAGCACTTCTATAAAGTTCTCAGGAGGAACTGGTTTTCACATAGGAGTTCCTTTCGAAGCCTTACCTAAACAAGTAAGAGGTAATAATACTAAAGATATGTTCCCTGAAATGCCTAGAATTGTAGCAGAATATCTTAAAGAGTTTATTTCCACTAATTTGGCTCAGCAAATTCTAGAAAAAGATGAAGATTTGAAAAAAATCGGAGAAAAGGTAGGTAAAACTGCAAAAGAACTGCTAATAAAAACAAACAAGGGTGAAGAATTCAGTCCCTATACGTTCCTAGAAATAGATACTTTGCTAATAAGTCAGAGGCATCTTATACGAATGCCTTATTCTCTCCATGAAAAAACCGGATTAGTTAGTCTGACTATAAACAAAAAAGATTTTCAAAATTTCAAATTAGATTGGGCTAAACCTGAAAATGCTCCTGTTAGAGACTATTTCTTGAATTCTGAAAAAGTGGAAAGTGAAGATGCTACTCAACTATTGGTCCAGGCATGGGATTGGAAAGAAAAGGAAACTAAGGCTGAAGAAAAACCGAAAGTTATTATTCCTTTGGAAGGGAAAATAAGTGAAGATAAGTTCCCTCCATGCTTAAAGAACATACTTAAAGGGCTTGAAGACGGAAGGAAAAGAAGCCTGTTTATTCTAATAAATTTCCTCAAGAGATTAAACTGGAGTTGGGAAGAAATAGAAAAAAGAGTAAAAGAATGGAATAAAAAGAATGCAGAGCCATTAAAAGAAGGGTATATTCGAAGCCAGATAAACTGGTATAAGAAGCAAGGTTCTACTATACCTCCTCCAAACTGTAATGTCCCTAATTATTACTTAGATATTGGAATCTGTAAGCCAGATAATCTATGTAAAAAAATAAAAAATCCATTGACATACGCTGCTATTAGAAGTAAAAGAAAGACTTATAAATAGATTTATAATTTTAAGGTAGTATCATGGTAAGAACTGTAACATGTGATGATACTATCACTAGAAAATACTTTAGAGATCAACCTTCTCAAATAAGGGATTTTTCTAGAGACAAAAGAATTGAACAGATTTCTATCGCTTGGGATGGGGAAATTATAGATAGTAAGCCAAGTTTATCTAAAAAAATATTATATCGTTTAAACGAGGATAATTAATGGTTTGATAGGAGCTAGTATTGGTGCAGCTGGCGGACTAGGACTTGATGCTATTTATTTATTATATAAAAAAGGAGAAGATATCTTAGATGAACCGATCAGAAGAATAAACTTAGCAAAGCAATTAAAAAAACATTTAGTAAATGATGCAAAGTAAATTATTACTTTTTAAGTCCAGTAATATCTTTTGTTATAGCTACAAATAATATTGGTTTTCCGGAGATATCTCTAATAACACTCGCAGAAAGTTCTCCTTGAAATTTGCTACCATCTTTTCTCAAGAAAGTATATTTTATGTTCTTTAAGGATCCTTTTTCTAATGTTTTCTTTGCGTTTTCTATTGCTCTATCACGATCTTCAGGGGCAATTAATTCCAACGCATTTTTACCGATTACTTCTTCCTTTGAAGAAAAACCATGCATTTTCAAAGTTTCTGGGTTACACTCAATTATATTTACATTTAAATCAGAGACAGTGATAGCATTAGGGGAAAAATTAATAATGCTCTTAAACTTCTCTTCACTTTCTCGTAAAGATTTATCTGCTTGCTTATCTTTAGTAATATCCTCTGCAATTATTGTTACTCCAATATCTCCATCTTCAAAAGTTGTTGGAACTAATTTAAAACTAAAATAGAACTCTTTCTTTCTTATTGGGAGGTGTATCTCACTCTTTATTTCTTTTCCATTGAGAGCTTTTTTAAAATTTAACAGCATATTTTTATTGGTAAAAAAAGGACAAGGTATATCTTTTATATTCTTGCCAACATAAGATTCTTTTTTAACACTTATAAGTTTTAATAGATTTTCATTTAGCTGTATCACTTCAAGGTTTTTATTTAATACTGCAATGTAATCTGAAGAGAAATTTAATAAAGCAGACAAAGGAGTTCTTTGTGACAGGAAGAATAACTTTGCAGGACCAATATATCTTCTTTCTACATAACCAGATATTAACATAATATCCAAGTATTTTGCAACTGAATTTCTATTAATATTGATTTTTTTAGCAATCTCTGTAATTGTTAAACCATTTGGATTAGCTTTGAGAGTATCTTTAACACGTAGAAATTCCTTTTGATATTCTTCCATATCTAATTTTGTATTGAGTAATACTAATAAATTTTTCTTTTTGATTATCAATTATGATGTGCCATAAACAAAAGATTTATATATAAGAACTTTTTATAGCGAGTATTGCCTTGCAATATTGCATGGCGAGGTGAGATTATTCGAGGAAATAGGAGCCCGGACAATATTATCTCCTGTAGTCCTTTCATAGAATCATTAGTTCAAACGAATATTCAAGAAGAAATAACATACTCTCCTGTTAAAAGAATAGAAATATTTACAGTTGAAGAGCGATTAAGTGCGTTGTTTAAAAATCTTGAAGTAAAGGAATCCGAAATTTTTTTAAAATGCATTTTTCCGTATTCCAAGCCATCAAAGGGGGAAAAAGAATTTTGGAAAAAACAACATGAGATATTGCGAATGATTAAATAAAATTCTAAGGACTAAAATGGAAGACAAATTTTATGTGTTCAGAGATAAAACAAAAAATAAGGATGTAGGTTATGCAGTTCTAGATGACATCCCTTTTACTGTTGAGTTTTTAAAAAAAACTAACGAAATAGAATACCTCATGCGTGAAGACCAAGAAGCTGAAAAAGCTCTGGCGGGTGAGGAAAGTAAGTATGAACTACACTGGGAGCAAAAACTATACAAAAGTAGCAAACTATATTCTGATTTAAAAGAGTATAAGCTTCTCCTATTTAAGTTAATTAAATATCAAAGAATAATGGATGAAAATATATATGATGGTTTTAAAGAAAATAAATTTGAGGATTCAAGGCTTGTAAAGATAAAAACTAGTGATGTATGTTCTGGTGGTCTTAAGAAGAACCCTTCAGAATATATTTTATCAGAAAATAATTGAAAATTTTTTAAACTCTTCTGAAGATACTATTTCATATGGTTGATGAAGAGTTATTTACTTATGATGACTTGTACGAATTATTAAGAGAAGAATTATCGTCAAAAGAGTTACAGCCTCTAGAAATAAAGACTCTGAAAAAGATAAAGAGCTATATGAACACTAAGGAAGAGTTAGTAAAAAAGGCGGTTACTAGTAAATTTTCTAAGGAAACAAAACGAATCTCAGAGGAACTAGAAAATGCTAGTCAAATACTCATAAAGATTAATCAAAAAAGAACTAAAAAAGTAATAGATAGTGCTATTTTTACCATAAGAAGCGAGTCTAAGGCTAAAGACACTAGCAATATGCTCCCTTTTGAAGAAGAATTATACAACAAACTAATAAAGGACTTAGAGAAAAATGAAACTAAATTCTTCTCTACAATAGACGAAATTAAATTAATAGAAAAGAGCAAACCTATAAAAAAGGAAACGAAAGAGTTAAAAAGCAAGGAAAAAGAGGAAACTAAAACAGACAGTAAGTTAAAGGAAATAAGAGTGCTGGAAGACATTCCTGAACTAACTGGTCCTGATCTAAAGAACTATGGACCATATAAAAAAGGAGATGTTGCTGAACTTCCATCAGAACTTGCTGTATTAATAATAAATAAAGGAAAAGGTCGTGAAATAAAATGAACATACCAAAAAAAACAAAGAGATATTGCCCATACTGTAAGAAACATACAGAACACAACATACTCCAAGTCAAATCTAAACCTAGACCTAAGACAAAGAAAAACGCATTAAAATTAGGGGTAAGAAGACACGCTAGGAAGACATCTGGATACCACGGTTCTACAAGTCCTAAAGTAAAACCAGTAAAAACAAGCAAGAAAGTGAATATCATATTTGAATGTGCTGAATGCGGAAAGAAACAGTACAAGCTACATCAAGTAAGAGCCAAAAAAATAAAACAAGGTGTATAAAATGAAAAAAGGTCCAACATCAAGATTCATTAAAGTCAAGTGTAATAAATGCAAGAACGAGCAAATAATATTCGGTAAACCATCAACTGACGTCAAGTGTTTGGTATGTGGAAAGATATTGTCCAAAGCCAAAGGCGGAAAAGCTGAAATAGACGGCCAGATTCTAGAGGTATTAAGCTAATGTATAAAAGAAAGGGTTTACCTGAAAAAGGAGATCTTGTAATTTGCACGATAGATAGAGTATTGCCTCATTCTGCTTTTGTTGTATTAGAAGAATATGATAATAAAGAAGGAATGGTTCATGATTCTGAATTAAGTAGAAAATGGACTAGAAACCGAAAAAGTTACCTAAAGAAAGGGAGAAAACTAGTATGCAAGGTAATGTCTTGTACGGAAGACTGCATTTCTCTTTCCGTAAGAAGGGTTGGTCCAAGCCAAGCTAGAAATAAGCAAGAAGAGTGGAGACTTGAGAAAAAAGCTCATAGTATTTTATCTGTTTCAGCCAAGCAATTAAAGATGAGTACGGATGAAATATATAAAAAATTTGGAAATCAGATTCTAGAAAAATACGGATTAATTTATCCGTTCTTGATGAGCGTAGCTAGTGAGGGTGAGTCTAGACTTAAAGAACTTAAATTGGATAAGAAGTTATCTAGTAATTTATTAAAATTAATAAAAACTAGAATACCTGTTCCTAAAGTAAAACTAGATGTAAAATTAAATATGAAATCTGATGCTCCTAATGGTTTGGAAATAATAAAGAAATTCTTTAAGATGGTTGAAAATGAAGCTGAAAAGGAGAATTCAGAAGTTAAAATAAGTTATCTTGGTTCTCCTGAATACAAGGTAAAGATAATCTCATCTGATTATAAGAAATGTGAAAAAGTTTTAAATATCATGGAAGAAAATGGTGAAAAGTTACTGGAGTCAAACCAAGGAACTTTTGAGTTGAATAAAAAATGAGCAACTGGATAATTCAGGACTGTAAGAAAGATGTAACATTAAAAAATCCTATATTAATCGAAGGCTTACCAGGAATAGGTAACGTAGGAAAACTTGCTGTTGATTTTATAATAGAAGAACTAGAACCTGAATTAATCTATAAGATACACTCGTTTAATTTTCCACCTTCAGTCTTAGTAAAAGAAAATAATCTCATTTCTCTTCCTTGTGTATCTATATACAGACTAAAATTAGAGGATAAGGATCTTTTATTTTTAACTGGAGATTTCCAGCCTTTACAGGAAGAAGCTAGCTATCATTTTTCTGAAGAAGTGCTTAGCCTTGCTAAAAAAATAGGCTGCCTGGAGATAATAACTTTAGGTGGTATCGGCTTAAGTGAGTCTCCTAAGAAAATAAAGATATTCGGGACTGCTACTGATGAAAAGACTTTGGATAAATACAGAAAGCTTTCAAATGTCAATTTCAACATAAGTGGTAAAGTGGGTGCTATTTTCGGAGCAACTGGGTTACTTTTAGGATTAGCACCAATGCATGGAATAAGTGGTTTGGGTTTACTCGTAGAAACTGCCTCAAATCTTGATCATATTGCTCTTAAGGAAGCAAAACTTTTACTCAAAATACTTGTAGAAGCATTTGATTTGAAAATAAATATTAGTAAGTTCGAGTCTGAAATGAAAGAACTGGAAAGGGAAACTAGACTGTATGATACAGATATGGAAGAAAGATTAATTGATGAGTTAAGAAAACAATTCCCTAGGGATGATATGAGTTATATTGGCTAATTTTACTATAACAAAAGCTTTATAAATTAACTATAAAGTAGTAATATTAAATAAAATGGTAACTAAAGAAAAACTTCAAGAAAGAGCTAAGAAAGTAGAGGAATTATCTGATAAGTTTAATGAAGCAGATCTAGCTACTGGAAAGACTCCTGAAGAAATTGTAAATGATCTTTACGCTCCTCTTGAAAATGGGTAGAGAATTAATGAAAGCAGTACAGAATAAAGTAAAGGATATAGGTGATAGATACGTTAAGAGTGAACCTATATCTTCAGAAGATTTTACGCTTTTAGTTCACCATATAGAAGGCTGTATAATAGAAGGCCATATTAAAAGAGAAAATAAAAACTTAGTTGAAGGGGTATTTATTTATCCTGATTTTGATAAGGGATGTATTCGAATAGATTTCTTTGAGCATTATCTAGATAAAAATAAAATTAAGAAAAAAGTCACTCACAGTTTATCTATTGATAGTATGACTAGGAATAAATTACGTTATAGTA
>CP070803.1:323793-328224 GCA_020343615.1 Candidatus Woesearchaeota archaeon | reverse complement strand
GGTAAATCTAAGACGTATAAAGTCCTTTTATTGTGCGGTGGACCTTATGCTGTTCCATTAAACCTGTCTGAAGATACTAGACGTAAACTGACAAAAGAAACAGAAAGGGCACCTTTAAGACTTGAGACCGATGAGTTACCTTCAGATAGCTTGTATAATTTATATAAATTTGAAGGTGATAAAAAAACACCTGATACATTAGGTATTGTGATTTTTAAAGAAGATGAGTCTAAAGATAATTATTATTCTGTTGAGGATCTAGTTTTATTAGGATCTGAAAATAATGCAAAATTCAAAATTACTAAAAAAGGAAAGGCTCTTTAACTAGGCTCTTCCTCTTTGTCTCTCAAATTCTTCTAATCTTTTTATATTTTCTGTTATTGATCTTACACGTCCCCTTATCTGGGTTATTTTTCTATCATAGTTTATATCTTCCGTATCCATTCGATATACTCTATATAATAAGGCTGCTGCTTTTTCAAAAGCAGTTATTGCCTCTTGTCCAGCACCTGCATTTCTAGCTTTTTCGAACAATCCTTCAGCTTTCATAACCATGGCTTCCATTTGTTTAACGTTTTTATAACTATCAGCTAATACTTCTGTTTCAGTTCTAAGTGCTCTAATTGTATCTTCAATTTCGCGGACTTCCTCTTTGTCTACATGCGTAAACTTTCTGCTCCTTAACTTGTAGTCGGACTTTATCTCTTTATATTCATCTTTTTTACCTTTATTAAAAAACTTTGATTCTTTTCTTACATTTTTCATATCTTTTTTAATGGTTTTTTCTTTGTCTTTTAGAGTTTTTATTAGTCTATTAAATCTAGCCTTTACTGCGCCACTTTCTCTAGACAAGTAGGCATAAAGTTGATAAGGTTTATTTGTGTACTCCCCTGCATTCTTAAATATTGATATAAGTTCCATGGTTGTTTTTGCCGCAATCAGATCATCATGTTGACCTCTTCTAATTATTCTTTTCTCCTTATTTTCTAATTCCTCAGCTTTTAAGAACATCTTCTCTGCGTCTCGTCTAGTTCTACCGAGTGATGCAAACATCGGTCCTGCAGCGTGACTACCCATGTGTATCCCGCTAACAATTATAACAAATATGAAAAATATTACAAAAATTATAACTAACGTGGGAAGAGCAAATCCAAATAAGAAATCAAATGCTCCCCACCAATCATTCAGTGCGACACCATATACTCCAGCAAGTGCGAGAATAAAAGCAAGTCCGAGTATTTTTCTGGTGCCTAGTCTGTCCCTCATTGAAAATAGGAGTCCTATATAGAAAACTACCCAAAAAAGCAAAAGAACTGACATGGCTCTCCATAAATCAGTAAAGAACTGATCCCAAAACTCATCATCACTTTTCTTTTCACCACCTTCAATATAATCATCTAGAACATTTCTGAGCATTACTTCTATCTGTTTAACAATATCATTCTCTGTTTCATTCTCAGCATGAACGGAGTTAGAAAGTAATATAGATATTAAGAACATAGTAAAAATTAGTAATACTTTTTTATTAGTCATAAACTTTAATATATAGTCAAAAGTATAAAAACCTTTTGTAAGCTCTACTTAATTAGTTTTTCTCTTCTTTTTTCTTCTTCCATTATATTTGTAAATCTACTGTATTTCACTTTCATATCACGTATTTTATTATGTATTATGGCTCTGTTTTCAGTAGCATAATGTTCCATTGCTTTTCCTAGTTGCTTCATCGTATTGAATATATCCTCACATTCTTCCAACCTTTTATGCATTTCTGCGTATTCTTTATCGAAAATATCTCTATGCCTCTTAGCATCTCCTAAGGAAATGTTATTAAATCTATTCATCTGGTTTCTCAACGCATTAAATCTACTATATAACTTTTTAAGATCATCTAATTCTTTTCTAGAAGCTTTTATCCAATAATAATAGTCTTTTATGTGTATCATATTAGATTTATAATCAGTATTTACTTAAAAATTCTTCTTCTTTGAAACTGAGTTTTGCTGGGATAATCAAACAATATGGAGGATTTCCAAATTTTTTCTTGATTAAATCTTTGGCTTTTCCTTTTTTTATGAAAGAATCACTATGACCTAAACGTGCGCAACCTACGCATAAGGTATCATTGGTAAAACTCTTTGATTTTCTTTTCTTAGAAATTTCTAATAAAATTTTAATGGCTTCTGGAATCGTTAAAAATTTATTTGGTTTTAAATCAAGTAAAAATAAAGTATGTGCGTCTATTTTTTTATTGTCTTCTAGAATTTTAAAAAAGGATTCTGGTTTGAAATTTTTTTCAGGTATTGGAATTGATGCTATTTTTCCGAATTTGTATGGAGATAATCCTGTTTCTCCTACTGCATCAAATACGGAAGGTCCGTGAACAACCTCTGCTTTGAATTCTTGATGTGTTGTAGCCATTAATGGGTCTCCGTAAATAAGCAAAGCAACATCTTTTATTTTTGATTCTTTCAAAAAAGGCTTTTCTTCTTCTACTTGTTTTCTATTCAATTCTATTACTTTTTTTCCAAGTAATTTGCTTAATTTTTTTGATGAAAAGTTGGATACGCTTGTGTATGTTTCAAGATAAATTTTATCGCATTTGTTTATAACTTCTAATGCTTTTAGGCTAATATCCTTCCAAGATAATCCTAGGCCTATCAAGTAAAGCATAATTTATCTAATGACTCCTACTACTTTCTTAACTAATTCGTCTGCGGATTTTAGCATTAATATTACGTCGTTATTTAACTTATGAGTTATTTTGATAATCCTCGCATTCTCTGTGGGTCTTTTCTCTCTTTCTTTTTCAAGATGATTTATAAATAATCTTGAGTGATTTATTTTTCCTCTTAATGTATTAAGTTCTTCTGCACTCTTTCTTAATTTATTATTATGCATATCTTCAAAAGCTGCATGTAATTCTTTTTTAATTTCCTCGTTATAATCGATTAAGTGGTTAATTTCTTTTAATTCTTGTTTATCCTCTTTGTATTCATCCCATAAAATTTTCATAAACTCTTTTTCTTCTTCACTGTAGTCATGCGCTTTGTCTAAAAGCATTTTTTGTAATTCTTTTAGATCTACCATTTTATTAATTACTATAAACTCAGAACTTATAAATTTTCTTTAAACTTTATTATATAAGCTCTTTATTTCATCTCTTTGTTTGTCTATATGCTTGTAAATTGTATCCGTTAATTTGAAAAGCTTTTTTTCGTACTTGATTTTAATGCCGACGTCTTTTTCTAGTTTCCTTACGAACTTTTCAATGTTATCTATTTCCTCAAATAATTTCTTCAAGTATTCTTTGGACGTCTCTGGTTTACCTTCCTTTACTTTTGTAGAAATTTCTTCAACTTCTTTTTCTATTGCTTCAAGTTTTTGGAAAACAGTTTCTGACTCACTTATTTCTTCTCTTTCTCTCTCGTGGTTTTCCCAGAATTCTCTCAACCACTCATGAAGTTCGTTTTCTATTTCTACTTCATCTTCACCAATCTTTTGTTTTAAGTTTTTACTAAATAATTTCGACGGTGAAAATTTTATCATCTTTCAATAATAGTTATAAACTCGTTAATTATAATATTTTCTATGGTTGTTTGTTTAAAAATCAATAAAAAGTATGGACAAAAGGCTAAAGACTTTCTTAGAGATAAGAATTGGTTAGATTCCTCTATAAAAATTGGTAGGACTAGTAATTATCTTTTACTTCCTCTCTCTAAAAATGCAAAAAAAACCGATATCCTAAATAATTTCAAAGGTGAAATTATAGAAAGGTTTCTTAGTAAATCAAAGAAAACTTATGCTGGAACTTTAAAAGAAGAACTTAAAGGAATAATCCCTGATTCTAAGTTAGAAGAAGCAAATAGAAGTTATGATCTTATCGGAGACATAGCAGTTTTAGATATACCTACAGGATTAGAAAAATTGGAAAAATCAATAGCTTGGACTCTGTATAGAACTCATCCAAACATTAAATCAGTAGCTAAAAAACATTCTAACTTTTCAGGAAAATTCAGAATTAGAAAAATAAAGAATATATGTGGTGAAAATAGAAGCGCTACTATTCATAAAGAATCAGGAGTAAAATTAAAGCTTGATTTGAATGAAGTTTATTTCTCACCTAGACTCGGTACCGAAAGATTGAGGATTGCTAAGCAGGTAAAACCAAATGAGAGGGTTTTAGTTATGTTTTCGGGAGTATCTCCTTATCCTCTTGTAATTGAAAAAAAGCAACCTGAAGTGGATAAGATATATGCTATCGAAATTAACATAAAGGCGCATAATTTTGCTTTAGGGAATATATAGGAATGAAATATAATGGCAGTATTTCTTTTTCTTTTATAAAAAATGAGTTGCTTGAGGATGAAAATCGCTGGTACAAATGTGAGTGAAGCTATGAAAGCAAATAAAGTGGAGACGATGATTGCACTG
>CP070803.1:276194-323693 GCA_020343615.1 Candidatus Woesearchaeota archaeon | reverse complement strand
TATAGGTTTATTTTTAATATTTACTAACACGTGGGCTAAAAATCAATAAAAGACGCGCTTAAAAAATAACAATACGTAATTAAACTAAGTGAATAAGTTTGTCGTAATGATAGACGTTCGCCCCGCGCTCTAAAGACTTAAATAATTTAATTGGATTCTATTTCTTAATGAAATTTGTTTGTAGCGAGTGTGGAGATTGTTGTAGAGACTTCGGACATGGTCCTGGATTGAATTTATTTTATTGGGAAGCTAAGATGTTTGAGGAATATTATCCTTTTCCTGTTTTATATGACAAAAAAAATAAGCAAACAATTGCTTTGTTCTGGAATTCTCGAATTAATAATTGTCCATTGCTAAATAAAAATAAATGTATAAAATACGAAGACAGACCTTTAGTCTGCAAGGCTTTTCCTCTTCTGAATAGTGGACTTATTTCAGGCAAGGACTTTAGCTTTTCTTTAGGATGTAGTCAGGAAAAACTTCTCGAAAAAATAGCTAAGAAAATAAATTCTGAAAAGGATGAAAACAAGCGTATTGAGATTATGAAAGAAGCTTTTGATGATACCTTTTTAGCTTTATTACAATTGGAATTAACTCGTAATTTTATTTACAGAGAACTAGAAAAAATGGAGGATAAAGGCCTGATTAAAATAGACGATTCTCTTAACAAAATAAGTGAAAATATAGTTGATGTTTTTGATTTGATGTTAAAAACAGGCCATATATCTAAAGATAAATTAAAAGAAATAATAGATAATATTCAAAATCTCAAAGATGCTAGAAATTACTTGAATAAAAAAACTTAAAAATCAGAATCATGAATATAAAACGAAATGAATAAATCTCTTGAAAACTTTATATCTGAAGATAGTTCTTCAATAAAAAAAGATATTGATCAAATTTTATTTGAAAAAGTATTAGATATTTACGCGGCAACATTAGACCCGAGGATGAATCCTACGTCTTTTGCATGTGGTGACTTAAGTGAATGCGAAACTAAAGATTTAGGATACTTAAAATGATCAATAAAAAAATATTGAGTGAAGTATATGTCAAAAGACATAAGGATTCTCATAAATATCAATTTGGCTCATTACTTGTTATTGGTGGAAGTAAGAGATATTCCGGTTCTCCAGCTTTAGCTGCATTAGCAGCATATAGGGCTGGCGTTGACCTAGTTACTGTTGCTGCACCTGAAAGAGCTGCAAATATTATCGCTTCATTTTCTCCAGATATAATTACATTCCCTCTACAAGGAGATTACATTCGGGAAGAACATGTTGATGACTTAATAGACTTAGCAAAAAAATCATCTGCGGTTGTAATTGGTGGGGGAATGGAAAGACACGATGAAACTTTGAATGCTGTCGCAGAGTTTTTAGATAGAGTAAACTTAACTTGTGTGATTGATGCTGATGCTATATACGCTGTTGCTGATAACATGCAATCTGTTAGGAGGAAAGATTTTGTAATTACTCCTCATTCTCGTGAGTTTTATGTTTTAACCAATATCGAACCTTGGGGTATGGACCTAAAAAAGAAAATGGAAATAGTAAATAAACTAGCAGTGCATTTGAAAACAACTATTCTTCTTAAAGGTCCGGTAGATATAATATCCAATGGTATAAAAAATGATATTAATAGAACGGGTTGTGTGGAAATGACTGTTGGCGGAACTGGCGACACTCTTGCTGGAATTATTGGAAGTTTAATGGCTCAAGGGAATATTCCATTTGATGCTGCTTGTGCTGGTGCTTATATCAACGGAAAAGCTGGTGAATTAGCTGCAAAAAAATTAGGAGTTTCTATGCTAGCTACTGACATAATAAAAAATATATCAAAAGTAATTAAATAACAAGACTTAAAAACCCAATATTTCTCCTTAAAATGATGAAAGACCTTACTTTTCTGGAAGAGGGAAAATTCTCGCAAAGAGACGACATAGTTATAGATATTGTTAATTATCTGGATGACCTTGAAACTACACCTTTGGAATCAGTTACAGATTACGTTTCTAAATTACAAAAATCAACTTCTGGAAAAGATCAAATATATAGAAAGAGAACTGCTTCTGACATATTAGATTCTGGATTTGTAACTGGATGTACAGATAAAGGTTTAGCATTTGTTACATTAACTAGAGCATTAGGAATTCCTACAAGATTTGTTGATACTTTCTATGAACCCTGGCTTATGAATTTACCTAAATCTGAAGATGGAAAAATACACGGACATGTTTTTGCAGATGTTTTTATTGATGGAGAATGGAAGACTTACGAACCCATAAAAGGTTTTACTCCAAAAAATAAATACTTTCTCCGGGATAGAGGTAAATATGTTGAAATAGGAAAAGGTTTAGATTTTTCTGAAATATTCATTAAAAACCCAAAAACCAGAGAAAGAGATAGTAAACCTACTAATTTAGGATCTTTTAAGGCTCTTGAAGATACTATTAAATTATTTGAATATTCAAATAAGCCTTACTAAATCTAAAAGAACTTTCTTTGGGTTTTTTGCTTTTGTTACAGCTGATGCTAGTAATGCACCATGAGTTCCTAAGTCAATTGCTGCTTTAACATCTTCTCCGTTTGAGACACCTGCTCCAGTTAATGGAATAATTTTTTTATCTATCTTCTTTAATTCCTCAACGAATTGCTTTACAGTTTTGTGTTTAAATTTAGAAATAGACCTTCCTGTTCCAATTAAAGAGGGTGCTTCGTAGGCAATGTAATCTGGTTTGAACTTTGCTATTTTCTTTGCTTCAGCAACACTAGCTGCGCAAACAAGTGTTTTTAGCTTAACTTTTTTACACCTCTTAATTGTTTTTTCAATAACATCTAATTTTAATCTATGTTCGGAATGGTTAAGTAAAGTCCCTATAGCTCCATTATCTTTTACATCTTCAACTAAAATAGAACCTGTAAATGAATCTGGCTCTTGATAATCTACATGCTCTGAAAAAACAGGAAGTTTAACTGCTTCAGAAACTCTGTAAATATCTGCTATCTGGACAGCTAACCAAATCTTAGTTTTTGTTTTCTTAGCAACCTCTTCACATGCTTTAGCTAACTTTACTGCTTGCTTGCCAGTTGCTTTCTCATATGTTTTGAAATTTATTACGAGTATTGGTTTCATTTTAAATGGTCATATATTTCTTCTAAGGATTTAATTTTATTTATATATTTAGGATATTTATTTTTTCTGTCTAATAATAAACCTCTAAAACCAAAATTTTCTCCTTCAATAACATCATCTTTTAAATTATCTCCAACTATTAAAACTTCTTCTTTTTTCACTCCGAGCTTATCTAAAGTGATTTGATATATCTTTGGATTTGGCTTTATTAAGCCAACTTCATGTGAAAGAACAATAACATCGAAAATTTCTTTTATGTTATATCTCTCTTCTAATTTTCCAAAACTCCAACTAAAATCATTACTAAGTAAAGCAACTTTAAAATTCTGTCTTAACTTATTTAAATTTACTAAAGTATCCGGGTAAGCTTTAATATATTCCACAGACTTTACAGCAAGAAGATATACTAACTCATCTACTAGTTCTCTTTTAGGTTCTATCTTTAACTCTCTTAAAATATCTCTAATTGCTGATTCTATATCATCACATTTTTCTAACATTAGATTCCTTTCAAATAACTTCAAAAAGGAATAATCCCTGAATGAATGTCCTATTTTTCCTGCAAATTCATGAAAAGGGTGTGGTTTTATGTCATCATAAAATAAAGTTCCCCAGCAATCAAAAACAATCGCTTTTATCATTCTAATTCTTCATCAATTTTTTCTAGGAGTTGAAGGAATTCTGTAAATCCATCTAAAGCTCTAAAATGATTTCCTCCTTTGATTAGAATTAATTTAACTCCTAGATTCCTGGCTAATTCTTCTCCTCTTTTTAATGGGATGTACTCATCATCTTCGGAATGAAATAAGTAAAAATGATCACAATGTTTCTTTATCTTACTCCAATTAAAATCATTTTCTAGAAAAGATTTTACTTTTTCCTTGCTTGTAAATTTTAATTTTCCTGTTACTCCAGCGGCAAGAAAAGCAGCTTTAATTTTACATCCCATAAATTCAATACATCAATTATAAAGGAAGCACCTAAACTGTGACCGATCATTATTGAATCTTCTAATTCTTTCTTAAAAGGTTTTAGAGCCTTTAACCAATTTTCAAGAGTTTGATTTTCATAAATAGGGAATTTTGGTAATATAACTTTAAAACCTCGCTTTTCCAATTCTGCTTTTAGCCAAGGGTACCAATGTAAGTTTGGTCCACCATTTGATCCATGAATAATAAAAGCTGTTTTCATTCTACCTCAAAGCTATCTGCTTCATCATAAGGAGGAACAGTTATACATAATATTTTAACAGGAGATTCAGACTTATTTTTATAACTGTGAACTTGATCAAGTTTCCAAATGTTTATGTCTCCAGACTTTTGGATTTTACCGTCACAGACAACTTCGCCTTCTAAAATTACTTCAACTTCTATTGTCTTTTTATGAAAATGTGGAGTAATTTCCTTTCCAGGCTCAACTACTAAAATACTGGATCCAAACTTTTCATTACTTTCAAAGACTTGAACTTTTCCAAACGGTGCGTCAAATTCTTGCATTCTAAATAAGACTTCTTATTTCCTTAATAATTTTATCATCTACTTCTAAATAACCTTTCTTAAGGTTTTCATCCATTAATCTTTTTGCATGTTCACCAGGAATAAGAATTTCATCAAATCCTTCAGCTTTTTTAGCTGATTTAACTTCTTCGAATAAGTCAGAAACTTCTTTTTTAAAGGTATTAACATCAACAAAAATCTTAGGATCTATAACTAAGAATAAATATCCTCTATCTAGTCCGTCTTTAATCCTGCTTCCCATCTTTGCACGTATAAATGCTCCTGCTAATATTTCAATAGCCAAGCATAACCCATATCCCTTATATTCTCCTGCTGGTTTAAGTGCATTCACTTTATTAGGGTCTCTTGTAGGATTTCCTTTAATATCCAAAGCCATTTCTTCTGGTAACTCTTCTCCTAATTTTTTAGCTAATCTAACTTCCCCCATACCTCTTTTTGCTGTAGCCATATCTAAAACAAAAGGAATATCTTTCGCAGGAATTGCCAAACCAATTGGATTGGCTCCTAATCTTGGCTCAATTCCGCCATAAGGAGCAACTCTAGATCTAGCATTATCAATTACAAATCCTATCATATTTTTATCAGCAGCCATCTTTGCATAATATCCCGGCATTAAATAAGAATGCATGTTGTGTATACCTACTAAAGCAATGCCTTTAGATTTAGCCTTTTTTATGGCCAGTTCCATTGCAAACTTTCCTACAATCTGTCCAATTCCTCAGTTAGCATTAATCAACGCGTATGCATCATCTTCTTTTTCGATTTTCCATTTATTTTTTAAACAATTAACTTTTTCAGCGGTTTTTGCGACATAAACAAGACCGTGTGATTTTCTTCCTATTAATTCACCGTAAAGGCATTCATTCACAATAATTTCAGAATCTTTTTTACTTGCTCCTGCCTTTATTAGAACATCAATACATAGCTGCTTGATTTCTTTAATTTTGATTTTCATTTTACTTGGATTAAGCCAAATTCATTATTATCTGGATCAACAAACACAGCTTTATATTCCCCCCACGATCTTTTGTAAGGTTCTTCTATAAATTTAACACCTTTTTTCTTTAATTCTTCAACTGTTTTAAAAATATCATCTGTTTCGAAAAATATAGAAGTTCTTCCACCTATTTTTACTTTATTCCAACCTTCACCCCAATTAGGGCTAGGAACGCCAATATCAAATTCAGTGTCACTTAGTTTCATAAGAATACATTTAAAATCTGGATACTCCTCTATTAAATTCATCTCTAATACTTTAGAGTACCACTGTCTAGCTTTTTCTATATCTGAAACAAAAATCTGAATCGGACCTACTTTTAGTTTCATTCTATCTTTTTACCTTTAGATACAAAATTATTCTTAGTTGCATGATATATGGAATCCAAATTAGTTCTAAGAATAGCATTATCTTCATTAAAAATAGTATCATCAATTATCCCATCTATAACTTTACCAATAATTATAACATGGTCCCCTGTTGTGATTTCGTCTACAAATCTACATTCTAAATTAACTTGGCACTCTTTTACGCTGAAAGGCTTAACTGAATTTGAAGGTATTGCAGTCAAACCACTTCCTTTAAATTCGTCTCCTTCATTAACTCCTCCTGCTTTATACACTTGTTTTACAATTTTAGAAGTAGGTATGCTCACTACAAATTCTCCTATTTCTTTTGCATATTTGTAAGTATGAATTGTTTTTCTTATACTTACAGCTACCATTGGTGGTTGATGAGCACAAGGCATAAAGAAACCGAAGGGAGCTATATTTTTTCTACCTTCTTTACTGATAGTAGAAACTAACACTACTGCACTCGGTGGTGTCGAATAAACTACTTTATCTAGAGGTATTTTCATTTTAAATAAATTAAAGAACAAATAATATAAAAAAGGTTTGATTTTATTAAAAAAATCCTAATGCGTTTAGGATTATAATTGCTAGAATTATTAAGATTATTATCTTAAAAAAAGTCAGTACATCGTTTTCTGAAAATCCTTTTTTATTCATTCTTAGTTTATCCTTTAAGCTATTAATATCTACCTTAATACTTATTAATTACTGAAAAAATAATTCCTAGTAATGTCCATATATCTAATTTTTTGTTCATTTTATTTTAAGAACCCAAAAACGTAAAAATCTTTTGAATTATTTTAGAAGTTTCTTTGCTTCAGCTACAGAAGCATTATTGAAGACTATTTTCTTCAGGGCTTTTGCTAATTCAACTGGCTTGTCATGCTGCCAGATATTTCTTCCGCAGATTAAGCCTGCTGCTCCAGCATCCATTATTTTCTTAGCTCCTTTCAAAAAACTATTTTCATCTACTGTCTTACCACCAGCAAACATAACTTTAGCTTCACCAGCAGACTTAATAGCCCACTTTATTTTTACAGGATTTTCAGTATGTTGTAATTTTAGAATATCTGCTCCAAGTTCCAAACCAATTCTTGCTGCATAGGCCAACATCTCTTTAGATTTGGGGTCTTTAACTGCCTTGCCTCTTGCATACATCCAGGCAACTAGAGGTAATTTCCTATCTAGGGCTTCTTCTTCTATTTTGGAGAATTCCTTGAACATCTCCTGTTCGTGTTCAGAGCCAACATAGATAGTATAACCTAAAGCTTTGGCTCCTAATTCTACAGCTTCTTCTACTGTACATATTGTTGTGCTTATAGGATCTCCTTTCAAGAGTCTAGTTTTTCCATTTAATTTTAGAATAAGTGGAACATCTTTTTTAGGATTATAGTATTTTTCAACTAATCCTTTGTGTAATGCTATTGCATTAATCTTAGCTTTTCTAGCTATTTTTAGAACATACGCTGGGTCTACGTTTTTATCAGTAAAATCAGTAGGACCGTGTTCTAGACCATGGTCGTATGCGAGTATCAAGGCTTTTCCTTTTGTTGTTATTTTGGATAAGCTAACTCTTTTCATTTTATTTCTTCATAAACCAAGTCATTTGATTTAAAAAAATCTTTAGTAAATTCTATAACTTCTTTTACATTGAATTTCTTACAACTGTATATATCTACAGTAAAGAATTTGCAAAATCGCCATGCATAGACATGACAACCAGATTCTGTCCAGGCAACAAACCCATTTAATTCATGTAATTCAACTTCAGGATGATCCCATTTATCCGGGGGCCAAGAAAATGGTCCTGAAAAAATTCTCATTTTCAGAACTTTTGATAATTTATCAAGATATTCTCTAATAGTTTCACCATTAGCTTCAATTTTATAATGTCCTTCTATAACAAGTCTCTGCCTATAAACTCTCGGTTCTAGATTTTTCATCTTAAATTTTCTTAATATCTACTCTTGTAACTTCTAACATACCATTCATTTCTTTCATAGTAAGTAGTTTGTTTTTTGCTCCTCTGAGCTTAATAACTGACTCGCTGTTAATTAACGCAATTGATAGGGCTTTGTGTATATCTTTGAATTTTATGATTCCTGCGAGTAATGAAGAAGCAAAAGCGTCTCCTGCTCCAGTCCTTTCTACAACTTTTACAGGATGAGTATAAACTCTTAATTTATTAGTACCATCACTAAAATATGCTCCGTATTTCCCATCAGTTACGCAGACAAATCTTGGACCTTTCTTATGTAATTCAACTATCATCCTCTTGATTAACTTAGGTTTTTTATATCCTAGAACCAAAGCTGCTTCTTCTCTGTTTAGAACAAGTAAGTCAACATATGGCAGTAATGGGTGTAATTCTTTTCCCATTTTGGCTTGGTATTGACTAGGATTCCATGCTACTCTTATCCTATTCATACGTGCAAAATTCATGAGTTTCTTTTGTGTTTCAAAACTCTTACTTATCATACTACCAAAGTAAAACCACTTTGTATCTAACTTATCTTTATCTATTTTATTGAAATCAAGTTCTGAATTTGCTCCGTAATGAATCAATATTGTACGATCGTGTTCTTTGCTATCTAAAATAACAGCCTTGCCAGTTCTTTTGTTTGTTTTAGTACCAATAAAATCTATTTTTTCTTTTTTTAATTCTGAAAGGATAATATTAGCATTTTCATCGTTTCCTAAAGATGCGAGACAACCTACCTTTAATCCTAGTCTTGCAAATGATGTTGCTGTATTTGTAGCACTTCCTCCTGTTCTAACATCTATCTCATTTACAAGAAATTTAGAACCTATAGGATAAGCAATATATCTTCCTTTCTTTTTATGTAATTCAGGTATGTTTGTATAATAGAAATTATCTACAATGGCTGATCCAACTGTAATTACATCGTATTTAACCATTGATTTTTATGAAACGCTAGGTCGTATATAACTTTTTTTATTATACAATTTCAAATTGTTCTTCGAGTAGCTTCATAGCAGCGTCATGAAAGTCTTTTCCATTGTAAGAAGCACATAAGTTTTTTATTACATTTATAAAATAACCTAAATCGCATGCATCAAATGCTGTAGAAATAATACACTCATCTGTATTCAGACCGCAGAGAAATAATTCTCCTACTTGATTATCTTCAAGGAATTTTTTGAATTCTTCATCTCTTAAGCAAGATCGGCAAGATCTAACAAATTCCTTATGTTCTGTATCTATATCCAAACAGAGATCTGTTTCTGGAGAAGTCATCATATTTTTCCAACCCATCTTATAGAAAGGTGTATTCTCGTTGTTATTGAATTTCTGAATAATAATCAAATCGAATTTATCCTTATTTTTACTTACATATTCCTCAATTTTTTTAGGAATATGCTTTGTACTATCTTCAATGAAATACTTCTGAACGTCTATAATTAAAAGGGCGTTTTTCATAGTTAGATTTCAAAAATCAGTATTAATAAGCTTTTTTATTGTAGTATCTTACTATGACTTCGGTCATTAATATACTTAATGAAAGTGCAACAACGAATCCGACCATGAGAACTATCCAAGGCATTAATCCTAGAGGAACGATATTAAATAGTGAATTTAGAGGAGAATATATTATAATTAATTGTGCAGCTAGAGAAAGAATCAATGCGAGAATTAACCATTTATTTACGAATAAACTCATTTTTTCTTGATACCTTATTACTCCTATTCTTATGAATTCATATAGAATAAATCCTGTAAATAACGCTGTTCTGGCTACATGCGATCCAAATGGTAATGTAAAAAAGAAAACTGCAAATAAAATAATTGTTTTTTGAATTCCTATACTAATTATGATTGTAACTAACTGTCTGTTGATTATAGGTTCTCCTACCTTCCTCGGCTTTCTTTTCATTATGTTTGGGGCTGCTGGGTCTACACCAAGAGCTAAGGCTGGCATCCCGTCTGTAAGCAGATTAATCCAAAGGATTTGTACGGGAAGTAATATTGGTTCTTTTAATGCTAAAAATAATGTAGCTATGAAAAGAACTCCTACTTCTGCAATATTACACGTAAAAAGATAATTAACGAATTTTCTAATGTTGTCAAAGATTCTTCTTCCTTCTCTTATTGCATTTACTATAGAAGCAAAATTATCATCCATTAGTATCATATCACTTGCTTCTCTAGCTACTTCTGTTCCTTTTACACCCATAGCAATACCAACATCCGCCTTTTTCAAAGCTAAAGAGTCGTTAACACCATCTCCTGTCATTGCTACTTCATTATCCTCTTGCAGAATTTCTAGGATTCTTAACTTGTGTTCTGGTGAAGTACGTGCGAAAATATTAATGCCTTTTTTAAGTTTCTTCTTTATCTGACTCTCATTCATTTCATCTAAGTCTTCACCGCTTACTGCTCCTTTACTTTGCAAACCAATTTCCTTGGCTATTGCTTGGGCTGTAAAGGCGTGATCTCCAGTAATCATAATAACTCGGATCCCTGCAGTATAGCATTCACGTATTGCTTCTTTCACTTCAGGTCTTGGCGGATCACTCATTGCTTGCAAGCCAAGCCAAATAAGATTGCTCTCTAAATTCTTAGAATCTTTTGATTTCTTATAAGCAAAACCTAGAACCCTTAGTCCTTCAGTAGCAAACTTATTATATTGATTTAAAATCCGCTTTCTTAGTTTTTTTGTTAGTACTACGTCCTTTCCTCGTAAATGTATTTTATTACAGTTATTTAATATGAGTTCAGGGGCACCTTTAGAGAATACAAAACCGTCTTTCATATAAACAGTCATCATTTTTCTTTTAGGTGTGAATGGTATTTCTTTAATACGTGCATTTTTAGCTTCTATAAAGTCCTTAATAATCCTGAACTTTTCTCCAGCTACGGTTAAGGCGACTTCGGTCTGATCGCCTATATAATATTCTTTATTCTTCTCATATGCCTTTCTCGTATTATTACACAATACTCCACACTCTAGAAGTAAGTTTGGTTTTTTAACGTCTTCAATATTTGTGATTTTATTGTTAAAGAAAATCTTTCTAACAGTCAACTCATCCATTGTTAAGGTTCCAGTTTTGTCAGTACAAATAATATTTACAGAACCTGATGATTCAACTGTTGATAGTTTACGGAGCAGAGCATTTTTCTTACTCATGGTCTTTGCTC
This sequence comes from Candidatus Woesearchaeota archaeon, assembly GCA_020343615.1. GTDB lineage: Archaea > Nanobdellota > Nanobdellia > UBA10117. The sequence goes on along the minus strand of CP070803.1, from coordinate 312,530 downwards.
CTAGGGATAAGGCGAGAGTAACAATCGCTGGCAATCCTTCAGGTATGGCAGCAACTGCCAAAGATATTGCAACTAGTAATGCAAGATATGCTCCGTATCTAAAGTAACCAACAGAAGCTATTATAATTATAATTGCTGCTATTAGCCAGAATATTTTCTTGCTGAGTTTTGAAAGTTCTACTTGAAAAGGTGTTTTTCTTTCCTCTATTTTCTGTAACTTATCTGCTATCTTTCCAACTCTAGAATTCATTCCAGTATTAGTCACTTCTGCTATTCCGTTGCCAACTGTGATAAACGTGCTCATGAAAATTTCATCGTAAACTTTTTTACCTAAGTCTCTAGATTCGCCTGTAAGGATTGACTCGTCTGTTTTCAAGTTATTAGCCTTAAGTAACTTAGCATCTGCTGGGATTATATCTCCATCATTAAGTATAATTATATCTCCTGGAACTAGTTCTGTTGCAGGTATAACTTTTTCATTTCCATCTCTTATTACCTTAGCCATTGGTGTGGACATTTTCTGTAAGGCTTCTATTGTCTTTTCAGCTTTATACTCCTGAAAGAACCCTGAAAAAACACAGAGTAGGACTATTATTAGTATAAGAAATGTATCTGTAAAACTAAATTCTCCGCCTGGAACAACTCCAATAAAAAGTGAAATAATAACTGCTCCTATTAGCATCAGAATTAGTGGTGAAGCGAATTGGGCGAATAATATTTTCCAAGGGCTTACTTTTTCAGTTCTAGTTATCTCATTTTTCCCGTACTTTTCTAATCTTTTTTTTGCTTCATATAGTGAAAGTCCTTTTATTTTTTTCACTTATACAACACCTCTAATCCGGGAAGTTTGTTGCCTGCAAGATAATTTAATAGAGCTCCTCCAGATAAACTGCAGTAGGAGAAGCTCTTTTTGTTGAGCTTTATTATCTCTAAAGCTGTAGTTGTGTCTCCGCCTCCAATAAAAGAGAACTTAGCTTTGGATGTTGCTTTCAATAGTTCCTTGGTTCCAAGTAGGAACTCTTTTTCTAGATACTTCCCAGGTGTACCTTTCATAAATACAGCTCTTGAGTTTTCTATTATTTTTTTGTAATTGTTTATTGTTTTCTTACCAATATCGAACATATATTCATTTGAAGGTAAGTCATTTAGGTTTATTTCTATTCTTTTACCTTTCTTCCTAATCGCAAAATCAACAGGAGTTTCTATCTTATTTGCATGTTTTTTAAGTAAACTCTTTAGGTCGGGAATTACTGCCAAAGCTCCGAGATCTTTGAGATATTTCTTCTTTTTGCCTATATCAACTCCTTTAGCGATTAGAAATGCTTCACCTAGAACACCAGTTGTAAGAACTCTAACTCTTCCTTTCAGAACATGTTTTAATAAGTCAATATGATCTGAAGGTTTTGCTCCACCTAAAACATAAACTGCGTTTTTTACTTTTTTTAATATTGTCAGAGCAATAAGTTCCTCTTCTAAAATTCTACCTATATAAGAAGGTAAAACTTTAGGGAACCCTACAATACTTGCTTGATTTCTGTGTAAAATAGAAAAAGCATCCTGAACAAAAATGTCAAAATGTTTTGATAATGTTGTTACAAGTTTGCTTTTTGCATGTATTGCTGGAGAGACCTTCGCTAGCTCATCTTTGCAAGTTCTTAAATTCTTGAGCAAGATTATTTCTCCGCTATTTAATCTATTTATTTCTGTTATCGCTTTATTTCCGTAAAGATCATCAATATATTTTACTTTAATTTTTAGAACTTTGGTTAGTAATTTAGCATGCTGATTTAAATCAATAAAATCATCTCTCCCTGGTCTTCCTTGATGAGCGATTATGCAAACTTTTGCTTTTTTTCTAGAAAGTTCTTTTATTGTTTTTGCGTGTTCTATTAATCTTGGAGAAATCTGAACTTTTCCTTTTTCTACAGGGTTATTTATGTCTACTCTTACTAATACTCTTTTATCTTTTAGATTAACATCATCTAAGGTTTTAAGTTTCATTTACCTATTATTTTAATCATGTCTATCATTCTACAAGAATATCCGTATTCATTGTCATACCATCCGAGAACTTTAATGAATTTACCATCTATTACTTTTGTTAATGCTGCATCAAATATACAAGAATGAGTATTTCCAATTATATCTGTGCTTACCAATGGTTCTTCGCTATATTCCAAAACACCTTTTAATTCATTATTAGCCACACACTTAAATAGGTAATTTATTTCTTCAATGTTTGTTTCCTTTTCTACCTCGCAAACGAAATCAGTTATTGAACCTGTAGGCACTGGAACTCTTATTGCCATACCATCAAGTTTTCCTTTTAATTCTGGAATAACTTCTGTTACTGCTGTTGCTGCTCCTGTTGTTGTTGGAATTATATTTATTGCTGCTGATCTTGCTCTTCTCAAATCCTTATGAGGTGCATCAACTAATCTCTGGGTTGAAGTATAAGCGTGAACTGTTGTCATAAATCCTTTTTTTATTTTGAAGTTATCGTGCAATACTTTAACCATTGGTGCTAAACAATTAGTTGTACATGATGCATTAGAAACGATTGTTTCATTATCATATTCGTCTTCATTAACTCCTTTGACTAGTGTCTTAACATCCTTTCCGCTTCCTTCTTCTTTTTTTGCTGGTGCTGAAATCACTACTTTCTTTGCTCCTGCCATTACGTGTTTACTCGCTAGAGATTTTGTCCTAAAGAAACCAGTAGACTCTACAACTACGTCGATGTTTAAATCCTTCCATGGAAGTTTTTCTGGTTCTCTTTCAGAAAAAACCTTTATTTCTTTCCCATTTATTATTAAGGATAAGTCTGTGAATTCTATCGTTCCCTCAAAATTTCCTTGAGCTGAATCATACTTGAATAAATGTGCTAATGTTTTCTTGTCAGTTAAATCATTAATGGCAACAAATTCAATATTAGGGTCATTCAAGCCAGCCTTTAAAACCACTCTACCGATACGACCAAAACCATTTATAGCAACTCTGATTTTTGCCATTCTAATAATATAAATTAAGTAATTATTAATAATTTTTACTAGTAACTTATCTGTACTGAATACATAGATAATTACAGCGTATAATTTATAAATTCTTTACTCTTTGCAATTATAGTTTCCAACGACTGTTAATCTTTACTCAATTTAGTTCCTTTCAGAGAATGATTACAAATACAGTCTTCTATCTCTATATTTTTTATATAATTCTTCAGGAAAAGTTTCAATTTCTCTTCATTTTTTTTAATAGTTTTGATAATTAGTTCAGCAGAAACTTTTTTTTCTTTCCATACATCATAATCTGTAATCATAGATATATTTAAACAACACATTTCAGCTTCTCTAGCCAACGCTACTTCAGGACATAAAGTCATTCCTATAATATCTGCGAACTTAGAGAACATTAATGATTCTGCTTTTGTTGAAAACCTTGGCCCTTCTATGCAAATGTAAATGCCCTCTTCTTTGTAAGGAATATCTAACTCTTTTAAGGTTTTTACGGCCAAATCTCTCATATTATTACAAAAAGGAGGTTCCATTGAAACATGATAAACTTCTGGACCATCAAATAATGTTGTATTTCTGTTTTTAGTAAAATCAATAAATTGACTTGTTACAATCATATCTCCAGGAGAATAATCCTCTTTTAATGAGCCAACTACGCTTGTTGTAATCAATTTAGTAGCTCCTAAATCCTTTAAGGCTTGTATATTAGCTCTGAAATTTATTTTATGCGGTGGGATAGTATGTTTTTCATCATGTCTCGACAATACTCCTATTTTTATATCTCCTAAAGCAAATATTTTGATTTTGGAGCTAGGATTACCATATTTTGTATTTAATTCTAAAGTTTTGATTAACTTAAGACCTTTAGTTAATCCATAACTACCAATAATCCCTATGTCTATTTCTTTCATTTGATACACTGAGTTAACTTTATAATTCAGAATAACTTTTTTATATTTTACTTATGGTTTAAAAAACATGACATTAAAACTTTACAATACTCTAAGCAGGAAAAAGGAGGTATTCAAGCCTATAAAAAAAGGGCAAGTAGGCTTATACTGCTGTGGTCCTACAGTATATTGGTATCAACATATTGGCAATCTTAGAACTTATATTTTTGAAGATATTCTCAAAAGAGTTCTTGTTCATAACGGTTACAAGGTAAAGCATGTTGTTAATGTTACAGATGTAGGTCACCTAACTTCTGATGCTGACGAAGGCGAAGACAAGTTGGTTAAGGCTCTGAAAAGAGAGGGCTTACCTTTAAATAAGGTGTCAATGCTTAAGTTAGCTAATCTATATTTTAAGGACTTCAAAGAGAATTTAAAAAAATTGAACATTATTGAGCCAGATTACTGGCCTAAAGCAACTGAACATGTTCAAGATATGATTAACCTTATTAAAAAGATAGAAAAGAATGGTTACACTTACAAAACAGGTGTTGGTTTAATATATAATACTTCTAAGTTCAAGAATTATGCTAAATTCGGAAGATTAAATCTTGAAGAGCTAGAAAAAGGAGCAAGAGGTAAAGAAGATCCTGATAGAAGAAATGTAAGTGATTTTGCCTTATGGCTTACTAATCAGCCGAATCATGTAATGCTTTGGGGTTCTCCATGGGGCAGAGGGTTTCCAGGATGGCATATTGAGTGTGCTGCTATGAGTATAAAATATCTTGGTGAACATTTTGATATACACTGTGGTGGTAGGGAACATATTCAAGTTCATCATTCTAATGAAATTGCTCAGGCTGAAGCAGCTACTGGCAAAAAGTGGGTTAACTACTGGTTGCATGCTGACTGGCTTACGCTAAAACAAGGTAAAATGTCCAAGTCAAAAGGAAGTTTTATTCAGTTAAAGGATTTAATTGAAAAAGGATATGATCCGCTGGATTTCCGTTACTTGATTCTTACTGCTCAATATAGATCTAAATTAGTATTTGATTGGAAATCTCTGGATTCTGCTAAGAAAGCATTTGGTAGATTAAAGAATAAAATAATTGAATTTAATAAAAACAAAGAAAGTAAGAATCCTAAGAATAAAGAGAAATATAGTAAAAAGTTCTACAGTAAATTAAATGATGACTTAGCTGTTCCTGAAGCACTTGCCGTTGTTTGGGATATAGTAAAGGCTAAAGATATTGGAAACAAGGAGAAATTAGAATTACTTTATGATTTTGATAGTATTTTAGGATTAGACTTTAAAAAAGTAAAGGAAGATAAAGTGACAATTCCAAAAGAAATTCAGAAATTAGCTGATAAAAGAGAAGAAGCCAGAAAGAAGAAAGATTGGAGTGCTGCAGATAAAATTAGAAATGAGTTAAAAGAAAAAGGCTATACTATACAAGACACACCTAAGGGTCCTAAGATTACTAAAATTTAATTCCTAGATTTATCAAATCTTTCTCTAATTGTTTTTGATTTGTAAATAGAATGGTTTGCATACCTAATTTTTCCGCAGGCACTAAACTTCTTTCTTTATCATCAACAAAAAGACATTCCTTTGGATCTGTTTTCAGTTCCTTAAGGATTAAATCATAAAATTTAGGGTCGGGTTTTGCTAAACCTACGTGTCCCGAGCCAATTATAACTTCAAAATAAGAATTAAGCCTGAACTTCTCTTTTTTATGGTCGAGCCATTCCTTTCCTGCGTTTGCTAGAGCAGCTAGTCTATAATGCTCTTTTAGTTTTTTAAGTAAATCTAACATATTTTCAATTGAGTGTTGGTACTTTCTCCAAAGTTTCTTTGCATGATTAATATCTATGTTTTTTGCACCCGCTTTTTGTAAGAATCTCTCCCAGAATTCTTCTTCTGTCATTTTTCCTAATTTAAATTGAGGCCAAAAGGCATACCATGCTCTTTCCATATTATCATAGGAAATATTAAAATAATTGGAAAAGTCTTCATAAATTTGAACATATTGATGATGCCAATCATTAGCTAAAACAACATTCCCTAAATCAAATATAATTATTTTTATCATGACTGATCTTCTATGAACTTTTTTATAGATCTATCATATGTTTTTTCAGCTTCTGATGAAAACACGCAAGCGGGTAATTCTCCCTTTTTAGTATGGTATCTTATGCATTCACAACATTTCCCTTTCCTAGGACAATGGTCATATGTACAGTTACAATTTATTTCATTTTGTTCGATTTCGCATTCCATCTTTTTTCTCTTTTAAATTATCATTAAGATCCTTTAATAAATCTTCTATATTTATCCCGTGTCCTTCAGCTCCTTGTTCAATTGTTTCCTGTGCTGCAAAAGGACATCCTATACAAGATAACCCATGTTTAAGGAATATTGGAACACTGTCGGGATACTTTCCTATGACATCTGCAAATGTCATATCTTTTGTTATTTTTACCATTTTTGATTTAAAGAAATATTTTAATTTTAAAACTCTTTTGTTAGAAGATTTAGAATTAAAAAGTCAAATTTTATTAATTATTATTTTTAATTAAAGACTTATGAATAAAAATATCAAAGAATATATTTTAATAATAGTTATATCGATACTAATCTCTATTTCAATTTTTTATATCTATTTCGAATATTTCGGACCAACTGGATCAATTCATTCTGGACATCTTACTAAAGAACAACAGAAAGAAATAGAGGCGAGATCTACAGCAGTATATATAGTTTCACAGAATTATGAAAATTATATCTTGAGTTTGAATATTAAAAATATTGGGCAGAGGTCTATATCTTTAGCAAATGATAATATAATTATGGTTCTAGAAAAGTATAATAAACCTCAGTTTAGCATGTGTCCTGCTAACTATCTAAGTTCAGAGTATTTTAGATGTATTGATGGATGTATAGAAGATTATCTGGAGCCGGATAAAAAAACAACATTAAATATAAACATTAGTAATTGCGGAACGTTAATAAGTGGAGAAGAATATTACTATCAATTGAGATTTGAAAAGGGAATTATTTCTGGATCTTTTAAGCACGAATAATTACTCATACCTCAAAGCATCTACTGGTTTTAGCTTAGATGCCTTCCTGGCAGGTAATAGTCCTGCAATAATACCAATTAAGAATGAGAAAGCTAGAACTCCAATGACTAGTAATGGAGAGATACTGACTTTTAGTAAACCGAAGCCATAATACTGATCGGCAGCGAATTCTACTCCTTTTGCCATTGCAATTCCAATAGAAGTGCCAATTATTCCTCCTAACAGACCAAAGATTCCTGCTTCTAATAAGAATATTAGTAGTATATGCCTGTTCTTGGCTCCGATTGCTTTCATTACGCCTATATCTCTAGTTATCTCCAGAACAGAAGTATACATTGTATTCGTAATACCTATGCCTCCAACTAAAAGAGAAACAGCAGCAATACCAAGTATAACAATTTGAATAATACCTAAAACAGAAGCAATGGTTTCCATAAGTTGTTCAGAAGTTTCAACTGAAAAATCTTCTTCGCCTTCTTCTAGGTTTCTATCGTCCCTCATATCCTTTTTTATGTCTTCAGCAACTTTACTAGGATCGGCACCTTCCTTCACATTAGCCATAATCATAAAATAGTTTTCTGGTTCATCAAATAAGTTCCTAGCAGTTTCTAAGGGAATAAAAATAGATCTATCATCTTCAGGGCTGCCTATTTTTTCTAATATAGAATGTACTTTAAACTGTTGACCATCAATTGTAATCCTATCGCCAAGCTTAACTTTTTTATCAAGAAAATCACCGCTAGCTATTGCGTGACCAATCCCTGCTACATACCTATCAGTTTCCTTAAACTTTTCCTTACCTTCAGCAATTTGGATGTTCTCCATGTTCAAAAATAAATCTTGAGCTTCATCTGTTGGCATTCCCATAACCCATGTATAACCCACATTATCTCTGAACTCTAACTTAGCTATCTTCATGATAAGTCCGCCTGCGAGATCAACACCTCTAACTCTATTAATTATATCTAAATCATGTTCAGTTAATGCAGAAGAAGAGCCCCCTACACTACTAAAGCTACTAAAACCTCCGCCTGCGCCCGGCATTATCATTATAATATTTGTACCCATCATTTCAAATTGTTCATCAATAGAATTTTGCATCCCTTCACTAATAGAAACCAAAGCAACTATAGCTGTGATGCCGATTAGAATACTGATAATATTAAGTATAGAACGTTTCCTTCTATTTCTTATACTCCTTAAAGCTATTCTTATGTATTCTTCAATCATTTTATTGATGAGCGTGTAGAGCATCTACAGGCTTCATTTTAGCGGCTTTTCTAGCTGGCAATAACCCAGACAAACCTCCTACAAAAGTTGAAAATGATAAAGCACCTATAATTAATGAGCTGGAAACTGAAGTTTTAAGTATATCAATCCCTTGATACGCTGCTGCTATAGATGCTCCTCTGCTTAGTAATACTCCTAGCATACATCCAATCACTCCTCCAACAAAGCCTAAGAGTGCGGATTCTATTAAAAACAACAACATAACATGACTGTTCTTGGCTCCAACAGATTTCATTATTCCTATGTCCTTTGTTCTCTCTAAAACAGAAGTGTACATTGTATTCATTATTCCTATACTTCCGACTAAAAGTGAAATAGCAGCAATTCCGACTAAGACTATTTGTATGATATTTAGTATACTGGTAAAACCTTCAATTAGTTGATTTGCAGTCTGGACTGTAAAATCTTCTTCACCTTCGTCTACATTATGAGCCCTACGGAGATCTTTTTCCACGTTTTCAACAACATCATTTATGTCAAAACCTTCCTGAGTTTTAGCGAATATACTCATAACTTCTTCAGGCATATCAAACATCTCTCGTGCTGTTCTCAGGGGAATCATAACCTTATTATCATGTACTGGATTACCTGCTTCATTTGTTATTCCAACAACTTGAAACTCTTCTCCGTCTATAGTTATTGTATCTCCAATTTTAATTTGCTTTGTAAAGAAACCATCAGCTAAACCCGGACCAATAACTGCTTTATACCTATCACTTTCACTAGGATACTTTCCAGTATCTACTGCTAAGAAATCTATGTCTTCTATGTATTTCTTAGTTTCAGAATCTAAACTAAAAGCAAATATAGTTGTACTCTTGGTTTTATCTTTGAATTGTATATTAGCGGTTTTTATAAGTCCACCAGCAGCGTAATCTATGCCTCTAGCTCTTTTTACAATATCTACATCTTCTTCGTATAACTTGGCTGACATTAAGTCACTAGAAAAAGGACCAGCAGCCATTGATGTTCCACCACCAGGAGTTATTATAATTCTGTTGCTTCCTACTTTTTCAAATTGTTCACTAATTGATTGCTGCATACCTTGTCCTATAGAGATAAGTGCAACTACAGCAGCAATACCTATCATTATACCTATAATCGTAAGCCAGCTTCTCAGCTTACGATGGATTAGGTTACTAATACTAAGTCTAAAGTAGTCTTCTAACATTCTATTTAGACTTTAGATTCTTTTTCTTACGACGTCTGTAGTATAGAAATCCTGCTACAATCACAATCAACAAGATAATCCATAGAGTGTAACCATTTCCTCCAGTAATCTGTTTTATCTCTGAGCTTGAATATATCTTTAAAGGTACTTGTCCCTCTTGAGAATATTTTTCATTGTTAACATCTGCATAATCCAGACGTATGGGAATATTAATGATGTTGGCGGATATTTTTTTCACTTTTATTTTAAATTCAGCTGTCTCATAATCATCTGAGTCAAGGTTTCCTATGTAGATTTCATTTGGAGATATAACTTCATAACTATCTGAAGCTAAGACAGTAATGCTTAGAAATTTAGCATCGCTGGAACCTTTATTAATTACATTCAAGGTGACATCTCCTACTCCCCCAGAAGTTAAGTAATCAGATTCTTCTAATCCAACTGTCAGTTCTGGCTTGCCTCCTACTACTAGACCTATGATATCCTCCATTGAGTAGAGATTTCCACTGTCATCATAGTACGAAATATATATTGGAATTTTATACATATCTGATGCTGCGTCTCCATCTACAGCTAAATCAAATATTACTTTAGATCTACTATTTTTCTCAATGCTTGCTATTCTTTTTTCAGTACTAGATCCAAAAGGAGCTATGGGGATAGCAGCAGAGGAAAGATTCATCCATACTTTTATGTCCTTTAATCTTGAACCTCCCTTGTTATTCAAAAATAATTTTACTTGAGTTTTTTCTCCAGGTACTATTGCTTCATCTATTTCTATATCAGACACTTCTAGAATAGGATATAGTTCTCTTACAGATATTGATATTTCATTGTAAGCTCCATCAGAACATGCGTTATCATAGCATTGTACCAATTTTATTTTATCTGAGTAATCTTCTTCAGGAGCATCTACATCTACCCATACATCATATTCTAGAGTTATTCTCTGTCCTGAACTTATTTCTCCATAATATTCTATATTATCTTCAATTGAAAAAGGATGATCTGCTTCTAATTTAAACCAAACGCCTGTTTTTGTATTAATCCCAGCATTATAGGCGTATACGTATATTCTTACATAACTTCCTGGCTCTGCAGGAGATGGTTGGTAGCTTGTTGTAATTTGTAAATCAGAAGTTCCTGCAGCCCAACGAGCAGCATTTACAGTTGGAATTAAACAGAGTACTAATACTAAACATATTATTTTATTTTTCATTTTAACCTCCTTCTACTTTTCCATCTTTTAGATGGAATACATTATTTGTGCATTTTGCGATATCAGGATCGTGAGTTACAATAATTATAGTTTTACCTTCCTTATTCAGATTTTCTAGAACTTCTAGAATCTTTTCTCCAGTTTTAGAATCAAGGTTTCCTGTAGGTTCATCTGCTAGAACAATTTCAGGGTCATTAACTAGTGCTCTAGCAATCGCTACACGTTGTCTTTCTCCTCCACTCATTTCTGAAGGTCTATGATTTACCCTATCGCCAAGACCAACAGACTCTAGAATTTTTTTAGCTTTTTCCTCTCTTTGTTCCTTAGGAACATTTTGAAAAATTGTAGGTAATATTACATTTTCTAATGCTGTTATATGTTGAAGTAAATTGAATGTTTGAAAAACAAATCCTATCTTCTTACCTCTTAATTGTGCTAGTTCACTTTCATGCATCTTAGATATGTCCTGACCGGCTAACTTCACAGTTCCTCTTGTAGGTATATCTAAGCAACCTATAATATTCATAGCTGTACTTTTACCTGAACCGCTAGGACCCATTATAACCACTAATTGTTTAGGATATATCTTTAGATTTAGTCCTCTCAATGCAGGTACTTCTACTTCTCCCATCTGGTAAACCTTCCAGACATCTTCTATATCTATGATTGGTTTATTCACTTTGTATCGCCTAGTTTCGAGTGAGCTTCTTCTAACATTTTAGTAAATTTATTCATCATCTCCTCCATCACTAATAATTGTTTATAATAGTTTTTTAGTATCTTTAACTCCTCACTCGCAGTTTTGGACTTTTCTAAATTATATTTATCTATAATGCTTGGAACCCTTGATTTTGCTAGAGAAATAACTTTCTGTCCTGTTTTTCCTATAACTGTCAAAAAACTATCAATCATATCTTTTTCCATGTAAAAGTATATTTTTTTAGACCCAGGTTTTTTTACTCTTCTGATAAGGTCAGATTTCGACAAGAATTTCATCGAAGTACTTACTGCAGACAAACTATAACCTGTTCTTTTAGAAATTTCATCAAGAGAAATTTCTCTTGGTTCAATAAAAAGGATACCTATTATCTTAGACGACAATTCATCTAAACCCTTAGATTTATTTATTTCACATACTAATTCTATAAATTCTTTTTTAGGCGATTTTACCATTTTTCACAACTTTCAGTATTTTCTGAAAGTTATGAATATAAAAAGTTTTTGTATTAACTCTAATGTAAAAACAATCAAGATTCTTTATTTTTTATAACTAATACTTCATCTTCTTCGAGTTTTTTATACAATCCGACATCTACTAAAGTATCTCTAAGACGTATGGTTTCGAATAAGTATAAGTCTTTTTCATCTGCAAAATACTGTTTCACATACTCAACTGCTTTCGTATCGGGCGGAAAAAATTCAGGAAAACCAGATAAGAACTTATAGTTTTCTTTTAGTAAATCTCCAAGTTCTCTAGTTACATCTTCAACTGAGGAAGATGACTTAAAATCAGATAAGAGGTCAGTAACGTTTATACCTAACCAAAAAAAATCAATATTATGATTATCTTGCCTATACGCGTAAGTAAGATGCGTCGCATAAGGAAGAGTTATTTTTTCATTATATGCTCTAACGTCTATATTATTCACTTGGTTAAATATTCCTTCTGCTATAGACTTTGAATCCAGAGTTTTATCTATAGTATCCATTAAGAATCAAATTAAAATATTAAAAAAATAAAAAGAAAAAACTAATAGTACTTTTCTTTTCCTCTTCTACCTTTTTTTGATGCTGTTGCTGTGGTATATGTCCAGACGCTGAATAAAATTGCTATTATTATAATTACTATTATAAATATCCATACGCCCATTTGTTCAGCTGTTAGGTCTCCAAAGTCTTCTAATCCTGCTCTTCCTTCAACGTTAGCTGTTAGAGATATAGATTCTAGTATTTGTCCGTCTTGTTTTACGTAGAAGCTAATTGGGTAACTGTTTTCTTCTGCATCGTCTCTAGGAGACACGTATAAGAAAATATCTTCACTTTCTCCTTCATCTATTGTAGCTACTCCTGGTTCTATGCTGTGGGTTGCCCATCCAATAGTTCCAGCAGCACTAAATGTAAAGGTTTCTAAACTATCTCCTTCATTCTCTACAGTTATTTTAAAGATGCCTCCTTTACCTGCAACTAAGTTCATTTCTGGTTCTTCTACTGTTATCTTAATGCCTTCTTCCTCTTCTTCTGCTTCTCCAGCTATTTTTATTATAAAGTCTTTTTCAACTGATGCTTCTTCACCTTTTACTTCTACTGTTAAAGTGTATTCTCCTTCATCAGCATTGCTAGGAATACTTAATGTAAAGTATTGTGTTATTTTTTCATCTTCCTCAACATCAAAGTATTGAGATTTTTGAGAAAGATCTAATTCTACTAATTCAACCATTACTCTTACGTCTTCTTGGTCATTTTGACCGTTATTTAATATTGTAACAGCAATGTTGAAATCTTCTCCTGCTTCTACTTCAGAATCGAATCCAACTTTATCTATCTTTAAGTTATCTTCATCTCTTATGACTTCTAAATCATATTCTTCTTCGAATAAGCATCCTTCGTCTGCTTCTGCTCTTACGAAAAGAGTGTAGTCTCCTTCTTCAGCATCGTCAGGTATGTTTAGTTTCAATATTTTTTCTTCTTCTTCATCATCGCTTAAGTCAAATTCGTCTGTTTCTTCTCTATCTCCTAATCTATCTCCGTCTTCGTCTTCGATCCATACTTTAAGTTCAACATCATAGAACTTCATACCTTCTTGGTTGTCTAATTTTATTTCTATTTCTAATACATCTTCTGGTGCAACTTCGTCTTCGAAATCAACATCGTCTAATACGTCTGGTGCAACATTACATATTAGTCCACATCCTGTTACAATTATGTTAATATCTTCTGTTACAGGTGCTCCCCAAAAGTCTTCTGTTTCTAATGTTACTGGATATACGCCAGGATTCATACTTGGAAGGATATCTTCTGCTAAGAAACCAACTTTAATTGAACCATGCGTAGCTGGTATTGTAACGATTTTAGTAACACCATTTACTGTAACAGGTGCATCGTAATCACTATTTTGACTGTTGGTGTACAAGATAAATTCTACCTTTACCCCATCGCAATTGTTTATTGTAATGTCTGAATTATCTACGCCGTCTAAGTCCGCTAACGTCGCTGTTCCGAATATCCCTAATAAGAACACAGCACTTATAAGACCTAATATAGTCTTCTTTATACTAATTTCCATATTTACCTCCAAAGAGTCTTCATATAGGATATACACTAAGAAGTAATAACCTATATATATAGTTTTTGGTCTGAATTGCCTGATAAGTAGTAAGAAATGGGGTCTGTGGGATTCGAACCCACATCAACCGGTATCTCCTAACTTCTAGTTATATCTGGAGCCGGACGCATAGCCTGGTTTTGCTAAGACCCCTTAAAAAATAGAATAAAGAAAAAGAGTTTATAAAAGTTATTAAAAATAAAAGAAAAATTATTTCTTTCTAGGTATTCTTTTATATCCTAAAGATATAGCTATAATAACAACTGCTATTACAATCGCTACTATAACTGCTAAATTGTTTTCACCTATTGTATCTAACACTGATGCTCCTGTAATTGTTGGTCTCTCTCCTTCTTCGCCTTCGGATATTATCTCTACATCTATATCTGTTTTTTCTACATTGATCTTCAATGCTTTTGATGCTACTGTGTTTCCATTACGTTTAATTGACAGTGTTGCTGATTTGACACCTTCTGATGCATCTCTATTAGGTATAATATGCACAGTTATAACCGCTGTTTCATCAGGATTTAAAGTTGCTTCTGAAGGGGTTACAGAATAGTCTGCCCATGTAGAGACTCCTGTTAGTGAAATCTCGTACGTTGCTTCTAAGTCTCCAGTATTCTCTAGTGTTGCTTCTATTTCGCCTTCTTCTCCAGGTCTCAAGTCCAAGCCTGTTGTATCTACAGATAATTCTATTGCATGCTTTGGTTGAAAGCAATCAACCTCTAATTTAGCAGAATATACGGCTTTTTCATCTTCATCATCATACCAAACTTCTATGATAAATGTGTATATTTTACCTTCTACATCTTCAGGTATAATAATATCTAGACTTTCTTTTTTATCATCATCCCTATCAATATCAAACTCGTCACTTAGCTCTTCAATATTTAGTTCTTTGTTTTTAACAATAAAGTATACATCATCTTCATCACTACGTCCAATGTTTTGCACTTCAATTGTTATCTCTGTTGTTTTCGCACATTCAACAGTAGAAGGACTAAATGATGCACTTTCGAATATCAATTCGTGTTTCTCTCTTTCTACTTCTATCTCTACTGTATCAAAGGCTTCGTGCTCGTAATCATCATCGTCTTCACCTTTTACACTTACTTCTATATCATAAGTTCCTTCGTCTGCTTCGGGATCTATTTTTACCTTGAATGTTATTGTTTCTTTATCTCCATCTTTTATTTCATCAATTTCATCATCTTCGTCTATATCTAGGTCATCATTTTCTATTGTTACGTCCACATTATTCATATCTAAATCACTCATAAGATTCTTCACATCTACATCGATATCTATTTCTTCTCCTGGCTTAACTTTGTCTTCACTTAAGTCTATGTCTGTTATTTCCAATCCACCCATGTAGAAATCTCTAGTTGCTGAAGTTCCGAGGTTTCCAGCATCATCAGTACATTCTATATGCCACCTATGTTTTCCCCATTCTACGTCTGCGGATAATGAAATTGTTTCACTGTCTCCTGCATTTACAGTTGCAGACCAACCACCTTGAGTTACACTATCGATGTATAAATCACAATCTAGAGTAGTGGCTAGATTATCATCTGGAGTAAAAGTGAAATCAGGTCTTCTATTCTCGCTACTGAATATTTCATCATCATCTGGATCACTCAGAGAGACTGTTGGAGCTGTTGTATCTATAATTACTTCCCAATCTTGAGAAGCTGTATCTCCATCACAGTCTATATTCCAAGAATTTGTTCCTTCATCAAGAGCAGTACTAGCAGTTATACTATAACTTCCATCAGCTGTCACATCTTCACTTCCATAATTAGATCCGTTAATCATAAGATCACAAGTGACGTTATCAGTAAAATCTGTTATATCAAATGAGAAATCTGGTATTGAGTCATCTGTAGAGCTTCCGTCAGCTGGCGATACTAATTCTACTGTTACTGCTTCAACTGTTGAAAATAACATTGTTCCTATAAATATCGCCGCTATTGCTAAGAAAATTCTATTTAACTTATTCATTTTACACCTCGAGGTTTTTAGTAATATACCGTTATATCTATTTAGTAGTATATATAAAGTTTTTGATATAATAAAAATAGTAACCTTTTAAAAGCGGATGTATTCTAAAAATAATGGGCCTGTAGCCTAGTCTGGATAAGGCGACAGCCTTCTAAGCTGTAGATCGTGGGTTCGAATCCCTCCAGGCCCACTTATTATATTATTATACTTATAATCTTTTATTATAATAATGGGATGGGCCGGATTTGAACCGGCAATCTCTCGGCCCCGAACCAAGGATCATACCAGATTAGACCACCACCCCTAATATGAATTTAAATCTTGCTGTCCTCTTTTCTTGGTCTTAGTAATTTTCGATGAATCTATTTTTACTCCTACTTGATTTTTTAAAGATATTGCAATATTGGTTCCAAAAAGTCTTGATAATTTATTGATATCTATTCTTTTAAGATCTCCTAAATCTTTGACTCCAATGTTGAATAATCTTCTTGCTCTCACACGCCCAACATTTCTTAATTTAACTAAAGGAATTAAGGTTTCTCTTATTCCATATTTCATACGTAGTCTAGTTTTTCTAATTGGTATTTGTAATGGTTTTAAGTTTAATATTCTAGCTAGCTCCTGACAGGAGTAAAGTAGCCAATCAGCATTCTGAAGCTTGACATACAATTCACCGGGTCTTAATTTATATTTCTCTAAGATGTGTTCTTCTGATTTTTCTTCGATCCAGTCTTCAAGTATAAAAGCAGTTTTTACTGAAGCTGTAAAGAATTCGTATTCAGGATCCCATTCACTAGGTTCTTTTAATAATAGCCTATCTTTAATATTAATTAATTTAGCTTGTATTTCATCCCATTCTGCGCTAGTTACTCTAAGAGGCTCCATTTCAATAGTGCTGCAGATTAATTGTAATACTGAAATGGCGGGCATAATTCCTGTGCCATTTTTTAAGCCATTTATCAATGTCCAAGCTGATTCAGGATCAATATATAATTCAGCAATTCTTTTTCCAAGTAAAGTGACCTTAAGTTTTTCTTTATCTCTAACAATAAATTCATACTTCTCAAGTTTTTCCAATATTTTTATCAGCTTCTCATTCAAAGAGATATCATCTTTATATTGAAAACCATAGAATGTAGATTTGAAGAAATCAAATAAGCCTTTTTCTGTGTAGATGAATCCTGTGGAAATTAAACCTAAGATGCTGCTTCTTAATACTGGTTCTACAGCTAATTTAGAAGTAATTGCTTCTGGTTTACCTTTGATATACTCTTCTAATATTTTTTTCTTTTCATCCTTTGACTTGGCTATGGAAATAGCTTCTCCGTATTTTTCTTCCATTTTTAGGAAATCTTATATATCGGTTTTTTAATTATTAATTTATGCTTGAAGAAATATTAAAAGCTATTTGGTTTGTCATTCCGGCTTATATAGCTAATGCGACTCCTCCCGTTATAAGTAAATTGGAAAAATTACAAAGATACAATAAACCTATTGATTTTGGAAAGCTTTGGAAGGGTAAGGTTATATTCGGGGAAGGAAAAACTTGGAATGGTTTAATTTTTGGAGTTATAGCAGGTACTATTTTTGGAACAATTCAAGGTTTGACTAATATTGAACCATTAATGACTGTAAAATTAGCTTTTATGATGTCCTTAGGAGCACTGGTAGGAGATATAATTGGATCCTTTGTAAAAAGAAGGCTTGATATGAAAAGAGGCAAACACTTGCCATTATTAGATCAATTAGATTTTGTATTGGGAGCATTTCTATTTGCTTCTTTTGTAATAGAAATAAATTTTACTTACCTGATAATTTTATTAATTATTACTCCTCTAATACATATAATAACTAATAGACTAGCTTATAAATTAAAATTAAAGAGAGAACCATGGTAAAGATAGATCTTCATGTACATACGAATCACTCTAAATGTTCTTATTCTCCTGTGAAAGACGTGATTTTAACAGCTAAGAAAAGGGGATTAGATGGTATTACAATCGCAGATCATAACACGATGTCTGCTATTAAAGAAGCTAAAAAAATAGCAGATGATGTTGGTTTATTACTAATTCCTGGGCAAGAAATCAGTACCACTAGCGGCCATATTGTGGCTTTAAATATAAAAAAACCAATAAAAAAAGGACTATCTCCTGAAGAAACAATAAAGAGAATTCATAAGCAAGGAGGTTTAGCTGTTGCTGCACACCCCTATGCTTTTATCTTTCATCGCCAATCTCTTAGGGATAAAGTAAAGGAATTAGATTTAGATGCTATAGAAGCTTTCAATTCCGCTAATTTAATAGAAAATAAAAAAGCAATTCAGGTAGCAAATGAATTGGATATGGTTCAGGTAGCAGGTTCAGATGCACATATACTTAGCGAGATAGGAAGAGCATACACAATTGCAGATTGTAATTTAAATGTTAAAAGTTTTTTATCAAAGATAAAAAATGGAGAGGTTCTTTGGGTAGGTGAAAGGACCCTATTTATTGTGGGTATACATTATAAGCTAAGAAGACTTTATAGTATTCTTACAAATAAGGAATCTCTGAATAAACGTAAAAATAGATAATATCAAGATTAACCAAATACCATAATATAAGGCCTTACCGTAGAATATATTGAGTATTGAAGCAATGCTTATGATTACTAGCCTATCTGCTCTTCCAACCATCCCAGAATATACTCTCTTATGAGTTATTGCTTGAGATTGTGTTCCTAAATAAGATACTAAAAGAAGGGATACTAGTGCTGCAAATCCAAGTTCTACTGGAACAAACTCACTTAAAGCTATACCAACTAAAATAGCAACATCTGCTAATCTATCAACTGTATGATCTAAGAAATCTCCAAATTTAGTAGTTCCATATTTCTTTGCAATTCGACCATCTAATACGTCCAGAAATCCATTTAACAATACAAATATTGCAGCTAAGAGAATATTTCCACTATAAAAAAAGTACCCTGCGATTATAGCTACAATTAAGGCTAAAGTAGTAATCTTATTAGGATCTATTCTTATTACAAATATATCCAGAAATCTTCTAGGATCATATTTCTTATCTACTTTTTCTAACATCTTAAATCAAGTATGCTATTAAGTATAAAATGACTCCTGTAAATACAGGAATACTGAAATTATCTGTTAAAGTAGGTTCTGTTTCTATTAGAGCACCGAAGAGAGCAGCGGATAAGGAAAGTGTTATTGGGTGGAATATTGCAAATTCGGGTAGGAAGGAAATGAAAATATATATTGCTATGAACACAAATATAAAAAACGCTATAGTTCCTTCGTAACTCTTTTTCTTACTCCAATGGATTTTATGCTTGCCGTATTTCTTGCCAACAATCGCAGATAATGAATCGCCTACTGCTAATGTAATTATTACTAAAACAGTTATTTCTCTGCCTAAGAATATTAAGCAAATTAGACTAGATATAAAGAAGTACAGCGGAGGTATTGTAGGATCTTCTTCTCTATCTCTTAGACCAGTTTTATCAAGAATCTTCTCAAAAAGTTTTTCTTCGAACTCATAAAATTTATCTGCGGATTTAACTATCTCTTCTCTTTTAGTTTTCGATATTATCCATGAGTCATTAATGGTGTCTTTAAATGAAGCTCTTCTATCATGTCTCTTACCATAATACCAATTAAATAACAACGTTGCAAAAACAAGCCCAGCTAATAGCCTTAGAGAATCATAAAAACCTTGATACACTATAAATAACCCTAAGAGTATTCCAAGGAAATGTACACTCTGCCTTTTTATCTCAGTTTTCATTTTAAGGCCTTCCTGCACGTCCTGCACATTGATGATATTCTAGTACTGGTATCCACATATATCCCCATCTAGGAGAATACCTCTTTAAAGATTTTATTATTGTTCTAAAAGCATCCATGCTGATTCCCATTGCTAAAGTAGGAGTACAACAAATTATCTTTATTTTTTTATCTCTAAAAGCAGTTTCTATGGTTGACCTTTGTTTAGAGGGAAGTCCTGCGTGATGAAATGCAATGCCATGCTTAATACAATAGGATAATCTTCTACATTGTTTTGTTGGACTAGAAAGTACTTTTAGAATATCTTCACTCATCTTTTTTAATTCTGGATTTAATTTTTGTAATTTAGATATTCTTTCTGCAGTTGCTTCAGCTGATCTTTTAGTATTACAAAAAACTAAGGCTTGTTTGTTTTTCTGAATGGTATCCAGAGCTATATCAACAGCAGGTTCGGTTTTTAGTGGAATTAATACGTTATCTTTTTTATTAAAGAAGTCAATTTCATCTTCAGCATAAATTCCTTGATAGAGTTTTACAGGTCTCCAGTCGTCGATAACTAAATTCGCTCCCAACCATTTTGTAAGTTCCTTAGGGTTCCCTATAGTAGCAGATAAAGCAATTAACTGAGCATTTGGTAAGATTTTTTTTAATAATGTAACAAGTATTTCTAGTGTGGGTCCTCTTCCCGGGTCATTGATAAGATGAATTTCATCTATTATAATCGTAGCTACTTTACTTATCCAAGGAGAACCGTGTCTTATTAGAGACTCCATCTTTTCACTAGTTGTTATAATAATATCTGAATCGGCTAACCAAGGATCACTCGAGTCTAAGTCTCCTATAGATACAGAAATTTTTAATTTGGGGTATTTTTTCTTAAAGTCTTGATTTTTTTCAAGAGCCAATGCTTTTAGTGGAACGATATATATACATTTTCCTTGATTTATTCTATTTATTGCTGCTATTTCAGCAACTAATGTTTTTCCACTAGCAGTTGGTGTACAAACAAGAAGGTTTTTTCCTTCTAATAATCCTGACTTTAATGATTTAATTTGACAAGGTCTTAATTCTTTAAAGTCTTTTATAACTTCTTTTGGAATTTTTTCTAAGTATTTCATTAAATTTTAAGTTATAGAATAATTATAAAAAATTTTACAATATGCTTCTAAATATCTTTAGAAGTCTAGATCTAAATGTTATTCTATAAGTTATTGGCCCTCTACTCTTTAAAGCGCTACTTAGAGGCAACATATCACAATTATTCGAATCACACAGGAATGTATTATTATACACGTCGTACGGATTATCACATATGCCGTCTCTATCAGCATCTTCACATTCATAATAGTAACCTGTTCCTGTACTAGTCATCCAAGCATTACCTCCTGTTTCACCTTTTCCGTAGATTCTTTTAATTGTGGGAATTACAAGTGAAGGAGCAGTCCAATTATTTATATTATCCCCTCCTGTGAAGTCAGCATTAATAGTATTATTGAATAAGTTATTGTAAATAAGATTATCACTAGCTCCACTTAACCATATTCCATAGTTATTATTCATGAATCTAGAGTAAGTTATCTCACTAGAATCAGAGTCGGATAGATGAATTCCCACATTTCCAAAAACTGATCTAATCTTTCTTAAGGTGTTGTTATCTGCATATCTAAAGTAAATATTAGCATCTGTCCAATTACTTAAGAAGCAAGATACTAGAGTAATATTTGAGTTTTCTGCTGAATCTCTATACGCATAAATTCCATAATCATTAGCATCATCAACTTCATCGCCATCAACCCAATAATCTTCACAATTTAAATATACATTGTTAGCAGATATATTTATGCAAGGTGAAATAGTTGAATCAATTATATCTTGTTTTATGTAAAAAGCTCCAGAAGTTATTATTCTAGTACATCTATCAATATCTCTAGTAGTTGTAAAGTTCCATAAATCACTCTGGGTAATTAGTGAACCATCACTTGCATTAGCATACCAGTAATAAGTTACTCCTGGTAATAAATCAAACCATGTTATATTTACAGAAGAACCATTTGCTATATTAAGTTGAGTGGAACCTATTTGCAATCCTGTATCATTATCCCAGAAGGATACATTCATATCATCATTATTTGGATCAGTAACTGTGACATTTAAAATCGCGTCTAAAGGTTGACCAGTTACTCCGCTCGGAGAAGGATCTTCTAATACTATCACTGGTGGTAAATTCGGCATAAGTTCAACACTTATATTATTACCTCCACTTAAAACCACAGAGAAGTTAATCTTACCACCAGTAGCAGTCAGAGTATGTTGAAGAACAGTATCAATATAGACTCTATAGTCTTCCTCATCTATAAGGTCAGTTAAATTATAATAAGCAATAACTACTGAAGATGCTGAATCATTCCATTGCACTAAATCCTGAGTCCAAGAGAAAAGTTCTCTTGGTATTGTTCTAGGACTTGCACTTACTCTAGTCTTGAGCCAGACTCCTCCACTAGAATCGTTGTTGTAGTTGAAGAAGCTTGTAGTATCAGTGAAATAGATTTCTCTTAGGGCTGTGAATTTGGTGTTTCTGAAGGTGTTGCTTGAACCTACATCATTAAGAGAGTAATCAAAGTTGTTGGCTACTATCGAACCTCCTGTAATATTATTGTTGGAGCTTAAGAAGAGGTGGACTGCATAACTATCGGTTGCTGTTGCGGTGTTGTTTGTAAGGATATTGTTGTTGGAGTTTAACCAAAGGGAGATTGTATAATTGATTGCTGTTGCGGTGTTGTTGGAAATAGTGTTATCGGAGCTTGATTCGAGTATGATTGCATATTTGTATGCTGTTGCGGTGTTGTTTGTAAGGATATTGTTATTGGAGTTTGAGCCGAGTCTGATTGTAGAATAGATTGCTGTTGCGGTGTTGTTGGAGATAGTGTTATCGGAGCTTGAGGTGAGATAGATTGCAGAAGTAGAGGTTGCTGTTGCATTGTTGTTAGAGACCGTATTGTTGTTGGAGTTTTGGGTGAGGAAGATTGCAAAAGCATATGCTGTTGCGGTGTTGTTGATGATATTAGTGTTGTTGCTTGACTGGATGTAGATTGCACGATTACCAGTTGCTGTTGCGGTGTTGTTGGAGATAGTGTTATCGGAGCTTGAGGTGAGATAGATTGCAAAATAATCACCCGCTGTTATAGTGTTGTTGGAGATAGTGTTATCGGAGCTTGAGGTGAGATAGATTGCATAATCATCTTCTACTGTTACAATGTTGTTCTTTATGGTTCCGTTGTCCGCATTTTCGTAATATATTCCGACATCTCCATCAGTGCCGTTCATGGAGATGTTGCAGTTTTTCACAGTTACGTTGTGGTGATCTGTGTTGTTTATTCCATAATCTCCTTCGCTCTGCAAGTAATGCCTATCACAATCCAGAGTGATATCTGAGGCATTTATGTAAATAATAGTCCTCATACATCCAGTTATATCTTGAGTTAGAATGGTATCTTCATTAATCCACATTCCACAAAGATTTTCTGAATACTTATCACTTAAAGGCAAGTAATCAGTATTATTTGAACATGATTCTACTCGAGTATGTATTAAATCAGTATTGTTGTACCATGAAATAGATATATTAGAATCAGCGGTTGAATCCACAATTCTTCCTTTATTTATAGCTAAGTTTCTTCCACCATTATTTAGTGTAGAAACATCTGCTATTTTCATGCAGCTCCAAGAACCTTTAGAGTTTTCACAGTATCTTAAATCTAAGTTACCCATATCAAAATGAGATATATGAACAATATCATTGGAGTCTACTGCTATGCTTGACTCTGTTCCGAGAAGTGCACCGGAAATCCCATTTTCTACTATCTCACAACTCCAAGAGCCTCCTAAGTTATTACAATATCTTAGATCTCCTCCAGTCCAATTCCAATGTGATATATGAACATTATCGTTAGAATCAATTGCTATGCTTGAAAAATATCCTACAAAATCTGTAGTCTCTATGTTATCACAGGACCACGAGCCTCCTGAGTTATTACAATATCTTAAATTCTGGTTAGTAAAATCGCAGTGAGATATGTGGACTACATCATCTAAGTCTATTGCTATGCTTGAATAATATCCGACGTTATTAGTAGTGTCTACGTGTTCACAATCCCAGTTACCATAGGTTCCGTTGCAGTATCCTAAATCAGCATTAGTACTATTAGTATAAGATATGTAAACATTGTCATATTGGTCTATTGCTATGCTTGTAAAGGTTCCACCAAAACCGATACTTCTTACAGTTTCACAATCCCAGTTACCATAGGTTCCGTTGCAGTATCCTAAATTATCATTAGTATCCTGAAAATAAGAAATATGGATATTATTATTAGAATCTACTGCTATGCTTGACTGACTTCCAACAACACCATTACTTTCTACAGTTTCACAATCCCAGTTACCATAGGTTCCGTTGCAGTATCCTAAATCACTATCAGTATAATTATAATAAGATATGTGTTTTACATTATTAGAATCAATTGCTATGCTTGACTTCTGTCCGACATCACCATTAGATGCTACTATTTCTGTAGTACTATATGGACACATTCTATCGTTTTCTACGTCATAAGCATAATCACAAAATCCATCTGTATCTGAATCAACACAATCATAATAATATCCTGTTCCAGAACCATTAATCCAAGCATTACCTGCTATGTTTGTCCCAGGACCATAAATTCTTGTTCCTGTTTGGTTTGTAGTGTTCCAATAGTTTAAATCAATGTTTGGAGCATACCAAATAGATGAAATACTATTATTATTATTATTGAATAAATTATTATAAATGGAATTATTTTTTGAATTTGGATAACAATTAATTCCGCTCCCATTTGAATTTTCTATTTTAGAATTAGTTAGAACATTCGAAGAGGAAGTATATCTAAAAGCAACACCGTATTTACTATTATTAGAAGTGATATTGGTTAAATTGTTAAAATCGGCGATGATTAGACCAACTCCATCATAATTATTGGAAGAATTTATATTTTTAATTTTAGCCCAATTAGTTCCAACGATCAACAAACCGTTATTTCTTATACTGCTAGAACCTACTATTGTTACATTAGTTACATTGGAATTATCTGCCTCACAGAGTATAAGTTCTGAAAGAATTTTATCTTCTATGTTAACAGTATAATTATAATACTCTATATCTAAACCTCCAGATCCTGTTACATTTTCTATATAAGTATCACAAGTACCAAATGGGTCACCTAAATCATATCTTCTGTTTTCGGATAAAGTTGCGTTTATAAGCATATTGCCGGGAGAAGACCAAGCATAACCTCGGAAATTTAAACTTGCGAATACATTTGTAAAATTATTTCGGTTAGATGAATCTTGGAACCAAATTCCATCATAGTAATTAGAATTTGATATCACATTTATAAAAGTATTATCATCTGCACCATCAAGATGTATTCCATCAAAATCATTATTATTTGTAGTTAAAGTAATAAAGATGTTATTATCACTATTTCCTTGTAATTCTAAACCACAGAAATCATTGTAATTTGATGAAATATTAGTAAAGTTATTATTATCCGCACTAAAAAGATATATGCCTGTATCAGTACTACTATAACTTGTATTGATATTAGTCAAAGTATTATAATGAGAACTAACTAGATAAACTCCATAATCTGTATTTGAAGTTGCAGTTATGTTTGTTAAATTGTTGTAATCTGCAGAACTTAGAGTTATACCTTTTCCATTTGAATTTGCGATTATATTCTTAATAACATTAGAATCGGAATTTATTAGAATTCCTATATTAAAGTCTGTAATTTTACAATTTTTTATAGTATTGTTATCAGAACCTCCATTTGAAGAATTTAACCAAATTCCATAAGCAAAGAATCCAGAATCATCACCTGTAATATTGTGTCCTTGACAGTCAAATGTTATTTCATCAGAGCCATTAAAGTCAATACATTTTCCAGTAGTAGATATATTATCAATCAAGTAAACAGTATCTCCAGGATTAGCTTGATTGATTTCTGTAGTACAATTATCACAGCTGTTACAATTATATGTTGCTGGTCCTATATACTTCTCAACTTTTATTTCACGCTCTCCACTTAAAACCACAGAGAAGTTAATCTTACCACCAGTAGCAGTCAGAGTATGTTGAAGAGCACTATTATCATAAACTCTATAATCCTCTCCATCTGTAAGATCAGTTAGATTATAATAAGCAGTAACTCCAGAACCAGTATCATTCCATTGTATTTTATCCTGAGTCCATGAAAATAGAGTTCTATTTATCTCTGTAGACTCATTAACTCTAGTCTTAAGCCAGACTCCTCCACTAGAATCGTTGTTGTAGTTGAACCAACTTGCGTCATTATAAAATTCTATTATTTTAATATCTGTAAAGTTAGTATCTCTGAAAGTAACTGATGACTTAGTATTTCTCATATGGTAATCAAAATTTTTATTTACTATTGGTTCTCCAGTTATAGACCCTCCTATAACTTTAACATTATTAGAAGACTCTACACTGATTCCTTCAGAAGATGAAGGAATAGTTCCACTAGACATAATTGTATTGTTTCTAAGAATATAATGGTCACCTATAATACGAACTCCATTATAAGATTCTATAATATTATTTAAGACTGTTAAGTTATTTACAGAGCAATCTAACCCATGATGTTCATTGGATTTGATATAATTATTAGATACATTTGAGTTACTAAGATTATACTTAAAAATATTAATTTCTATAGGAATGTATTGATCACAAGTTATATTATTATTTAATATCTTAAGAGTCTTAATCTTTTCTGAAATATAAATTCCATTACCGTTTTCGGCGAATATTATATTATTTGCTACGTTAACATACTTTGTTTCTTCACTTGAATCTAATAATTCAATAGCATTAGATTTAATTGTAAAATTGTTATCTGAAATCATAGTATTATTTATTAATTTACTTGTAGAAATACCATCGCTCCATGTTCCAATTGTTTTTATTCTATTGTTTATTATGCGCATATTAATAGTATTAGTGATAATAAATATTGCATCACTATTTGCAGGATTATCTGATCCGTTAGTTGTTATTTTATTATTTGATATTGTTAAATTGTAACTAGTCCAGGGGGCTTCATAATCATGTATATAGAATCCGTAACAATTACTTAATCCAGAGGTATTAATAGTATTATTTAGAATAGAATTATAAGAGATATCTCCATAAAGCTCTATCCCTTTTACTCCGGAGATATCATTATTTAATATTTTAGTACTATTAGAATCTTTAATAAAAATAGTAAAATCTTCACTTGTTGAATTTATTGTACAATTTCTTACGGTTAAATTATCATAGCCTGTATTATTTATTGCATTACCTCCGCTAGTTTCTAAGCGATGTCCTTGACAATCTAAGGTAATATCATCTGCTCCTATGTAAAAAATAGTACCAGTGCAGCCAGTTACATCCTGGGTTAGATAAGTATCTGTATAAATCCATGTTCCACATATAGGACCTGCACTACAAGCATAATCACAAATTCCGCCTGGACTTGAAGTATCACAAGTTATTTCATTGAAAATATTTGAATCTGAATCATTTACATCATAAAAGCTCCCTCTTTCTTCATTATTATCACAGAAGAAAGAATTATTTATTTTGTTATTAGTTGAAGTAGCCCCTAGATATATTCCGTCTCGTTCGTTATTGTATGCTTTAATATCTGTAAAGTTATTTGAGTCAGAATCTGATGATATATATATTCCATAAAGATTATTTGAAGAATTTGTATTATTAAAATATGATTCACTTGTTTCTAAAATATCAAGTACATTATTATTATATAAATCTGAACCTCTTATAGTTACGTTAGTTATATTAGAATTATCCGCATCACAGAGAATTAATTCAGATAGAACTCTATCTTCTATGTCTATAGAATAATTATAGAATTCTATTGGTCGATTACCGGAACTATTCACATTTTCTAAATAATGATCACAATAACTTTCTGAAATAACACTAGCAAAATGAATATCCCTATACGTGTTATCTAAAATATTTGAATTAATTATAGTGTTTCCATATGCGATATTTATATTAATACCATTTCCACCAAATTTAGAAGTAACATTATCAAGAATATTATAACTCGAAGCATAGAGCCATATTCCACCATTTATATTATAACTGGTGATAATGTTGGTTAAGTTACTATAATTAGAAACCATTAGATACATCCCCCCTCGATTAGAAGAAGAATTAATATTTATCATATTGTTATTATTAGATCTATTTAAATAAATACCGAAAAAAAATTCTGTAATCTTACAATTTAATATAGTGTTATTATTAGAACCATCATTGATAGAATTTAAATGTATACCATATCCATTTTGATCTCCGTCTCCATCAATCAAATAACCGCTACAATTGAAAGTAATATCGTCTTTTCCGGCAAAGTCTATACACGTTCCATCTCGATTTGTTTCAGTATTCTGAGTAAGCCTTACAGTATCTCCAGAACTAGCAGTCTGTACTTCAGTAGTACAATTAGTACAGCTGTTACAATATTTAGTTTCACCTAGAGGACCAAATGCTGGATCAACTTCTATAGTCCTCTCAGGTTCTATTGTAGCAGGAAACGACTCAGCAGTTAGTATTCTACTATTACCTTCATACTTTATATTTACATAACCAAATGCTTTTTTTATGTCCTCAAAAGTAAGATAATTTATTTTAGAGTTTTTATTATGAAGATGGATGGTAGTTTTACTAGTTTCAAAACTCTCACTAGCATCATAACTATTTATTTTTATGTATTCGCTACCTATTCTAGTTCTCCAACCAAAAGTCAATTTTTTAGCTTCGTTACCAACATTAGTAAAAACATAGGAAAACTTTTCACCTTTTCCAATTTTTTCACTTCTTTTTTCTATTCTTATATTATCTACTACATCCCTGTTTAATGCATATTCTTTGCCATTTAATGTTATAAATTCTCCAATTTCAATGTCATACTGTGGAGCACTTATAACAGAGCTAGTTAACCCAACATCAATCGAGTCGGTGTCTTCTTTAATAAGAAATGAATTAATTAAGAAATATGAACTAATGATAACTAGACCTAATATTAACAGAGATATGATTAAGTAAGACTTCTCTTTTTTCTCTAAAGACTGCATTAACTAATATATACTATATTATTATATAATAAGTTTATTATTTACTGAGTAGTATTAGTAATCTTAATGGGCCCAGCCGGATTTGAACCGGCGACCTTTTGCCTGTGAAGCAAACGTCATAACCACTAGACTATAGGCCCACCATTAATAATTTAAATTACGATTTAAAAACATTTTTTAATCACGGTAATTCAAATAAACATATGAAAGATAAAATAACAGAAAAGATTATTCCTTCTAAAAAAGAGCAGATTAGAGTAGAAGACGTAACTAAAGAAATTTCTAAAAAAATAAATGACAGTTTAAAAAAACAAGGCATCTCAGCAAAATTAACTTTGGGGGGATCAGTTGCTAAGGGAACCTGGCTTCCAGGGGATTCAGATATTGATTTCTTCCTTCAATTCTGCAGAAAATACAAGAATATTTCAGATTTAACTGAAAAAATATTAAAGGGCTTCAAAGCAGAAAGAGTAAAGGGATCTAGAGATTATTTTAATTTTAAGTATAAAGGATTTGATATAGAAATAGTTCCTGTTTTAGAAACAACAGATCCTAAAAAAGCAGAAAATATTACAGATATATCTCCTTTACATGTAAATTGGATAAAAGAAAAGATAAAAGGAAATAAGAATTTGCAAGAAGAAATAAAAATAGCAAAACTATTTCTTAAGGCTCAAAAATGCTATGGAGCTGAATCTTATATTAAAGGATTTTCGGGTCATGTAACTGATATTTTAGTATATTACTACAAGTCATTTGATAAATTCATAAAAGAAGCGTCTAAGTGGAAGTCTAAAGTTTTCATAGATGCTGAAAAACATTATAAGAATAAAGAAGAAGCAATGGCTAAAATGAATCAAAGTAAATTATATTCTCCCATAATTGTTGTAGATCCTATTCAACCAGAAAGAAATGCTGCTGCTGCACTAGATAAAGAAAAGTTTAATCTACTGATAAAATCAGCAAAGGAATATCTTAAGAAACCAGATATCTCTTTTTTTAAAGAAAAAAGAATCACTTTAAATCAGCTTAAGAAAAACAAAAATTTGATAGTTCTAGAATCCTCTCCGACGAAAAAAAGAAAAGATATAGCGGGTGCTGAATTACTAAAAAGATTCCAAAAATTAAAGAGAAAACTAAAGGAGTATGACTTTAATTTAATAACTTCAGGCTGGCAATGGTATTCTGGAGAAAAGGCTATGTATTGGTTTAGTTTTAAGAAAAAGGGGCTATCGAAAACAAAAAGACATGACGGTCCTCCATTAAATGCTAGTAAAGAAGATATTGCCGCTTTCAAAGGTAAATGGAAAAACGTAAAGAAAGATAAGAGATATTATGTAATTGTAAAGAGGAAATACACTAAACCAGAAGATATGATAAAAAAATTAAAAGACGTTAAAATTATTTATTCTTCATGAAAAATCAAGAAATTTGGGATAATATAGCAAAGAAATATCAAGGTTATAGACGTAAGCTTTGGAAGCCTGTAGTCTCTTTTTTAGATAAAAATAAAGGCTTAATTCTTGATATTGGTTGCGGTAATTTTCCAACGTCCAAATATAAAAACATTATTGGGTTTGATATAAGTCTAGAACAATTAAAGATGTCTAAGGGTAAAAGAGTCCAAGGAGACTCTATCAAATTACCTTTTAAATCAAATAAGTTTGATAATGTAATTTTTATCGCTTCGTTACACAACCTAAAAAGAAGGGAGGAAGCATTAGCAGAAGCAAACAGAGTTCTAAAAAAAGATGGAAAAATTCTGATTTCTGTTTGGTCTAGATTCCAAAAGAAATTCTTTCCTCGTAATCTTTTTACCTCTGAATTTGAGATTCCTTTTGGAAAATACAAGAGATACTATCATTTATTCACACAGGGAGAATTAGAAAAATTAGTTAGAAAAACAGGATTTAGAGTAAAAAAAGTGTTTAAAGAAAAAAATAATATTTTTTTAATAGGAACTAAAGAGCATCAGAGGTGAGTATTTTTATTCCCTTTACTGCGCTCTTTATTCTTGAAGATTTAGCAACAATCTCCTTTACTCCTTTATTCCTAGCCAACCTAGCGAGATTATAATCTATTTCATCGTCAACAACAATAGCATGGGCTTCACTAACTTGTTCAATAGTCTTCTCTAATTCCTTAGCAGGAACCTTTCCTAGGATATTTAATTCTTCATCTAGAATAAACGCTCCTCTACTACCAATTAATTCCTCTGAATATTGTTTTAATGTTTTCAAATCACTATCAGTTATTTGTACACTTCTGGATTCTTCTACCTCTCTTTTACTGCTTCTAGAAGGAGGGGTTCTCCTAGTCTTATAAGTTTTCTCATAACGAGGCTCTTCTCTAGGTTCTGTTTCTTCTTCAATAACAGTATCTGACTTGCCTATTTTTCCTCTTAAGCATCCATATATCTCCTTCATTGTTAATTCTTCAACTTCTTTTCCTTTAGGTGCTTTTGCTACGTAGTCTATATCTACAGCACCGCTTAATTTCTTAATTATTAAATCACCACCCCTGTCTCCATCTACAAATAATGTTGTCACTTTCTTCTTGCTTAGATCCTTTATAGTTTCAGGAACATTATCTCCATTAAGAGCAATAACGTTTCTTATACCATATCTTAACATATTAATTACATCTGCTCTTCCTTCAACGATTATTATTTCTTCAGATTCATCTATGTAAGGACCTGCAGCTAATCTTTCTTTTCCATACTCGGTAAGCTCGCTTGCTCTGACATCTTGAGTTACCTCAGTTATAACTTCTTGAGAATCTGGAAGAGTTTTTGATAAATTTGATAAAAGTTCTTTAGCTCTATTAACTATAAACTTCCTTTTGCTTACTCTTACATCTTCTACGCTGTTTACTTTTATTTTTGCAGAACAAGGTCCTACTCTTTCAATAGTTTCTAATGCAGCAGCTATTATTGCTGTTTCAGATTTACCCATTGCACTAGGAATTGTAACCTCTGCTGTTGTTTTACCTTTTTTAGTTTCAGAATTGACATCAATTCTGCCAATCCTTCCTGATTTTTGAAGTTCTCTTAATTCTAAATCTTTACCTAATAATCCTTCAGTTTGACCAAAAATTGCTCCAATTATGTCTGGTTTCTCTACAACTCCATCTAATCTTGCAGTTGCGTTAACCATGTACTTTATTGAAACTGGACTTACTTTTCCCATTTTCATTCCTCCGATAAAAGCTTAGAATGCCACTATATTCCTTCTATAGTGTTAGAGTTGGCTAAACGTAACAGTCTTTTACCAAACCGTCTATTGACTTTTACACCATTTCTTTGAAGGTAATGAGTGATCATTTTTTCCATCTTCTTTCCTTGTTTATCTTGATCGAGCATTAAGATTGCTCTTTTATATTTTTGTGATATTTCTTCAGCGGATTCTTGTAAGCTTTTATTTTGTCTACATAAAAGAAAAAAATCAGCATCAACATCCAAAGACTCTAAAGCTTCTTTATCTTTTTTGCCTTCTATTATGAAGATAGCTTCTTTAGCTTCTTTTCTTAGCTTTTTTAAGAGCCTTTGCCCTTCTGCGTTGAACATAAATGAAGGTGATAATAGTGATTTTGACTTTTCCTTTTCAGTTTTTAAATATTAGGTGCTATATATAAACCTTTTGGTATTATGATTCAGTATTAATAAAATAAGAATTCAAGTCATACCTTCCTTTAATTCGAATTCGTGCATACTCAGATAAGCTTTCATTTCATTATAAAAAGCCCATCCTTCTTTCCATAGTTGTTCCTTTAAGGATTGAATATGCCCATGGTATAGATATTTTTCAAAGAACGATCTAAGAAATTTCAAAACTGCGCTTTCTTCCCATTTATTCTGCCAATCTAATACTAAGTAAGCATCAACAAATACGTTAATTTCGCCGTGTTGCATTGTTATTTTTTTGTTTCCGACCTGAACCTTTATGTCTTTTATCATAAGACAAAGCCATCTTATATTTAACATGAATTGAGTATATTCATCTATCTCTCTAGTACAATTCCAAATAATCTCTATTTCTCTACCAGATATTGTTTCTTTGTGCTTGTATCTCTTTTCAACGACATCATATCTCCAGTATTCTAACCACTCTTTAGCGTGTTTATAGGTTTCTTTAATATTGAATACAGATTTCATCTTCTGTATTCTTGCGCCCTTAAATAGATCATATTTTAATGACATTTTTAAATAAATAAACATATATCAAATTTAAACTTTTCCATCAACGAAACTTTTATATATTACTTTTTCTAACGAAAATTGTATGGTAAACAAAAAAAGCGATCTTATAACAAAACCAGGTATCGTCGACGGAGTTTTAATTCTTGTTTTGGTGATTTGGATAATAACGGTTTTCGTAATACTTAATAGAACATTAACCGCAGATAACATTACAGCGGGTCTATTATCAATTACTGCATTCTCTACACTATTCTCGAGCATAATGATGATTATAATTGCCGTGATATTAGAAGGAATAAGAAAAGAGGTTATAAGCTAACCTTCCTTTTTTTATATTATTAGTAAATTTTTTAAACAGATAAAAATACTGTTTTGCTACTATTTTAAGAAGATGAGAGGTAAATAAAATGACAGGTCAAAACATACAACCTATATTCATTTTACCTGAAAGTGCTAGTAGAAGCACGGGAAGGGAGGCTCAAAAAACAAATATAGAAGCCGCTAAGGCAGTAGCTAATACCGTCAAAAGTACTTTAGGCCCTAAAGGCATGGATAAGATGTTGGTAGATGCTACTGGAGATATTGTTATTACTAATGATGGTGTTACGATATTAGAAGAAATGCAAATAGAACATCCTGCTGCTAAGATGATAGTAG
This sequence comes from Candidatus Woesearchaeota archaeon, assembly GCA_020343615.1. Lineage (GTDB taxonomy): Archaea > Nanobdellota > Nanobdellia > UBA10117. Next base: position 278,687 of record CP070803.1, on the reverse strand, counting down.
AAGTAGCGAAAACACAAGAGGATGAAGTTGGAGACGGTACAACCAGCAGTGTAATTCTAGCAGGAGAACTATTAAAGAATGCTGAAACTCTAATTGACCAAGGTATTCATCCAACAGTCATCGCTGAAGGTTATAAGCTCGCTGCTGATAAATCTCAAGAAATCTTAGAAAAGATAGCAGAAAAAGTTGACATCAATAACAAAGAGACTTTATATAATATTGCGAAAACCGCTATGACTGGTAAACACGTAGAATGGGCTAAAGAGATACTAGGAAAGATATCTGTAGATGCTGTTTTACAAGTAATGGAAGACTCTGAGGTAGACATAGAGAATATAAAATTAGAAAAGAAACAGGGCGGTTCTATTCATGACAGTGAGCTTATCTCGGGAATAGTAATAGATAAAGAAAGGGTTCATTCTAATATGCCTAAAACAGTAAAGAACGCTAAGATTTTACTTTTAGATACTCCTTTAGAAGTTAAAGAAACAGGTATAGACAGCAAGATTCAGATTAGTGATCCAGATAAGTTAAAAGCTTTCTTAGATCAAGAAGAAAAAACAATAAAAGAACTAGTAGATAAAGTAGTCAAGACTAAGGCAAACGTTGTTTTCTGTCAAAAGGGAATAGATGATTTAGCTCAATACTTCCTAGCCAAAAAGGAAATCTTCGCTGCTAGAAGAGTTAGCCAATCAGACATGAAGAAACTAGCAAGAGCAACTGGAGCTAAAATAATATCTAATCTTAATGAAATAAGTTCTTCAGAATTAGGAAGTGCAGGAATAGTTAGTGAAAAGAAATTAGGTACAGAAAACATGACTTTTATAGAAGCGTGCAAGAACCCAAAAGCTGTATCTTTGATTATTAGAGGTGGAACAGAACACGTAGTAGATGAAGTGGAAAGAGCAGTTAAAGATGCAGTAGGAGATCTTGCAGCAGCAATAATAGAAGGTAAATTTGTAGTTGGTGGTGGTGCAGTACAAATAGAATTATCAAGACAGTTGAATGACTATGCACAAAAATTGTCAGGTAGAAAACAACTAGCAGTGCAGCAATTTGCAAAATCTATAGAAATAATTCCAAAAACTTTAGCTGAAAATGCTGGTTTGGATCCTATTGATAAGATAACTGAGTTAAAATCTAGTCATGAAAAAGGTATAGCTAAAGCCGGTTTAAATGTAATGAATGGAAAAGTTGAAAACTTACTTACAAAAGGTGTAATTGAACCATTAAAAATAAACACACAGGCTATAAAGTCATCTAGTGAAGCAGCCTTAATGATACTAAGAATAGATGACGTTATATCTGCAGGTAAATTAGATAAAGGTCCTTCTGGAATGCCTCCGGGAGGAATGCCTTACTGATTTTTTATTTTTTAGTAATTGCAAAAATTTTATATACATAACTTGTAGTAATTTATTATATGGGTAAAGATATTGATTCATTTGATAAATTAAGAGAAATTGAAGCTGAATTGGATTCTTTAAAAGCTTACAAAGTTCAAGCAAAAGGAGACAGCGTTGGCGCAAAACCAAGTATAGATTATAACAGACTATTTTTGGAAAGCATAAACAGATCGTGTATACGTATGGAAACAGAGTTATCTCAAATAACTAGTAAGCTAAAAGAACTTGTAAGACTATTTAGAGCAGCTATGGAAGGGAAATCTCCGGAAGAACTAGAAGAAAGTGATAAAGAAGATAAAGTAAAAAAATTAACAGAACAGAATGAAGAATTACTGAGGAGGCTTAATACTCTAACAAAAACTATGAGTTTAAATACTGATTACGATCTTCTAAACAACCTACCTAACACGAACAAAGAGGACTACTTAAGGAGACTGTTATGAACAGAAAGGGAATAACTCCTCTAGTTGCTATAATTCTATTAATGATGATAACTGTAGCTGCTGGAGGGGCAGCTTACTATTGGTTAGATGATCTGCAAGAAAAAACACAAGCAGTAGTATCTTTAAGACATGAGAGACTAATAAGAGAAGCAACGGCTTCTCTTGCTTCTATATCTAAATCTTTTGATAGATCAAATGAGATTCTTGAGTTAGACGTAGAAAATAATGGTAGAATATCTGTAAGTGCAAATGCTGAAGAAATAATTGGTATTATCATAGACAAATCTACCGAAGATGCTATGTGTGCTTCGATGGATTTGAATTCTACTAATTTTTATTGTAATCCAGCAACTTCTTGTAATGGACCTATATTCCCGAATTCTGTTAAGAGATTAACAATTGATATCTCGAACTGCGGAAACCTTATTAGCGGTACTGTTTATTATTATGAACTTAGGTTTGAAAAAGGAGCATATGTTTTTGGATATTTCTTAAAATAGTTTATTATTTAATAAATGCGTAGTCGTAACATACATTTAAAAGTAAATATTGTTTATAGTATATTTAACTATGCTTGCCTTAAATAGGCAGGTAATAAAGAGGTAGAACATAATGAACAAAAAGGGAATAACTCCTATAATTGC
>CP070803.1:250581-276094 GCA_020343615.1 Candidatus Woesearchaeota archaeon | reverse complement strand
GTATATTATGTGAGAGGCTTTGAGAAGTAAGTGTGATATAAAATGGAAAGATGGTATCTATCCCATCCTTACAGCGATAATACGCAGAAAAGGTTAGAAGAAGTACTAAAAATAAGGAAAGCATTTTATCAAGATAAAAAGCATGATAATATTGTTTTAGTTATACCTCAACTTGCTACAATACATTTACAAAATGATTTCGGAAGAGAAAGAGGAATGAAGGATTGTATAGAACTACTTTCAACTTGTAGTAAGATGGTCTATGTTATTAAAGAATATGACTTTGCTACTGGAATGAAAATAGAATCAGAATATTGTAACAAGAATAATATACCTATTAAGAAATTAGATTTAGATTGGCAAAATCAGACATTGACTAATAAAATAAAGTTAATATAAGAAGATAATTAACCTTCTTTTAATTCTAAACTTAAGTTATATCTAAGTTATCTAAGAAGCAAAGTTTTTAAAGGGTATTTTGCGAATTATTGAGTAAAATGAAACTACCTCGATTTAAATCTAAGAAGCAAGATAAAGAGAAACTATCTAGTAGAGCTAAGAGGAAAATAAAAGAATATATTAGAGTACTAAAGGTAACAAAAAAGCCAGATATGGAGGAATTCAAAAGTACTGTAAAAGTAACTGGCTTAGGCATAGTAATAATAGGTGTGATTGGTTTCATAATTGCTATAATAGCTCAATTGATAAAATAAAATGGCAGAATTATTTGTTGTTAGAACAGGTGCTGGAAGAGAAAGACAAGTTCTCGATTTCCTAGAGTCAAAAGCAAAGAAAGAATACGGAGTTTATTCAATAGTAGCTCCGCAAGGAATGAGAGGATATATATTAGCGGAAGCTGCAGACTTAAAAGCACTTCAAGAAGTCTGTAGAGGAGTCCCATATGTAAGAAGTGTTTTACAAAAAGCAACAAGTTATGATGAAATAGAGCACCTTATAGAATTCAAACCAGAACATATAGATATCCAAGAAGGGGATATTGTAAGAATTGTAGCAGGTCCTTTTAAAGGTGAGAAGGCTAAAGTTACAAGATTAGATAAAACAAAAAGTGAAGTTGTCGTAGAATTACTAGAAGCTGCGGTACCAATTCCTATTACAATCAACTTAGATTCAGTTAAGGTAATTGAAAAAGAAGAAAATGGAAAAGATTAGTACACTAGTGGAAGGTGGAAAAGCAACAGCAGGACCTCCTTTAGGCCCAAAATTAGGTCCATTGGGAATTAATATAGGAGACGTAGTTAATAAAATCAATGAAAAAACCAAGGATATGGCTGGAATAAAGGTCCCTGTAACGCTATCCATAGATCCAAAAACAAAAGAATATGAAATAGAAGTTGGAACACCTTCAGTTTCTTCTTTAATAAAGAAAGAATTGAACCTGAAAAGTGGAGCAGGCAATCAGAAAATGCATGTAGCTGATATGTCTGTTGATAGAGCTATTAAAATTGCAAAGGTGAAGTTAGATGGTTTATTATCTTATAATATCAAAAGTGCTGTAAAAGAAGTTTTAGGCGCCTGTGTATCTATGGGAATTCTAGTTGAAGGAAAAGATGCTCGTGAAATTCAAAAAGAGATAGACAATGGAAAATACGCTAAGAAGATCAGTGGCGAACAAGATCTTGTATTCTGGGACAATGCAAAGCTAGAACAAAGAAAATCAGAGCTTCAAGAAGTAATAAAAGAGGCTAAAAAGAAAGCTGAAGAAGAAGAGGCAGCAAGAGCTGCTGAGGAAGAAGCAGAAGCAGCAGAAGAGAAAGAAGAAGTGGAGGAAGAAGAGAAACCTGTTGAGGAAGCTCCTAAAGCTGAGGAAAAGCCTGCTGAAGAGAAACCAGAAGAAGGTAAATAAAAATGGATACGAAAGGACTAAAAGAAGCTATTAAGAAGGCAAAAGAATCAAAACCTAGAAAATTCACCCAAACAATAGAACTTATAGTCAAATTAAGAGGTTATGATCCTAAAAAAGACGGAGATATTAATATGATCGTAGATTTGCCTAAGATTCACAAAACTGCTACTGTCTGTGCTATAGTAGGACCTGAATTACTAGACAAATCTAACAAATGTGATAAGGTTCTGACGGATAAACAACTAGAAGCTCTTAATGATAAGGAAGCTCTGGAACTAGCTAAAACCTATGATTTCTTCTTAGCACAAGTACAATTAATGCCTCAATTAGCTAAAAAAGTAGGTAGAATCCTAGGTCCTCTAGGAAAAATGCCCAACCCTAAAAGAGGTCAAGTATTATCCCCAAAATCTGATGTTAATGCCGTAGCAGAAAGATTAAAAACGTCAATAAAGGTTTCAGCTAATAGACAAAAGGCTATAACAACCATAGTAGGTGATGAAAAAATGAGTGATAATGAACTAGTCAAGAACGTAGAGGTAATATTAGATAGTATTAAAAAGGCTCTACCTTCTAGTCAGGCGGTAATAGATAATATAAAAATAAAAACCACTATGGGTAAACCTATAAAGTTAAAATGAAAAGAGAGACACCTAAATGGAAAAAAGAGAAAGTGAAAGTCTTAGCTGAATCTATCAACAAATACCCTACTATCGCTATCTGTCATTTAGAAGGAATCCCAACAAAAGAGCTACAAACTATTAGGAATAAATTAAGAGATCATGCTACACTTATTGTAAGTAGAAAATCTATAATAAGAAGAGCTTTAGAATCATCAAGCAATAAGACCGCAAATAATCTAGTTAATCATGTGGATGGCATAAGCGGTATTCTATTAAGTGATCTCGATCCATTTGAATTATACTCTATTCTAAAAAAGAATAAGAGCCCTGCTCCAGCTAAAGCTGGTCAAGAGGCACCTAGAGACATAGTGATTCCTGCTGGACCAACACCTTTTGCTCCAGGACCAATTATGAGTCAATTGGGAGCAGTAGGAATAAAGCCTAAAATAGAACAAGGCAAGTTAGTTGTTCCTGAAGATACCGTTATTGTAAGACAGGGTGAAAAGATAAAGCAAGCTGTAGCAGAGATTCTAAACAGATTGGATATAAAACCTATGCAAGTAGGTCTAGACGTTGAAGCTGTTTTAAACAAAGAAGACTTCTACCAGAAGAACCTATTAGATATATCTGAAGAAGAATACATTGACAAGGTAAAGGCAGCATTCGCTGAAGCTTTCAACCTAAGTATGAATGCTGAGATTATAAATGACTTAACAATAGCACATTTACTAATGAAGGCGCAATCTGATGTAAAGAAGCTAATCCTTTCAGAGTATTTAATCTGGGAGGGCGAAACTGAAAAGCTTTTAAATATAGTTAATTCACAAGCTAATGCTCTGAATAATCATATTCGAGGTGAATAAAAAATGGAAACAATCTATGCTGCAATGTTATTGCACAAAGTAGGTAAAAAAGTTACTGAGGCAGATATGGAAAAAGTACTCAAAGCTGCAGGCTCAAAAGCAGACAAAAGTCAAATAAAAGCCACAGTTGCTGCTCTCAAGAATGTCGATATAGACAAAGCAATCGCGGAGGCACCCGTAGTTGCGGCTCCTCAAGCACCAGCTGCAAAAGAAGCAGCACCAGCAGCCGAGAAACCAGCGGAAGGAAAGAAAGAAGAAAAAGAGAAAAAAGAAGAGAAAACAGAGGAAGATAAGGCTAAGGAAGAAGAAAAGGCTGCCGAAGGTTTAGGAGCTCTCTTCGGTTAAATTACTCATGCCTGATGAGAATAAAAAAATTGATTTCAAAAATTTGAGAAAGAACATAGCTACACTTAGTTCTGAATTAAAAAATATAGGTTCTCAAAAGAGAACCTTACTCTCTACTAAAAGGAAATTAGACAAAGAGATTTCCGATTTAATAAGTTCTGCTTCTGAAAACAAAGAAAAAAAGGGTAAAGTAGACGTAAAGGTTAGAGACCTAAAAAAGAAGCGTGATATTTACAATAAAAAGGTAAAAGAATCTAGTTCTGAATTAAAGAAGGAAAAGGCTGAAAAGGTGCCAAAGCAAGCAAAAGATTTGCCTTCTCCTGAGGCTCTTAAGAAACAAATAGAAGAATTAGAGCTAAAAATTGAAACAGAGCCCTTAGCATTTAATAGAGAGAAGCAGTATATGGACAAAATAAGAAAGCTAAGAGCAGCTTTTAGAGAAGCTGAGGAAATAGCTAGCAAATTCAAAAATGTAAGAGATCTTAAGCAGAAACTGATGAGCAACAAGAAGCTAGGAGACGAGCTTCATGTTAAAGTACAAAAATTAGCAGATGAAAGTTCTGAATTATTCAAGAATCTTAAGGAAACATCTGAAATAATTGCTAAAAAGAAGAAAGAAAGGAATGATCTAAGTAAGAAAATCAAAGAGATAAACAAAAAAACAAAAGAATTAAGCGAGAAATTGGAAAAGGCCTTAAAAGAATGGGCTAAATCCAGAGAAAAGGTCGCTAAGAGAGAAAAACGAAAAACTACTGTAAAAATAGAAGATGCTTTCAAAGATAAGAAAAAATTAACAACAGAAGACATTCTAAAACTCCAAAGAAGGTTATAAAAATAATGTCTATATTAAAGTTAGATAAGAGTAAAAGAATTATAATTCTATTATCTTTTTTCAGTTTTTTAATCTGGGCGTCTCTAGGAATATTGGCTCCCATAGAAGTTCTATTCTTGGGCTCTCTAATCAAGAACGTAAGTATAAAGGGTCTGATATTAGCCATACCTAGTCTAATTCTTTTGATTTTCTCTCCGTATATAATGAAATTTTCTGACAAACATGGAAGAAAAAAGGTTATAATCACTTTAATTTTGATTTCATCACCATTTTTTATACTTCTCCCTTTTTCACAGTCTTACTATATGTATAGTCTTCTCAAGATATTTTCCGCTCTGATGTTTCTAGCATCTCCAATAGTTCTTGCTTATATTTCAGATACTGTAAAAAAATTGGGTATCGGGTATGGTTTTATAATCCTTGCTTCCTCAATAGGTGGCAGTTTTGGTCCTTTTATCAGTGGTACATTAGGTGAGATTTTCGGACTTACAGTACCTTATTTTATTATTACTGTACTGACGTTATTCTCCTTGATATTTATTCTACCATTAGACGAATTAAAAAGTAGTATCAAACCTGAAAAAATTAGAAAAGTTAAAAAATTAGATTTCCTATTGTTAGCTGTTTTAATCAACGGACTAATCTTCTCACTACACTTTTCAGCCAGAAATGTTGTTTGGCCTATTTTACTCGAGAGTATAACCAATGCTCCTGCAATGTTTGCTGGATTGATTTTTTCGTTCATGGGAATTACAGCTACAATACTTTCATTACCTTCAGGAATCCTAAGTGAAAAATTCGGAGAGAAGAAAATATTTTTCATAGGTTGGTCGATAATGGGTATAATTGGTTTACTGTTGTTCTATGTAACAAAAAATCTTTATTTATTCATTGTATTTTCTATTCTATTTGCTGTAGGTGAAATACTAAGAGGACCATCTAGTAACATCATCTTGGCTAAGTATAAGAAGTCTATATACTTTGGCTACCATTCTAGTCTCTGTGCATTAGGGGGCATTATTGGTGCAATTATTTCAGCATTCTTAATAGACTTTATCGGAATAAGCATAACTGTGTTGATGCTTGGATTTTTCGTTTTATTATCCTTAGCGCCGTTTTTACTAATTTATTTAAAAGACGCTCTAATTATAATAACAAATTATAAAAAGAACTAATCAAGAACTAATCAAAAGAACTTGGCTATTATGATAAAATTATGTAGCGCTTGCTTATTAGGCATAAAATGTAGATATGATGGTAGGTCTAAACCAAGTGATAAGGTTCTAGAGTTATCTAAGAAAGAAGTTCTCATTCCTGTATGTCCTGAGCAATTAGGAGGATTACCAACGCCAAGAATACCTCAAGAAATAGTAGGAGATAGGGTAATTAACAAATCAGGGGAAGATGTTACTGAGAATTTTAACAAAGGGGCTGAAGAAGTTCTAGAAATAGCAAGAATATTTGGAGTTAAAGAAGCTATTTTGAAGCAAAAAAGTCCCTCTTGTGGTTGTGGAAAGATATCCGATGGTACTTTCTCTGGAAATGTCATAGATGGTGATGGCGTTACTACAGAATTATTAAAGAAAAACGGAATAAAAGTGATTTCTGAAGAGGATATATGAAATTGGAAATTAGAAAATTTAAAGAAGAAGATGCTGAAGATTTTTGTAATTTAGTTAAGAGAAACTTGAATGAAGTTAATAGTAAGGATTATCCTGAAGAAGTTATTAGATTCATGTGCAACTTATTCTCTCCTGAGAAAACAATTGAAGTGTCAAAAAAGAAGTCTATTTATGTTGCTATTAAAAACAATAGAATGGCGGGGACCGATACTATAGATAAAAACGAAATTCTTGTTGTTTTCGTTAACCCAGATCTTCACGGTAAGGGTACTGGGACTAAGATTATGAAGCATCTTGAAGATATAGCAAAAAAGAATGGATATGAGTCAGTTAAATTATACTCTAGCATAACTGCTTATGAATTTTATAAAAAGTTAGGTTATAAAAAATTAAAAGAAGTCTATAGAAAAGGTTTTGGTAAAGGAATTTTGATGGAAAAGAGCATAATTGATGGATGATAATCAAATGAAAAAACTAACACTATCTGAAAGATTTAGGGTCCGTCTTTTTAGATTAGATAAAGATGAAAATAAATTTGAGGAATTTCTATTACGTGACGCAACTGAAACAGAGAAAAAAGTTTATTACAATATGAAAAAGATTGACTTGAAAGAACTTGAAAATCTTGCAAAATCTGCTATAAAGAGGCTTGATGCTGAGAATGACTTGGAGAGGATCTTTGGCGCAGGAGAAGTTGCTAAAATGAAAGAACATAAGTGTTATATTGGAAATTGGATTTTTGGTGGATATGTGTGGCACAGATGGCTGCCAGACTGTAAAAGACTCATAAATCCTGAACAATACAAAACTTATAAAGAAATAGAAAAAAATATTTTCAGTCATTTTGATTTTGGTAAAAAGGATACTAAGATATACATTAGTGGACAAGAGAGTATGTCGAATAAGTTAGCAAATCTTAATATAAATTGTTACAGATTAACTAATTAATACTAAATCAAATTTTTAAATACAATATAAGTCTATTCTAGCGGTGATTAACATGAGAAAAGAAGTTATTGAAAAAATTGCCGCTTTACTTACAGCTGCCTTTGGACTAGTTGCTGCCTTAGCATGGAATGACGCTATTAAAGCTCTATTTGTAGGACCTTGTGGAACTGAGGGAGCAGGAGCATTATGTTCTTTATCTTCTGGGGGACCTTGGGCGTATGCAATAATAGTCACGATAATTGCAGTAGTAGTAACAATCTGGATTGGTAAAATTGCTGGTAAAAACGAATAACTTTATTTAGTTTTCTTTTTTTATATTTATAATGGCAGAAAAACAATACCCTGAACCAACTGTAGGAGCACTGATTTTTAACAAAAAAGGTAAGGTTTTCTTGATGAAATCGCCTAAATGGGGTGACAGATACATTGTTCCTGGAGGCCATGTCGAATTAAAAGAAAAAATTGCTGATGCTTTGAAAAGAGAAATAAAACAAGAAACAAATCTAGATATCTATGATATTACTCTAGTCGGTGTTCAAGACTGTATTTTTGACGAGGATTTTGTAGAAAAAAAACATTTCATATTTATTGATTTTGTTTGTAAAACAAACTATACAGAAGTAAAATTAAATGAAGAAGGAATAGAATATGGTTGGTTTTCTTTGAAGGAAGTGTTAGATCTTCCAAATTTATGCGAGTATACAAAGAATACAATAAAAAAATACATATCTATGTGCAAATAATAAAAATTTAAATACATTCACTTCCCTTTAATATCTAATGGTATCTAAAGCAGAATTAAGAAAGAAATTCTGGAAATCATCTTCGAAATATTATCCGACTACCTACATCAAAAATAAGGGCTTCAAAAGATACACTTGTAAAAAATGTAAAAAACCCTTTTGGTCTATTGAAAAAAGGGATGTTTGTGGTGAAGCTGCCTGTTCAGGAGAATATACTTTCATAGGAAATCCTCCGGGAAAAAGAAAATTAGAATATATAGATACTTGGAAGGAATTTTCTAAATTATTTGAAAAATTCGGATACACCGAAATACTGAGATATCCAGTTATAGCTAGATGGAGACCAGATACCTGGTTTACCGAAGCATCTATTTACTGCTTCCAACCATATGTTGTTAGTGGGGAAATAAAACCACCAGCAAATCCTTTGATAATTCCTCAACCTAGCTTAAGGTTCAACGACGTAGAAAACGTTGGAATTACTGGAGCACATTACACCTCTCACGTCCATATCGGCCAGCATGCTTTCCTTCCACCTCATAAGTATAAACCTAACAAATATCTTGAGCAAATCTATACTTGGGTAACTAAAGGATTAAAGATACCTGCCGAAGAACTAGTCTTCCATGAAGATGTCTGGTTAGGAGGAGGCAATTTCGGTCCTTGTTTAGAGTTTTTCGCAGGAGGCTTAGAACTGGGAAACCAGGTTTATATGCAGTTCAAAGAAACTGCTCAGGGCCCTCAGAAATTAAATCTACAAGTACTAGATATGGGAGCTGGCTTGGAGAGAAACTGCTGGATAACTCAAGGTACTCCTACTAGTTATGACGTTGTTTTTGGGTCTTTAGTTAACAAGTATTCTAAGAAGGCGGGTATTAAAGTAGATAAAAAACTAATTCAGGATTTTAGTAAATACGGTGGGATAATTGACGTAGATGAGCCTGAAAACATAGATAAATCATGGAAATTCGTTTCTAAGAAACTAGGAAAGTCTCAGAAAGAAATACAAAAAGCAATTGAGCCATTACAGGGATTATATTCTATTCTAGACCACTCAAGAACATTATTGTTTGCTCTAGCAGATGGTGCCTTACCCTCTAATTCTGGGGGTGGCTATAATCTAAGGTTTATTTTGAGAAGAGCCTTAAGGTTTATTGATTCAAACAAGTGGAATATTGACTTAGAAGATTTAGCAAGAGAGCATGCTAGAATTCTAAGGTCTTTATATCCTGATTTAACTGAAAAATTACCTCAAGTTGAGAAAATATTAAGCACTGAGAAAGAAAAATACGATAAGACTAAAGGAGAAATAAAGACCTATTTGTCTAAGATAAAAGACAAAAAGCTATCTGATAATGATATTGTTAAATTATATGATTCTAAGGGAATCCTACCTGAGCAACTAAAGGAAATAAATCCAAAAATAAAGATACCTACTGATTTTTCAGCAAAAGTATCCAAATTACATGGAAAAAAAGAAAAAGCTGTAGAAGTAAAAGACATGGGATTTGACTTATCCAAGATAACTCCTACAGATATACTTTTCCTTCCTTCTAATGAGAATCAGAGAGAATTCAGAGCTAAAGTTTTGAAGGTAATAGACAACAGATATGTAATTCTAGATAAAACTCTCTTCTATGCTGAAGCAGGAGGTCAGGTATCTGATGATGGAACTCTAAATGAATGCAGAGTCGTTTCAGTAATAAAGTACGGAAGACACATAGTTCATGAAGTAGAAGATTGCAATCTTAAGAAAGGACAGGTGGTTATTGGTGAAATTGATTTCGATAAGAGACTGGATCTAATGAGAAATCATACCTCTGTTCACATGATTAATGGTGCTGCACGTGCAGTATTAGGCGAGCATATCTGGCAAGCAGGTTCGTCTGTTACTGAAGATAGAGCTAGGTTAGATATCACGCACTGGGACAATCTAACAGATGAAGAACTACAGAATATAGAGAGGTTAGCAAATGAATTCGTTACGAAAAACATTGAAGTAAATAAGTCATTTGTAGACAAAGCAGACGCTGAAAAGGAGTATGGATTCAGAATTTATCAAGGAGGGGCAGTTCCTGGAGCTGAGTTAAGAATCATAGAAATTCCAGGATTTGACGTAGAAGCTTGTGGAGGAACTCATGTCTACAGAACTGGAGATATGGGTTTAATTAAAATCTTAAAATCCAATAAAGTTCAGGATGGAGTTATAAGACTAGAATTTACTGCTGGGAGACCTGCTCTAAAAGCAGTACAAGAAATGGAAAATTATTTTAATTGTGCTCGTGAAGTATTTAGAGTACAACCTGAAAAACTTCCTAAGACTTGTGAAAGATTCTTCAAGGAGTGGAAGAAGCAAAGAAAAGAAATTAGAAAATTGAGGAGGAAATAAAAATGTTATGCGCCATTGACCCTGTGGTCTATTTTTTATTAGTTATAGCAATAATATTAGCCTGGACACTATTCTGGAAGGCTTTTGCATTGTGGTATTCTGCTAGAAACAATGATAAAATTTGGTTTATAATATTCATAATAGTAAACATCCTAGGAATACCAGAAATAATCTACCTGTACTTTAAAACAGACTTCTTTAAGAAGCTAGATAAGAAATACTTTCGTAAGAAAAAATGAAAAAAGAATTGACTATTGCTCTATTTATTTTAATCCTCTTTTGTAGCGGATGCACTAAAAGCTCAGATTCCGAGCTAGAACCTAAATCTGAGACATCAGTAAAAGAGCTAGCTACTCAGAAATGCATTGATGAGTGTAAGAACAGACTGGACTTAGAAATAGACCTAAGTGATGGTCCTTGTCTTTCTGATGAGGATGTTAATTGGATGATAGAAGATTGGGTATGCGATGTGGCCCATGATCCTCGAGAAGATGTAGATAATCAACCTGAAAACCAATGTCAAACCTATAGAGAAGGGAGGGCACATCATTTTGTAGAAGTTGACCCGGATTGTAAATTTATAAGAGCAGTATAGAAAAGCTTATATAAGCTCTTCAATCGGTGATAAACCTAAAATGGCAAAAACAAAAAGTTTAGTTAAGATACTTAAAAAAGAAGGAAAATCAAATCGAACTGTAAGGGTTGTAAAAACTATAGAAAATCTTATGCCTATGAATCATATTTGTTATAATAAAGAAGATTTCAGTAACAACGAGGTAACACTTAGATTAGGAGAATTCGTAGAAGGTGTAAAAAATCTTATGCCTAATTATAATCCTTTAATTCCTGGTTGGAATCCTTACAAAAATTAATTACAAAACCACCATACAAAAGCTTATATACTCTGATTAACTAGAAGTAATGAATGATTAAAAATGGTAGAGACAGAATCTTCCCAAGTTCTGAATGCTAATCAAATAGAAAAAAAACAATATTTTGTTCTTAATCCAACTCAAATAGGTAAAATGAGTAACAAAATATCAGGATTAGAGAATATAGTATATGATGACGATGGATCCTATGAACAAAATTTAGAACAGAATGAACAGTATATTGGAAAACTTAGAGCTACACGAGACGATGCGTATGCAGACATAAGTGTAACTTTTGGTGATAACATTAATCCTAACTTTTTCGTATTTGCTAATACAGATCTCGGTTTAGGAGGTTTATGTGCCTTACTTCGAATACGTGAGCATGTAAATGATATAATATCAAATGGAGCAGATACTTATAAGATAGAAAAGATGGGTAAAAGACTAACTAATAAAAGAAAATTAAAATACAATGAAAATGGAGTCTTTACAGGTGATGTAGTCTGTGATGATTCTGTTGTTGGAAAGGCTACAATTACAAAAAAGAGAGATTACGCTGAGATAAACTTCGAACTTTCCAATGAGTATGGAATAGGATGGATAACAACAATTACTACAGATCTAAAGCTTGGTTCTAATAATCTAAAAGTTCTACAAAAAATGCGCGAACAAGTAGAATTAAATAAGTATTTTAAAAAAGCATTAAATAAATATGAAAAACTCATAGAAGATATTAGCGATCAAACTATTGGTATGGGATTTATAGGTTAATTTTTATTTAACCCATTTAGTTTTTCTTGATTCTCTTTTTAATTTTAGCATATGTTTTTCACACTTAGAAGAACAAAACCATAATACTTTACCGGTTTCTTTAACATACATAGTGCCTTTTCCTTTTTCTATTTCCTTGTTACAAAAAGAGCATTCTGCCATCAGGCCTTCCTTCCTCCTTTTAATCTACTGGCACTCATTTCTGTATTTTTCAATAATAATATATCCCCTATTCTTATAGGACCTAGAACATTACGTCTCATAATCTTACCTTCATCCCTTCCAGACATAACCTTACATCTAACTTGCTGGCAACTCTGTTTTCCACCTACTCTTCCAACTATCTTCAGAACTTTAGCAGGATATGCTACATCCTTGAACTCTCTCTTTACTTTTGATTTTTTATCTTCCTTTCCTTCTGGTTTTTCTTCCTGTTTAGGTTCTTCTTCAGTTTCAGTTTTTTCTTCTTTTGGTGCTTCTTCTGCCATCTTTATTCACTTTTAGGTTCTTCTTTTGCTGGTTTAGGTTCAGGCTTTTCTTCTTCAGCTTCAGGTTCTTTAGGCTCTTCTTTCTTTTCTGGTTCAGGAGCCTTCTCTTCCTTAGGCTTTTCTTCAGCTTTAGGTTCTTCTGGTTTCTCTTCAGCAGGCTTTTCCTCTTTTGGCTCTTCTGCTTTAGGTTCCTCTTTCTTCTCTTCCTTTGGTTTAGAAGGTTTACTTTGTATATCTGATATCACTTTAAGTAGTAATTTCTTAGCTTCCCCTTCATTAACTATAGCCACGCTACTTGCTTGAGCAGTTAAGCCAACTGACGCGCCTAATTCAGCTTTTGTAGGAACCCATACGTATGGAATTTTCTTCTCTTCACATAGCATGGGTAAATGCATCACTATTTCTTTTGGATTTACATCTTCGGCAATAATAACTAATTTAGACTCTCCTTTTTCGACACTCTTGGTTACTTCGTTGGTTCCTTTTTTTATTTTACCAGAGTCTCGTGCTTTTTCTATGAGTCTATAAATAGAATCTATTTGCTCTTTTGTTAGTTCCATTTTGACCTCCTTCATACATTCAGTCACAGGTACTTCTTATTTGAGATTTTTATCCCTTTAAAAAGTTTACTCAAGAAAAAATATTTTAAACCTGTCTTTCAAAGGAGAATACTATGGCTAAAAAAGAGTTTCCTAAGAAACCAGATTTCAGAGAATTAGAGAAGAAGTGGCAGAAATACTGGTCAGACAAAAAGATCTACAAATTTAATTCTAAATCTAAAAAGGAAATATATTCTATAGATACGCCTCCTGTTTATGCTTCTGCAGCACATTTACACGTAGGCCATGCTCTACATTATACTCAGTTTGAATTTATGGCTAGATTCTGGAGAATGAATGGTAAAGAGGTTTATTTTCCTCCTTGTTTTGATAATAATGGTCTTCCTACTGAAAAATACGTTGAAGAAAAGTATGGCATTTCTAAAGGAGACATGCCTAGAAATAAATTCAGAAAATTATGTAGAGAAGAAGCAGCTAAGGTAGAAAAAGATTACGCTAATAGAGCATTTAAAGGGCTTGGTCATTCTCATGACTGGAATTTATTGTATACAACTATTGAGCCTAATGCGCAAAAAATATCACAACTAGCATTCTTAAAACTTGTAAAGCAAAAAGATGCCTACCGTGCTAAAGAACCTGTTCTATGGTGCCCGCACCACCAAACAGCATTAGCTCAAGCTGAAGTTGAAAGTAAAGCTAGAAATACAACTCTTAATTACCTCTATTTTGACCTAAAAGGTGGTGGAAAGATAGAAATAGCCACAACAAGGCCTGAATTATTGCCTGCTTGTGTGGGGGTTTTTGTGCATCCTAAGGACAAGAGATACAAAAAATTAGTGGGCAAAACAGCTATAGTTCCTCTATTCAATTACGAAGTTCCTATTATGACTGATGAAAAGGTAGACAGGGAATTTGGATCAGGAATAGTTATGATATGTACTTTTGGTGATACGACAGATATAGAATGGTGGAAAAAACACAAGCTTCCTTTAAAAATATGCATCACGGAAGATGGGAAATTAAACGAACTTGCTGGAAAATTCAAAGGACTAGACTTCAGAACAGCTAAAGAAGCAATAAAAGACGAACTAGATGGCAAAGGTTATTTGATTAGATCAGAGCCCTTACAGCAAGAAGTAGGAATGTGTTGGAGATGTAAAACTGCTGTAGAGTATCTGGTAACAGATCAATGGTTTATCAAGACCTTGAAGTACAAAAAACAAATAATATCTCAATCTAAGAAAATAAAGTGGAATCCTTATTTTTACAGGAAAAGACTAGAAGATTGGACTAATAATCTAGGATGGGATTGGTGTATTTCAAGACAAAGATACTTCGGAGTTCCTATTCCTGTATGGTATTGTAAAAAATGCGGCAAAATCTTATTAGCAGATGAAAAGGACTTACCTTTAGATCCTCTATACAAAAAACCAAAGAAGAAATGTATATGCGGATCTACTCAATTTATACCAGATGAGGATGTTTTTGATACCTGGATGACTTCAAGTATGACACCACAAATAGCTTCACAGCAATTGAAAAATCCAAAGTTATACAAAAGAATATTCCCAATGAGTTTAAGACCTCAAAGTCATGATATCATCAGGACTTGGGCCTTCTATACGACTCTTAAATCTTATTTACTGTATAAAAGCATACCTTGGAAAGATGTAATGATCGGCACCTACGTTCTCGATCCTAAGGGAAAAGGCATGCATAAATCAGCTGGCAATGTCATCTGGTTACCGGACTTATTAGCTAAGTATCCTGTAGACGCAGTAAGATACTGGGCAGCTTCCGCAGGTGTTGGAGAAGACCTGCCATTCAAAGAAAAAGAGTTGGTTAGAGGAGTTAAATTGCTAACTAAATTATGGAACGTTTGTAGATTCTTCGATCCCTATAAGAAAGATATACCTGGATATAAAGGTGGGAAAATTAAATTAAAAATAGAAGATAAGTGGATTCTATCGAGACTTCAACAAACTAAGAATACTTACAAAAAATACTTTGAGTCGTATAAGATATCCAGAGCCAGAAAAGAACTTGAAATGTTCTTTTTACACGAATTATGTGACTTTTATTTAGAAATGATTAAATATAGAATATACGGTAAAGATTCAGCTGATGCTGATTCCGCTATTTGGACTCTATACAAGTGTGTTTTTGATAGTCTAGTATTATGGTCTCCGTTTATTCCACACATAACAGAAGAGTTATACCATCTATTATTCAAAGAGTACCATGGAAAAGAAAGTATTCATTTATTGAATTTTGATTACTATAGATATTCTATAGATAAAAAATCCTTGGAGCTTGGAAAGAAAGCCTGTAATATTATTGCAGAAATAAGGAAATACAAGCAAGACAAAAACATGAGCTTAGGAGCTGAACTAGAAACATACACTCTAAAGAAATCAAAGCACGATCCTAAATTAGATAATCTAATTAAAGGAGCTATGCGAATTAAGAATTTGAAAATAAAGAATTAATCCAGCAATATATCTTCTTCTATTTTTGAGATAAAAGTAAAAATCAGTGCTGCTACTCCTAGTATTATAAAGGTGTTATTCAACGACCAGTCTGCAAGTTTCCCTACTATTGGATTCATTACTGCTAAAACTAGAGTCTGCATCATAAAAACTGAAGATATTACTGTAGCTCTCTTATCCGAAGGGATGTATTTATGCATATAATTTTGCATTAATGGTCTTCTACCAAAAGATAATCCCCCAGCTATTATTATTAATAATATTAATAATGGTAAATAACTAACTAAACCTGCAATTACCAAAAAAACTCCTGGAATTAATGAACTTATAAATATTAGTCTCTTCTTTGAGCCTAGAACTCTTTCAAAAGATGAATAACTGTTCATGATGATTATTTCTACTAGTACTAAAATAGCATGCACGCTTCCTAAGTATCCGAGCATTAATCCGGAATTCATTAACTTGGGTTGGTAGAACCATAGAGTAAAATAGGCTATCATTCCTACGAATATAAAATCAGTTGCTAATACTCTGAGTGTTTTATGATTTTTGAAATAGATAACCCCCTCTTTTAGTATCTTGAAATATCTCTTCTCTAATTCTTCAGTTGCTTTTGGCTCTTTGAAAGTTAATGATATTATAACGGCTATGGCTATGGGTAAAGCCATAAACAACATAGTCTCTCTTAATCCTATGGTTTGAGCAATAACGCTTCCTATTGGAGCCGCAATCATAATTCCTGCTAATTGAGAGCTATGAGTTTTACCAAACACCTTCTTAGATTCTTTTTCTTTTTTTATTTGTTTTAAAGTATCATAAACTAGTGCATCTCCGGCTCCAGATATTAAGGAGAAGGACAAGGCCCATAGTAACTCTCCTATTAGAAAGAACATAATATTCGGAGCAATTGTATAAACTATTGGAGCGAGAACTCCAAAAAATCCTGATATTAAAATGGATCCTTTTCTACCAATATAATCTGCTACTGCTCCTGTTGGAACTTCTAATATAAATATCCAGACCATAAACCAAGATTGAATTAGTAGTACTTGTGTTAGACTTAATCCAGCCCATATTGTATAGAATGGAACTAGAACTCCGCCCATAAAGTGCAAACTACGGAAAAAACCGAACAGGTACATCTTCCATATATTTGACTTAATTGACGAGTCCATTGTTCGTTATTTAAAATCGAGGTATAAATCTCTTATGGTCTTTTTATAACCAATAACTTTATAATATTAAAAATATATTATAATTGTATGGTATTTGGTACGAAAAGATTGATTAGAAAAGAGATTAGGAGTTTAAAAAAAGTAATAAAAGAATTGGATGACGTGGAGGGGAGAACTCAAAAAAGTATAGAAATTCTCAAAAAAATATCTAGTTTTTTAGAGCAAGGTGGTCAATCTGATAAAGCGAAAAAACTAAGGGGCGAAATCGTACTTCTTGAAAAAGAAATTTATGAAGATAAAAAAGCTGAAAGGCTTGCTTTATTAGTAGAAGAAAAGCTTCCTAGAATAATGAAAGGTCAGGGGTAGATGTATGCAATCAAAAATAAGAAGACTATTTCATAAAGAATTCAAAGAGTTAGATAAAATCGTTAAAGAGCTGGAAGACGTAAAAAAACGAACTACAAAAGGTATTAATATTCTAAGATCAATAATCGATATTCTTGAAGATAAAGGAGAGACTGAAAAAGCGGATGCTTTAAGGAAAGAGATTTTACTCTTAGAGGAAGAAGTTTCAGATGAGAGAAAAGCTGAAAGATTTGTAACAATAGTTGAAGAATCTTTACCAAAAGCAATAGAATAGCAATGTTAATTGTAAGTTACTCTAATTTTTCAATTCATAAAGATTTTTAAGTTCATTATTTTAGATATCTCTCATGGAAGACTCAAAATCAAAGTTCAAGTTGAAGAAACTAATAAGAGAATTGTCTAAGTATCGAGCTAGACACACTGAACTTATTTCTGTCTATGTTCCTGCAGGCTATAATCTAAATCTAATTAATCAGCAGTTAGATAATGAGTATGGCACTTCTGAAAATATTAAATCAAAAACTACTAGAAAAAATGTTCAATCAGCATTGAAAAAAATGCTCCAACAACTTAAATTATACAAAAAATTACCTGAAAATGGTTTAGCTCTATTCTCAGGAAATGTTGCGGATAATCCAGGTGTTATGGATTATCAAATATGGGCTATAGAGCCTCCTAGACCTTTGGACATAAAGTTATACAAGTGTGATCAGATTTTTCATCTAGATCCTCTGAAAAGGATGCTAGAGCCTAAGAAACTTTATGGTTTAATAGTAATAGATAAACAGGGAGCGTCTATCGGATATTTAAAAGGTGCAAGTATTGAAGTGGTTCATGACGATACCTCATTAGTACCTGGTAAAACAAGAAAAGGTGGACAGAGTGCAGCAAGATTTGCAAGAGTTAGAGAAGGTCTAGAAAAGGACTGGTTTAAGAACATAGCAGAGGTTGTAAAAAAAGAATTTCTGAACAATGAGAAAGTAACGGGCATATTATTGGGTGGTCCTGGACCCGCAAAAGAGGAATTTATGGATTACTTGCTAGAACCTATTCGAAAGAAGATAATAGCTACTGAAAGTACAAGTTATACGGGAGAACAAGGATTAGAAGAACTAGTTGAGAAATGTAAGAAGATACTAGCTGAAGAGCAAATAGCAAGGGAAAAAGAACTAGTTGAAGAATTTTTCAATATTCTAAGAACAAATCCAAGTCATGCCTCTTATGGAAAAAAAGAAGTAGAAAAAGCCTTACAAATGAATGCAGTAGAGTTATTATTAATATGTGAAGGTGCTCCTGAAGATGAATTCGAAGAATACGTTGAGCAAGTTGACAGAGAAGGAGGTAGATGGGAATTAATATCTGCTGGTACTCGTGGTGGAAATCAATTATCTAATCTAGGTAATTACGCCGCTATTTTAAGATTCCCAATAGAATAAAATGGAACCAATTATTAAGACTGGTGTTATTTTAGATAAGAAAAATATACAATTATATTCAGTAATACATGGTCCTACAATGACGGATGCGATTGAAAATTTTTTACATACTTATAATCCTGAAAGAATATTCTGCGAAGCTAATGAAAACGGAGAATATTCTCAAGATGGAGAATTGATAGTATCTTATTCAAAGAATAATAAAAAAGAGCTAATTTATATTGGGTATGATTTCTTAAAAAATGTACAAACTTTATCTAAGGAAAATCCGGTTGGTGGGATTATTTGTCTCACAAATAAATTAATCCAAGATAATATCCTCGTAAATCCTACTGTATCTAATGACGAAATTAAATCAAAATTAGGTGCATTACTATCTGGAGTAGAATCATATCTCTTACGCGAATCAAATGATGATATAGCAATTGAAGTTATGGAGTATTATAAAAATAATTTATACGATAATTTATCTGAACTTAGAGGAATAATAAATTCTAAAGAAGAAAATGCAGATGTTAGAGTTATGTTTAAATCTTCAGAAGCAAAACTATTGAAATTTTATAAAGATTTATTAGATTTGTCAAATGAACAAGTATGGAATAAAATAGAGCCTAACCTTAATTCGAAAAAATCAGCAATATTTGTTGGATTTATGCACGCACCCTATATTAAAGAAAAACTTTCAGAAAAGCTAAGTTAAAATGGAATGTAAGAAGTGCGGAGAATGTTGTACTGGTTCTGGATACATTTTAGTGAAGAAAAAAGATATTGATAGATATGAAAAATTTAAAGATCTAGTTGAATTGACGATACCTCTCTTTAATATATGTCTTGTAAATATTGAAGGGTCGTGCCCTTATTTAACTAGAAGTAAACTATGTGAAAAGCAGAAAGACAAGCCAGATTTTTGTAAAAAAAGATACTGTACTCCTTTAGAAATTAGAATTTCTAATAATTAGAAAAATCTAAGAAGAAATAAGCTCTGGGCTTATTCTTCCTTTTTATGTAATCTACATAAATATGTAGAAAGCTCCAGTTCTATTTCACCTTGTTCTGCTAATATCTCGCTGCGATTACGCACTATCTTATCAATGTCATCATCATAAACACACTCTAAATATTTTATATTTCGCGGAGATAATATCTCTATGACAGGTATCTCAATTGAAGATTGTGATGCTCTCAGTTCTTCTTATGCTAAAGTTTTTAAGATTAGTGCATCTAGGATGGGATCTATTTGATCTGTTTTAGGCATAGTATCTATAATTTTCCCTGCTAATTCATATACATCCGCTTTATTTAGGTCTGACTCTTTCATTTTCACAAATCACCACTAATTAATAAAATATATAAAGATTTCTTTGCTTAAGGGAATTAACATGGAAAACGAAGCTAAACAATTAGTTATAGATCCTATAATAGAGGGGCTTAGCTTAAACAAGGAACAAAAGCAGTTATTGGAAGAACTCTTAACTGCTATCACATCTAAAGACTTACCTGGGGTAGAAATAACTAAAATTGCAAGAAAAGACTGTAAGGATGGATGCTATATTAAAAGCTGTGTTGTAATTGATATTGATGTAGATTCAAAAGAATACCGTACTATAGGTTTTCCCGATGCTTTTACTAAATCAGTTCCTATAGATGATAAGCTTAAACGTCGCATCATAGATAGAAAAGATAGATATAACTTCAGAACATATGAAAACGGGACAATTATACGGATGACGTATAAATCGATTAGTAATTAACCTTCTTTTAATTCTAAATCAAATATTAACAAAAAATTAAAAAGCTATAGACTAATATTATTTCTTATGGAATTAAAAGAAAGACTCGAGCTCATAAAGATAAACACACAAGAAATAGTTACAGAAGAAGACCTTAAGAAATTATTAAAGAAAAAGAAAAAGCCTGTAGCTTACATTGGAATTGCTCCTACTGGTCCATTTCATATTGGCTATCTACTTCAGTTTACTAAATTATGGCAGCTACAGCAAGCAGGAGTAAAATGTATAGTTTTACTTGCTGATATTCACGCTTCTTTAGATGAGTTAAAGGCTCCATGGAAAAAAGCCAAACTTTTAGCTGATTATACTGGACAATGTGTTAAATTAGCTTTACCATGGAAGGAAGAACCAGAAATTGTCCGTGGATCTTCGTTTGAATTCGATAGAAAATATGTAGAAGATACATTAAGATTATCTTCTATGATTACTATAAAAAGGGCAACTAGAGCTGCAAGAGAAGTCTGCAGGATGGCTAAGCCAAGGGTTTCCGAATTATTATATCCAATAATGCAATCTATAGATCAAGAAGCATTGGATGTGGATATATCTCTAGCAGGAATTGAAAACAGACATGCTTATATGCTAGGAAGGGAGTATTTGAAGAAGTTGGGATATAAAAGCAGAGTAGAGATATACACTCCTCTAATTACAGGTCTAAAGGGTCCTGGAGTTAAGATGAGTTCCTCCAAACCTGAAACTCTCATTAGAGTACATGACCCTGAGGATAAAATAAAAAGGAGAATTTCAGGAGCTTACTGTCCTCTGGGTGAAATAAGAGATAATCCTCTTTTACAAATCTGCAAGTATATTTTATTTAAAGATAAGAAATCAACAATTACTGTAAAAAGACCTAAAAAATACGGTGGGGATGTACATTTTTATAGTTATGAAGATCTGGAAAATACTTTTAAGGAGGGTAAACTACACCCCACTGATTTAAAAAATACTGTTGCTGATGAATTAGTCAGTATGCTAAAACCTGTAAGAGATTATTTCAGCAAGAATAAATCCATACTTAAAAAATTAGGACCTAACTTTTACTCTTAGTTACTTCTTTTGTCTCATAATTTTTCATTTTATGATACTATAAGTGTTCCTCAAACCAGCTCACAGTCTTGTTTGTAATTATATTTAGGTGTTTATGCAAATAATGGTCCATCCCATCAACTATTTCTAATTTGGATTCTGAAGGAAGATATTCAATGGCAGCGATAGAATCTTCCAAAGGCACACGGTTATCTTTATTTCCATGAAGGATTAGCACTGGACATGCGACATTTCTCAAAAGTTCCTCTTGATTTACACTTTCTCTGTCTTTTAGCATTTGTTTATCAACTAAAATCACCCTCTTGACGCCATCTTCCTTTACTTTCGTTATATAACCTTTATCATATAATTTCTTAAGTTGCTCTGGAGTGTAGCGTTTATCCCATGTATACTTTATTTTATCAGTTACTGGTGAAGTGAGGACTATGGTTTCAACGTCTTTATTATAACTCTTCAAAGAAACTAGCCCTCCGAGGCTGTACCCAAATAAACCTATTTTTTGACAGCCTAATTTCTTAACGTATTCTATGGCTGAATATAGATCATCAACTTGTTTTCCAATAGTCAATGTATCACTTTCACTGTCACCACAACCGCTGAAATCAAAGGTTAGCACATTATATTGTGCTGTTTTTAATGCTCCTGCGATTGTGTCAAAGCCTTCCTTGGTCCTATCACTAGCAAATGCGTGGGACATTACGATAACTGCCTTCGAATCTGCTTGATAGAGAGTGCCAACTAGGGTTTTGTTTCTAGAATTCTCGAAAGTTACTATTTCCATGTGAGAGCAGTTTTCCTTTGGTCTTAAAAAGCTTTCTAACAAGAAAAATCAGCGCGCTTTAGCTATCTTATCTGCTATTTACGCTCTGAAGACTTTACAGTTTACTATTTTATATGTATTTGCGAAATATAAATAAATTTAAATTACATTAACTATAATTCTTTTTTATGACAGATATAAAAAAAGAAATTAGGAAATTTGCTTTATCAAATGCTTATGAACACAAGGGTAAAGCACAAACTGGGCCAATTATCGGTAAGTTAATTTCTTCAGGTTTGATATCTGCTTCTAAAATAAACACTATCCTACCTCAAATAAATGAGATCATCAAAGATGTTAATAAAATAGGTTATAAAAACCAGGAAAAAGAACTCAAAAAAATACACCCTGAATTCTTTAAAAAAGAGAAAAAAGAGGAGACTCTTAAAGAATTACCTAATGCCAAAGAAGGTAGAGTTGTAACTAGAATGCCTCCAGAACCTTCAAAATACATACACGTAGGGCATGCTTTATCTTTCTTAATTAATCACTTATACGCAAAAAAGTACAAAGGTAAATCTATTCTAAGATTCGAGGATACCAATCCTGAGAAAGCAACTCAGGAATACGTGGATTCAATAAAGGATGATCTATTTAACTATCTAAAAATAAAGCCAGATAAGACTGTTTATGAGTCAGAAGATATACCTAAGATGTATAAGTATGCTGAAAGGCTTATCAAGGCAAATAAGGCTTATGTATGCTTCTGTTCTAGAGAAGAAGTAAGAAAATTGAGAAATATAGGGCAATGTTGTGAGTGTAGAGCGTCTATTTCTGGCTTAAAAGAGTGGAAAAATATGCTTAATGGTAAATACAAAGATGGAGAAGCTACTCTAAGACTAAAAATAGACATGTGTTGCCCTAATACTGCAATGCGGGACCCTGCTATTTTCAGAATTTCCTCTAAAAAACACTACAAACAAGGTAATAAGTACAAAGTATGGCCTCTTTATGACTTTGCAGCAGCAGTAGAGGAAGAATTATGCGGAATTACTCATGTTTTAAGGTCTTCTGAGTTCGGAACCATGAGAATCGAGCTGCAGAACTGGATTTCAGAGCAATTAGGCTTTGAGAAGAAGACATTTATCCAATATGGAAGATTTCATATTGCTGGAGCAATAACGCAAGGAAGAGAAATAAAGGAACTAATAAAGAAGAAAAAAGTTAGTGGTTGGGATGATCCTTCCTTAGTCACTTTAAAGGCTCTGAGAAGAAGGGGAATCCACCCAAAAACATTTGAAAAATTAGCAATTAAAGTAGGCTTATCCAAGACTGAAACCAAGATAGACTGGTCAATAATAGCTGCTGAGAATAGGAAAATAATTGATCCTATTAGTAATAGGTATTTCTTTGTTGAAAATCCTGTTAAAATAAAGGTTGCAGGTGTAAAAGATAAAGAAGTGAAAATAAAGGTTCATCCAGATAAAAGAGAATATAGAAAATTAAAGGTTACTGATGAATTTTACATTCCTAAAAAAGATGCTAAAGGAAGTTACATAAGATTAAAAGATTACATTAAAATTCAGAAGAGTAAGAATAAATATACTTTAGCAGAAAATCAATCTTTAGATCCCAAAATACAAAAAATACAATGGGTTCCTGCAAAAGAGAACGTTAATGTAGAGATTCTAATGCCTGATAAGTCTGTTAAAGAAGGTTTAGCTGAAATTAATGTCAAGAAGTTAAAAGAAGGCGAAGTAATACAATTTGAAAGATTTGGTTTTTGCAGGCTTGATAAAAAATCAAAGAATAAACTGATATTTATATTCAGTCACTTGTAAATAGTTCTTCAATATCTCCAAAATTTTCCTTTCTATTTATTATCCCTTTAATTCTGTCTATGAGATCTAAGGTGTCTTTGCAACATTTGCCATTGAATTTTATCTTAAATTTTCCACTATTCCAATACGATTGTACTTTTAACTTTCCCTTCTCTGATTTTTTTGAATATGTACATAGAAGTTTGTTACCGCCAGAATAAGTACACACATTTTTAACAAGTGTAAATATATTCGAATTATTAATCTCTTTTTCTATTGATCCAATTTTTATTTCTTCGATATCAGAAGGTTGGATTTTATTTCCTTTAAGAGTTATATTAGGAACTTCATATCTTATTAATTCGGATACGTCGACATAATCTCCTGCCATTTTATTATTGACTATAATAAAACATATAAATTTTTCTTAGTCTTTTTTTCTTAAACCAATACTTAAACCATCAGTAGCAGCTATTGTTCTAATGCCTGTTTCCTTCTGAATCCAACGCGCTTCATAAACTGGGTCAGATTTTAGCATTTTAGCACCGAAATGCTGAATTATTGCTAATTCTGGAGTTGCTTTTTTTATGATTCTAAGCACATCCTCAGAAGATAAATGAGTTCCCCACTTATCTTTTCCAGGTCTTAAAACATTCAGTATTAACAGATCAACATTCTTGAATTGTTTTCCCAATTCAGCAAAGTATGCTGTATCTGCTGTATATCCTATCCTAGCACTTCCGTCGCTTAATATAAAACCAACACAAGGTTCGTCATGCTTTGTTCCTGAAATTGTAAATTCTAGATTACCACTTTTTACTACGTCTCCTGCTTTTACTTGAAAACAACTTTCTAATAAATTCTTGTAAAATGAGTTAATCCAGGGTGTTCGCACTCTATTTCCCATAATTACTTCCTTGGTAGATATTAATGCTCCTTTCTTACCCCTAGCTCCTCCAAGGGTCATAGCATCGATTATAGCATTTACATCATTTACATGGTCTATATGACCATGAGATACAAATATAATATTAGTTCTTGTAGGATTTATCTTGCAAGCACTACATCTGATTAATGCTCCAGGACCAGGATCCACATGAATCTGCTTATTTCCTAAATTAATTATAAAGCCAGCAGTGCTTCTAAGTTGATGGGCTACTACTATTCTTCCTCCACCTGATCCAAGGAAAGTTACCTTATCCATAGAAATAATCTATTATATACCCCTTTTATAAGTTTCTACTATTTTATAATATTAAAAATCTTCATAGGGGTACAAAGTAATAAAGTGATAGTCTACCCCTCCGTATCTTTCTCGCTCTATTGTGGCTCTATATCCGTATTTTTCTGCAATATTTCTAAGTAAAGTGGGTGAAAAGAAGGCTTCAAAACCTAGAACCTCTGCAAAAGCAAGGATTCTTGCTCTACCTGTAGGTTTTAGGACTCTGATAATCTCCTTGATAAATGAGTCTAAATCAACTACTTCTGGGGATAAACCCATGCAGAATACATAATCAAAGGTATTTGATTTGAAAGGTAGATTTGTTGTGTCTGCATTTACGAAAGTCGCATTCTCTGTTCGGTTTTTAGCTTTAGTCAAAGGGGTAAAGGATAGGTCTGTACCTACTCTTAATTCTGTATCACCAATTCCAGTAGTATCTCTCAGGAATAAAGCAGTCTTACAATCAACTTCCAGAATTTTTCCCTTTG
>CP070803.1:245552-250481 GCA_020343615.1 Candidatus Woesearchaeota archaeon | reverse complement strand
CTAAAGGAAGGAATGAGCGTTGATTTTGTGAGAATGGTTGGTCTAAACTTTAAGGTTCGTACTATAAGTTCATTATTACAGGCATATCTGACCTCTAAGACTTATGATAATATTAAATTAAATTACTCAGGTAAGTTCTTTGGAAAAGACCTGTATGATGAAGTACACCTTTATGCTGAAAAGGCTAAAGCTATAGCATTAATGGAACAATATGATATCATTCATGCTCATGATTGGTTGACTTATTTAGCAGGCATTAATGCAAAAGAGCTATCAGGAAAACCATTAGTAGTTCATATCCATAATACTGCTTTTGATAGAAGTGGTGGGAACCCAAATCCACTTGAATATGAGATAGAAAAGAAAGGTTTTGAAGCAGCAGATGCTATAATCGCTGTTAGTGATTTTACCAGAAATAAAGTGATAAAGCACTATGGAATAAATCCGAATAAAGTTTTTGTAGCACACAATGGAATTATCATAACAGATAGTCAATTTGACCACAGCCA
The DNA here is from genome assembly GCA_020343615.1 of Candidatus Woesearchaeota archaeon. GTDB lineage: Archaea > Nanobdellota > Nanobdellia > UBA10117. Next base: position 249,972 of record CP070803.1, on the reverse strand, counting down.
GTTTAAGATTAAAGAGCAGGATAAAGTTGTATTATTCTTAGGAAGAATAACTTTACAGAAAGGTCCTGATTATTTCATAGAAGCAGCTAGGAGAGTCTTAGAACATATGGATAATGTTAAGTTCGTAATAGCTGGAAAAGGAGACATGTACCATAGTATGATTGAGAGAGTAGCTCACATGGGACTATCTGATAAGATCCTATTTACAGGATTTGTACCTGATGAAGATCTTGATAAATTATACGCTATGGCAGATGTTTACGTAATGCCTTCAGTATCCGAACCTTTCGGCATTACTCCTCTAGAAGCCATAAGGAATGATTGTCCAGTAATTATCTCAAAACAATCAGGGGTCTCAGAAGTAATAAACCATTGTCTTAAAGTTGATTTTTGGGATATAAATCAACTAACAGATAAAATAGTTAATGTACTAAGATATCCTGTGCTTCAACGTACTTTAAGAGAACACGGCCGGGTTGAGATAAATAAAATTACTTGGGACAGAACAGCAGATAAGTGTATAGAAGTATATCATCAAGTATTAAGTAAAATATAAATATATGATGTACATTATATGTTAAAATGGTTAGCATATGTTTTTATTTTCAAGTACACCAGCCCTATAGGTTAGGGCATTACTCTATATTTGATATTGGTAAACATCACAATTACTACAATGAGAAACATAATCTAGAGATATTAGAGAGAGTAGCAAGAAAATGTTATCTTCCGACTAACAATCTGATGTTGAATTTAATTAAGAAACATGATATAAAATTGAGTTACAGTTTTTCAGGGGTCGCATTAGAACAATTTCAAAAGTATAAACCAGAAGTTCTTGAAAGTTTTCAAAAGCTAGTAGACACAGGAAACGTTGAAGTTTTATCTGAAACATACCATCATTCTCTTTCATATCTATACTCGAAAAATGAGTTTAAGAATCAAGTAAAATTGCATAAGAAAAAAATAAAAGAATTATTCGGAGTTACTCCTACTGTATTTAGGAATACTGAGTTAATATACACTAATGATTTAGCGAATTTTATCGAAGGCATGGGCTACAAGGGAATTCTAGTAGAAGGATCAGACTATATGCTAGGATGGAGAAGTCCAAACTTCTTGTATACCCCGGTAAACACTTCAAAAATAAAGGCCCTCTTAAAGAATTATAAACTATCAGACGATGTTGCTTTTAGATTCTCAACTCATGACTGGGCTGAGTTTCCATTAACCGCCCCAAAATTTGCTCAGTGGGTTTCTGCTGTTAATGGCAATGGAAACGTTGTTAATTTATTTATGGATTATGAAACGTTAGGAGAACATCAATGGATAGAAACAGGAATTTTTAATTTCCTTGAACATCTACCAGGAGAATTACTGAAACATCCGGATAATAATTTTAAGACACCTAGTGAAGTTATAAACTCATATGATTGTGTGGGATGTATAGATGTGCCTCATGTAATGTCCTGGGCAGACATAGAGAGAGACACTTCAGCGTGGTTAGGTAATAGAATGCAGCAGTTTGCAGTAGATAGACTCTATTCCATGGAAAAGGATATATTGGCAAGTAAGAATAAAGAACTAATTGAAGATTGGAGAAAATTACAGACTTCTGATCACTTTTACTACATGTGTACTAAATGGTTTGCTGATGGAGACGTACACAAATACTTTAATCCCTATAACTCACCTTATGATGCATTTATAGTTTACATGAACATACTTAATGATTTGAAGTATAGATTAACAGGAGAAAAAGAAGAAATTAAAGAAGAATTAATAGATAAAAAGATCTAATTTTATGGAGGAATCGCACCAGTACATCTCCAGTTTATTCCAGCATCTCCGGTTTCCACGTTAATAACACATGCAGGATTGCATCCCGGTTTTTCTTCAAATGGATCAAGACCTATCCACCAGGTTTTTGTATAGGCGTTGTACATAACATCTTTAGTTAATTCTCCCGTATCTGCGCAATCACTGTCTTTAGCAATTTCTATAGCTTCACTTAATGTCATATCAAGGTCTTTAATAAAAGAACAAACTTGTACACATTGCAGAGTACAAATCTCTGCGGTAGGGTCATTCCTGCAAGCGGAAGCACACTCATCAAATGTTCCACCGAGTTTAATACAATCTTCTTCAGAAATACCTTCACATTCTAGTACTTCTGCTATCCAAATTCCCCCAGCATTACCACAATTTAACATCAGTTTTTCATCTTCAGATAATTCTTCAACAAAAGTTTTACCATTTGCCATACATTGTCTAGGATAGCTTTCCATAACAGGATTGCCAGCAGCTACACATTCTTCGAAACTATTTATTTCCTGTTGTTGAGAACAACCAGAAATAAGTACAACTAAAATAAAAAACAAACTGAATATTATTTCTTTTTTCATTTTGAAAACCTTGTTGCTAGCAAGTCAGTTATTATTCCGTATATTATTCCAGCACCTATGAAAGTTACTGCTCCACCATAAAAAGAGATTACTATACTTGTTAATATACCGAATATTGCTCCTCTTAAAGCAGCATTCTTGTAAGTTCCTTTTAGAATTTTTATATTGTCTCCAATTCCAACGAAAACTCCAAGTAGTAACCTAGCGTAGAAAATTGTTGATAGGTATGCGACAGTCATCTCAAATCCTGGAATTTCAATAGTTGAAGTTCCATAAGCACAAAATGCGCCAAAAAGTGCAGCAATTAATACAGCAATTGCAATTCTTTTTCTATTCATTTTTACACCTCTAAAGATCTTAATTTTTCTACTCTCTTTTGTGTTGAAGGATGAGTACTAAATAAATTTACTAAAGCAGATTTACTAAATGGATTAACAATAAACAAATGAGAAGTACCTTGAGATCCAAATCTAAGTGGATGCCTTTTCGAAGCTTCACTTATCTTTTTTAGAGCACTTGCTAAACCTTCAGGATTCTTACTTAACTTAGCTCCAGTCTCATCAGCAAGATATTCTCTACTCCTAGAAATTGCCAATCTAATTATCAGTGCAATGAATGGAGCTAGAAGTCCAATAATAATTAGCTCTAAACCTCTTCCTCTGTCTCTACCACCACCGAATATTGCTGCAAATCTAGCCATTATAGCTATGAATGAAATTGCTCCAGCAATTGTAGCTACAACAGTAGAAATTAAAGTATCTCTATTCTTTATATGAGCTAGTTCATGAGCAATAACTCCTTTCAATTCTTTTTCAGTAAGTAAGTGCATGATTCCATCAGTTAAAGCAATTGCAGAATGTTTAGGATTTCTTCCAGTAGCAAATGCATTAGGATTATCTGTAGGAATTAAGTAAACTCTAGGTTTAGGTATTTTCATATTTTTAGAAACTTCTTTTATGTATTTGTGGATTTTAGGATACTTAGATTCTGGAAGTTCTTTTGCTCTATATATTCTTAATACTATTTTGTCTGAATACCAATATGAAACAAAATTGAGAAGCATAGCTATTGCAAAAGCGATTATCAAACCTAGTTCTCCTCCGAAGAAGAAACCTATAATTAATAAAATACCTGTAAGTCCAGCCAACAATACGGCAGTTTTTATTTGATTTAGCATAGGTCGTTAATTAATATTCTCGATTATTTAAAGCTTACTAAAAGCGCCGAGGGAGGGATTTGAACCCTCATATCCGTTAGGAAACAGCCTTTCCAGGGCTGCGCAGTACCAGGTTGTGCCACCTCGGCATACTATTTAAGGGCAAAATTTCCATTAATAAATGTTTCCGATAATATTTTAAATATCTTATAACCTAAAAATCTTGTATTCGGTGATTAAAATGAAAATTGTCATATATTCGACTCCAACCTGTCATCATTGTCATTATGCGAAGAGATTTCTAGAAGAAAACAACATAGATTTTAAAGAAATAGATGTGTCTATGGATCCCGAAGCAGCAGCGGAAATGGTTATGAAGTCAGGACAACAAGGAGTTCCAGTTATAGATATAGATGGAAATATTGTGGTAGGATTTAATAGAGAGAAAATTATAGAATTATTAGGACTATGAAATATGATGTAATTGTAGTAGGAGGAGGACCTGCAGGAGTAAGCGCAGCTATCTATACCTCTAGATTTGGTTTAAACACATTGTTAATAGGTGAAGAAATAGGCGGCCTGTTAAACGAAGCGTCTTTCATAGAGAATTATCCCGGATTCCTGAAAACAACAGGGATAGAATTATCAGAAAAGCTTAAGGAGCACGCATTAAAAGAAATGGTTGAGATAAGAGAAGAGAAAGTAACAGAAATACGTAAGGGATTTAAAGTTAAAACAAACATGGGAAAAGAATACGAGAGCACTATCCTAATCCTAGCTTTAGGCTCAAAAAAGAGGAAACTAGATATACCTGGAGAAGATAGGTACATAGGCAAAGGAGTGAGTTATTGTACTCTTT
>CP070803.1:240665-245452 GCA_020343615.1 Candidatus Woesearchaeota archaeon | reverse complement strand
ATTCAACTTTTGTTTCAACATCTAGTTCTATTTCCTCAACTTGTAATTTATCATCTTCTTTTTCAACATTATTAACACATCCACTTACTAGAGTTATACTTATAATAAGAAATACTATCCAGATTTTATTCATACGAGTTTATTAAGAATTAGAAATGTAAAAAGGTTTCGATTTAGCAAGGTTTTAATATAATCAAATACTAAGATGGATTAATGAAAAAGAAAGAAATAGATTACAGAGCCTTTTTTGCTATAGGAGTCGTATTTATGGGGGCAGGTGTTACTTTTCTTGCTTCTGTAAATAAAGGATTAGGAGCAGCATTTATTGGAGTCGGAGCACTTTATATGATAATTGGAGGTAAAAATAAAGATAAGTGGAAAAAGGTGAAAAAATGAAATACAAAGTACATAAACTAAATATTAAAACTGCTAAAGAAGCAGATGTGCTAGAAGATTTCCTTAATAATTTAAAGGGGGAAGTTGTAGCAATAATTCCTAACGTAGAAACATTCTTTGCATTTTATGGTGCAAAAGTAAACTCTATTCTCATTGTAGAGAAACTAAGATAATTATTTTCTTTTATGATGAAAAAATATCCTATTTGCGGATTTTCATCTTTATTCTTTCTCGAAAATGTTATTCTCATTCTCTTCGTAAAAAATTCTAGCAGCATTAAGGTACTCATCCATCATTTCATTTTTTTTCAGGGAATATTTGCCACCAGTTTCTTCAATAAAATTAAATATCTTTAATTTTTCCAGAGCTTTTTTTGTGGTCGCTTTTTGTAAATCAGCCTGAAAAACAATATCGTCGAGTGAAAGTTTTTTATCCGCGTTAGCAGCAAGCGTGTCCAAAATTCTAGCTTCAGGAGTTGGAAATAATAGACTATACATAACTTTAGGCGGATTAATATCTGCGTCTGTAATTTTATAGATATTCATATTGTTTCTAATGATTAATAAAACGTAAAAAGGTTTCTATTTAGTAGGGTTTATCTATGCCATCTAGGATAATTATCATGATCTTCTCTACTAGAAGTCATATTTACTCGCTTTAGATAAGGAGTATCAAAACATTCAATGGAAAATTCACTATATCTATCTCTTATTTTCCTGAAATTATCATGATCAAATTCACACAATACATTGATTACCTTCCCTTCTTCACCAGCTCTAGCAGTTCGTCCTATCCTATGCACGTAGTCTTTAGCATCATGAGGAACATCGTAATTATAGATATGTGAAACATTTTCAATATGTAAACCTCTGGAAGCTACGTCAGTACAAACTAATATATGTACTTTAGATTCATTAAAACTATCCATAGTTCTACTTCGCTTATTTTGCGTTAAGCCCCCATGAATTGCTATAGCATATAGACCATTAATTCTGAGATTTTTTACAACAAAATCAACATTTCTTCTAGTGTTACAAAATACCATGACTAATCCTGATCTTTCATGCTTTAATAGATGTACGAGTAAAGCTAGTTTCATGTTTTTTGAAATGTCATAGTAAACCTGCTTAAGCTTGCTCGGATCAACCATCTTTATTCCCGAAACAGTAATCGGGTTATTCATATATTTTTCAATTATATCTTCTATCTCAAAGGAGATAGTAGCTGAAAAAAATAATGTTTGCTTGTTTTTAGGAGTACGTTGAACTATTTTTTCAACGTCGTCTATAAACCCCATATCTAACATTCTATCTGCTTCATCTAAAACCAGTATCTTGACTTGCGATAAATTTACAGTATTTCTGTTAATGTGATCCAATAATCTTCCAGGTGTGGCGACCACCACTTCAGCAATATCCAATTTACTGATTTGTTTGTTTATGGAAACCCCCCCATAAACTGCAAGAATATTTAGATTTCCATTTGAAAGAACTCTTAATTCTTCCTTGACTTGCTGGCATAATTCTCTAGTCGGAGTAAGAATTAATGCTTGCAAACCTTTTTTTGGTAGTACTCTTTCAACAATACCGCATCCGAAAGCCAGTGTTTTTCCAGATCCAGTTGCAGATTCTCCAACCACATTATTACCTTTGAGAATATGCGGAATGGATTTCATTTGAATTAATGTAGGTGTAATATAGTTCATTCTATTGATTGTATCAAGTAATTGTGGGCTAAGGCCCATGTCTTTAAATTTCATTTTATTAGATAGCACCCTTATAGAAACAGCGAAATGATTTTATCAAGTGCTATCTCCTATATGCTTTAATAATATAAGGTATTACACCCTTTATAAGGCTTTGCATTAACAAATGTAAGAACCTTTCTAGTTTTTAAGGTCTAATTTTTTAAATTTATTAAAATAAAAAGTAAAAATAGTAATAATAAATTTTATCATGACTGAGAAAATTCACTTTACTCTACTTTTTTAACATTTTCAGCTTTAGGTCCTCTATCACTTTTAACTACCTTAAACTTGACTTTATCCTCTTCTTCTAAGGTGTTACCTTCTTTTATACCGCTGCTATGTACAAAGTAATCTTGTCCATCACCACCAGCGATAAAACCAAAGCTTCTTGTTGTATCAAAAAACTTTACAGTTCCTGTTTGCATTTTTGTTTCCTCTTAGGATCATCAACTCTTTTAATTATAACTCCAAAGCAGGGATAGCTTCAGATTTCTTTGTGTATAAAGTATGATCATTAACAAACCTATCTGGAGCACATTCCCAATAAGTTATATGCTTATATCTTTTAAAACCGTTATTTTTTACAAATTCATATTCGATTTTATCATGATTTGATCTTTCTCCAGTTAACCATATAATTCCTTCACAACCATTAGCAGCTTCAGATACTTTTTCAAATAAAATAGGAATCCTTTCTTTAGAATCAACAGCTATTTCAGATATGTAGATATATTTTCCAGATTCTACACCTATAGGGTCATGTTCCCAAGGTAAGTCCTTAATTTCATCTAGGAATTCAAAGTAAATAGAACCAACTATTCTAGAATCTTCTTCTATTACAAAGAAATTCCCATTTTTTATCCATTTGACAAGTATCCTTTCAGAAATATGACTACCGCTATAGTAATTCATTTCTAGTCTTTTTATTTTGTCTATGTCTACTAAACTGGCTTTTCTTATCATTTTAATCCCTCAAAGCTATTTTTTCTTCCATGATGAAGATATACCCTATACCTATTACGTAAGTATAGGGTATATAAAATTAAGCTTGTATTTATTTCAAATTGCTAGAGGTATTTGGTTATATAATGTATAAAAATCCTGTTGATATCTTATTTGTAAACGGATTTATATTTTATTTTTTTACCTCATATTGTATATAAACTTAATAGTATATAACTCTTTGTTAACTATAAAGTAATGAAAAAAGAGGTAGGATATAAGAAAAAGAAGAGCAGTTGTTGGTAGAAACCCTCAACTTCTTATTCTTTTTTATAGTGAAAGAACACCCTATACTTAATCTAAACTATTATATATTAATAACATCCCCACCATGCCATGTTTTTTCTTGCCTTTTACTTGGACCCCAAACTTCTAAAACTTTAAACATTCCCTTAGTCCTATCCATATATCTCTCTCTATCTTCTTTATCAGTAACAAAAGCATCATCCATTAATTCAATATGAGGAGTATTACTAGTTACAAATATTCTTCCACCTCTATTATGCGCATTCAATACTATTTCCTTGAAAACTCTCATATAAACACCATAAGGGGAGTTTAAATCATCAAGTATCCATACCTGTCCAGGACCTAATTCCCCTGCCCCGAATTTACCTGTCTCATGATTTTCTTCAGATAAATAATAACACTCTTGACCTTTTAACATAAATTCCTTAGCTAGTCCAACAGCAATATGTGATTTTCCTACTCCGGGGTCACCCCAAATAAATAAACCCGCACTCGCGGTTTTATCTAGGCCTAATAGTTGATGTGCATAACCTAATAAATTTACTTGTGATTTATGCACAGGATGGTAATTATCTAATCTAGAACAAAGATTTTCTAAAGGTAGCTTTGGATTTTCAAAATAAAATTTTAAATCGAGCTTAGCTTTTTCAGCTTCGCCTCGAGGAATACCTTCTATTTTCATACCCTCTTCTAATGACAGTATTTTTATACCTGGATAATGTTTATCCAGTTTATTTATAACTGCGTCCGTGATAAGATTTTCAACCGTATTTTTTTCAGTTAACATTTTCTTTTTATTGCTACCTCTGCCGTTTTGAACAGTCCCGTTCTTACTATGTGAAGGCATAAAAGGTTTTAAAAACCTTTCTATTTAGCAAGCTTTTAATATAACCAACTTAAATATCGAAAATATGGAAAACAAGTGTTGTAGTAATTCAGAATGCGATTGTGATAATATACCTAAACATAGAATGTGTCAATTGACTCAACCAGCAAATAAGTTTGATGTAGAAAAAGTAAAAAAATTGACTTCAAATCCGAAATTTATCTGTACTTGCTGTGGTAGAACTGCAAATAACAAAGAAAATCTATGCAGTCCAGTTGCTCTTAATTAACTTCTTTTATTCTGAAAATGGAATATTATTCCAATTTATATATTAATATTTAAATTATTTACTAATATTTTTCATATTTTTTGAGATATTTTTAATAAAAGCATTATTTTATGTTTACTTAGAGGTGAGAAAAATGGTAAAAAATAAAACAATAGACTGTCCTGTCAAAGAACTCGGACTAGTTAAGTATAAAGATATAACGCCTAACGAATTAAGAGAAAGTAATCTCTCTAATTCTAAATTCGGCGGGATTTGTATGAATGGTTCTAATAACACAT
>CP070803.1:234457-240565 GCA_020343615.1 Candidatus Woesearchaeota archaeon | reverse complement strand
CATTCTCTGTTCGGTTTTTAGCTTTAGTCAAAGGGGTAAAGGATAGGTCTGTACCTACTCTTAATTCTGTATCACCAATTCCAGTAGTATCTCTCAGGAATAAAGCAGTCTTACAATCAACTTCCAGAATTTTTCCCTTTGGAGGTATTCCGCGTATCATCCTCTTGCTTACTTCTTTGGCATAGGATACGCGAGAAAGTGTATCATAACCTGGGAGTTTACTCAAAAATGAATAGAATACTCTGGGAAAGGTTTCAGAGTGTCTGAATTTCATTAAAAAATAAAGAGGTATACCTAGAGCAATAAGAGATAACCCATCAATTACTGCATGCGGTCTTTGTGTTAGAAAGTAGATAATAGCTCCTATAGCAAATAGTGCGCAAATTATTGATATCACTGTTGCTCCAGGTACTCTAAATGATGCAGTTTCTTCCCTTTCCTTTCTCCTTATTATAGGTACTGAAATAAACGTAAGTAAGTATACAAACAAAGCCATGGGTACCAACATTTCGAGAATTTCTTCAAATGTTGCAACTACGACAATCATAGAAGAGATAAAAGCCTGCAGTATCAAAGACATATACGGTGTATTTGTTTTTGAATGTAATTTAGCAAAAGCTTTTGGTAAAATTCTTTCTCTACCTAAAGCATATGGTAATCTTGCTGATGATGTGATCCAAGAATTAGCACATCCTATAATAATCAAAAGAGCTCCTAAGGCTATAAACACCCCCCCTCCGGGTAACAGTACTTCTGCTACTCTTGCTAGAGGCGCACTTGCAGTACCTAAGTGTTCAGCACCTATAACTCCTACTGCGATAAAGGCTACTGCTGCATATATAGAAGCTATAATAATTGTACCTATAACTAATGCTTTTGGGACTGTTTTTTTTGCATTCTTTGTTTCTTCAGATAGAAACGTGGCTTCTTGCCATCCAATGTAAGGTTCTATAACTAAGATTATAGCCATAATAAAAGGAGCTGATTGGAACGCAGGGATGCTAAAATTAACTCCCTGTACCTTAAATACTCCTAGACCTATAAAAGTCCATAGAACTAGCAAAGTTATAGATGTAAAAAATATCTGAGTTCTTGCTGAATTTTTGATACCTAAAAAAGCTATAAACGTAAATATAGCAATTATAGTTATACTCAGTATAGCTTTTAAGAACGCGTTCAAAGGGATTAAGTAAGATAAATATTCCATTGCTGCGGATACAGTCATTGCAATAGTTACCCATGAAATAATTAAGCAGGCCCAACCTACTACAAAAGCTACTCCTCTACCTAGTGCTTTCTTTACATAGAAATGTAAGCCCCCTGCATTTTCATAAGTACTTGCTAATTCTGCGATCAGCATAGACATTAGGACAGCCATAATTCCTACAATAATCCAAGCAGCAATTGACATTGTCCCAGCTGCTGCTGCAGCTAGGCCCGGAATCATAAATATACCTGACCCGATAATAGCCCCAATAATCAAGAACGTTACTTCGTTTAATTCTAGATATTTTGTTAATTTTTCAGGCATATTAAGGGAAATTATATCTTTTTATTTAAATATCTTATTAGGGGGTTAATGAATTGTCTCTACTATGTAACAATAAAGATTAAAAACAGTATAATATTACACTTTAATGGGCCGATGGTCTAGTGGTAAGACATCGCCTTCGCAAGGCGAAAACTCCGGGTTCGATTCCCGGTCGGTCCATATTAAATTTTATAAAGTATAAACTATATTAATAAGATATGAATATAAAATATCCGTTAATCATAGCTTCTATACTGATAGTAGTTATTCTAATTAGTGGTTGTACTGAAGTGATTGGTAGTGCTAAAGATAAGACATGTAATTATTGTAAATCAGGTTTTAAATCAGAATGTAATAAGTGTCCAGAAGGTGTAAAAAACGATTACGTTACAGTAAATCCTACTAGCGGTAAATGTGTTGAACAATGTTATGGAGTTTCTGTACCTTTGACTACTAATTGTGATGGTCTTAGAGAAATCTGTAAGCAAGTATTCGGAGATACTACTCCTTCAGGAGGGGATGAAACTACGAGTGAAGAAACAGTTAGTTGTGAAGATTATTGTAAATCAAGAGGTTATACTAATGGAGGATGTGAAATTTCTGATGTTGTTATTATTGCATTAAATACGGAATTCGGGTGTTTAGGTACTGAATGTCAGTATGGTGCTGAAGTTTTCGATACTATAGAATGTAGTTCTAGTGCATCCGGTTCTGAGAGACAGTGTTTATGTTTAAATGTAGAACAATGTGGTTCAGATCCTGAAGAATGCGATTCTAAATGTACAGCTGAGGGATGTACCGGTTAATTTTTATAGATAATAAAGGAATTGGAAAAGAAAAAATTACTCAAATATTGGAAGAATAATATAATTAGAGATGAAAGAATTCTAAAAGTTCTTGAAAAGGTTCCAAGAGAGAATTTTATTCTAGAAGAACACAAAGATTATGCTTATGTTGATGAACCTCTGCCTATCTTGAAGGGTCAAACAATATCTCAGCCTACAACTGTAGCATTTATGACGCAAGCATTAGAGCCTAAAAAAGGTCAAAGAATTTTAGAAATAGGCGCAGGTTCAGGTTATCAAGCTGCTATTCTTTCTGAAATTGTTGGAACTAAAGGGAAGATAATTACTGTAGAGAGAATTTATGAATTATTTGAATACGCTAAGGATAAGTTAAAAGATTATTCTAATGTTGAAGTTATTTTAGGCGATGGTTCTAAAGGTTATGAAAAAGAATCTCCTTATGATAGAATTATTGTAACAGCTGCTGCTCCTAATGTTCCTGACCCTCTGTTTGACCAATTAAAAGAAAATGGAATTCTTCTCATACCAGTTGGTGGTGGATTTTTTGGCCAAAAAATGCTGAGGGTCAAAAAAATAAAAGGTAAAAAAGAAGCTGAGAATTTAGGGAGTTTTATTTTCGTTCCTTTAATTGGAGAATTTGGTTTTAAGTAAATTACTCATTTAATTTTTCAGAACATTTTTATAAAGCGAGGCTATAGTAATTGAAAAAAGTCCTGCTGTATATCCTACAAGAGGATACAGTTGAGGTGGTATATTGTCAGTCTCCGCATGGCCGGAATTAAGGTACGAGTAAAAAAGAACTGCAAAAATTCCAGTAGCTACCCCTATTGAAGCTACTACTTTCAATGCCTTTTTTCTAGAAGTTTTTGGCTTATCTACGATATCCTCAAGAGTATCTACCATTTTGAGATGTTATTACTAATAAGTTTTATAAAACTTTCATTTAATATCTAATTTTAAAATGAAAATGGAAATAACATTAGTACTTCCAGCGTATAATGAAGAAGAACATATTGAGAAATCTTTTCTAAATATTAAAGAAGGAGTTTCTCAATTCCCAGAATACAATTTTAACTTATTTGTAATCGATGATAGCAGTACTGATAAAACCTGGGATAAAATTCTCAAATATAGAGATGAATATAAATTAAATATGTTCTGTCTTCCAAACAAACAAAATATTGGTTTAGATCCTACATTAAAAAGAGGTTATGAGATCGTATTAGGAACAAATACTAAAGCAATCATAAAGACGGATCTGGATTCTGATTTTAATCAAAAAATTGTTTTGGAAAAACTAGTACCTTACATTAAAACTGATAAGAACATAGCAGTAGGCGTCAGATGCAGAGAAATTAGTAAAAAAGAAAATCCGTATGAATTTAAGAGAAAACAAGAGATTCTAAGAATACTTAGAGAGGAATTTAATATTACTGATTTTGATCCACCATCTCTAGGTTCTCAATTTTATAAAAGAGGATTCCTTGAAGATATACTTACTCACCCTATGGTTAAAAATCACAAAAAAAATGGGGTCTTGATCTATTAATACCTTTAATATCTATTAAAAATGGAGAATTCCCACCAGTTGAACATATAGAAGGTGGAAAATATAATCCCTTAAGAAGACCTAAAGAAAAGGTAGCTGCTCAATATGATGATTTTATTGAGATTGTTGCCGACTTAAATGGAAAAAATCCAGCATCATTATCTGAGTTCTATAAAAGATAACTTTTTAAAATAATAATTAGCAGTCAAAAGCTATGGGCGAGTAGCTTAGTCTGGTTAGAGCGCTACGCTGATAACGTAGAGGTCCCCAGTTCGAATCTGGGCCCGCCCACTCCTATAATTTGTTTTCCAAGCCTTCAGATAGTCTCTTTAGGTCTATTCCTGTTTTAATATCCGCAATAGTAGATAAACCTAAGGGTATTCCTACGCTCGGAAACAGAACTTCAGCTGGTAAGATGTCCCCTATAGCGGATATTATTCCTGCTATAGCTATAACTCCTTTAGCAAACGCTCCTTTCTTAATTCCGTATAAGGCAGTTTTTGGATCAAAATTTCGTTTTGGGTGGTAAAGTTCTAAACCTGTTATCGAAGCTACAGCCGTTGGGAATGCAGCTCCATATAGCTCACCACTACTTATTGCCATATAAACCGAGCTTGCTGCAGATATAGTAGCTAAGACATTAAGCACGTCCGATGCTTTTTCTTTGACTCTAGTAAAGTATTTTCTCATTTTACTACTCATAGATGGAAACCTTTATAAATAAATTCTTCACAACTAAAAATGGTTGCAATGATTCAAGAAATCTTAAGAAAAATAGGTTTGAATAAGTATGAGAAAGATGCTTATCTAACTCTACTTAAACTAGGGAGCATTACTGCTTATAAGCTAGCTAAAGAATCTGGCGTACCTTATGGAAGGATTTATGATGCTCTTGAAGGTTTAAAATTAAAAGGGTTTATAGAAACTATTCCGGGTAGGCCTAAATTATTCAAAGCTATAGAGCCAGAGCACGCTATCGAATTTACTCTCAAGGAACGAGAAAGAGAAGTCAAAAAACTTAGAAACCAGACTAGAGAAGTATTAAAAGAAACTAAAATCAAAAAAACAGAAAAAGATTTTACTTTTTTTGAGAATGAAGCAAGTTTCTTTACAAATTTAATGCAGAGATTAAAGAACTGCAAGGAAGAGTCAGTAGGAATTTTCACTATAACAAGTGAAAGAGGAAAAAACCTTACCAAGCATTTAGAAAGTTTACACAGCGGTCCTGAAAGAAAAGCTATAATTCCCGTTATTGAAGAAAATAAAAACGCTGTGAATTATTTAATTAAGAAAGGTATGAAAATTAGATCATATCCTATACGTAATCTTAGATTACAAATTATTGATAAAGAGATTGTATTAATTGCTGTTAAATATCCGGGTAAGGTAGTAGGATTTGAAATAAGAGACAAACTTTTCGCTTTAGAAATGCTAAAATTATACGATGCTCTCTGGGATAAAGCCGAACCTATTTCTCAGTAAACATTTTAAAACCTTGAACTTACTATATTTCTATAATGGATTCCAAATTAAAGAAAACGGCTGAAGCTTTACAGGAAGCTGAATCTAAAGTTCTTAAGTATTTATCAAAAGAGAAATCAGTTTACTCTAGCAAAATATCAAAAGATGCTAAATTAAGTGAGGTTCAAGTCAATCGTGCAGCTCTATGGCTTGAAAACAAAGGTCTTGCAAAAATAGAGAAAAAAGCAGAAAACTTTGCTGAATTAGGAGAATTGGGGAAGAAATATCTGAAAAAAAAGCTTCCTGAGAGGAGATTTCTTGAAAGTATTAAAGATAAACCTTTAACTCTAGATCAAATAAAAAAGAAAGCAAATCTTGACAAGCAAGAGTTCAGCTTCTGTTTAGGTTACTTAAAGAAAAAAGGATGGGTTCTTCCTGGTAAGCACATTTTCATTACTGATTATGGGAAGAAACAATTGAAAAAACCTACTTTCGAAGAACACTTGTTAGAAAAATTGGGTAAATCAAGAGTAAATGTCTCTGATTTAAAACCTGAAGAAAATTATGCATTAGATGCTTTAAAGAAAAGACAGGATATTATTGAGATAATTAAAGAAACTTCTCAGAAAATAAAAATTACAGATAAAGGTTCGAAAGTAGCCAAGATACCTGTTAAGGTTAAGGTTAGAAGATATGATATTTCATCCCCAGTACCTAAGATTTATCCTGGTAAAAAGCAAGCTTACAGAGCATTCCAAGAT
>CP070803.1:230553-234357 GCA_020343615.1 Candidatus Woesearchaeota archaeon | reverse complement strand
TCTGTAGCTTTATCTTTCCAGACGTATTTTTTTATTAAGCTTAAGAAACCTTCGTCTTTCTTTTCGAATTCTATTTTTAATAAATTTTTTTCTGATTCGAGTACGTTTATTTTCATGTTTTGATTCTTATAATAATTCCCTTATAAATTTATTGCTTTTTAGAATTAATAAGTCAAAGGCCAGTAATCTGTATTTTCTGAACATGATAAAAGAAAAGAAGTATACATCAAATCAGTATCGTTGTACCAGGAAATAGATATGTCTGAATCTGAAGTTGAATCTACTAATCTTCCTTTCTTTACAGCTAAGTTTCTTCCGGTAGGATATCCTAATTCATTAGAATCTGCACCTTCTAGTTTTATACAACTCCAGGATCCGACAGAATTATTACAGTATCTCAAATCAGCATTTGTATAATCATAATGAGATATATGGACAACATTAGTAGAGTCTATTGCTATGCTTGGCCACTTTCCGATATTACCAGTAGTTTCCACATTTTCACAGTTCCAAGAACCTCCAGAGTTGTTACAGTATCTTAGATCGTCTCCGGTTTTATTATAATGAACTATATGGACAACATTAGTAGAGTCTATTGCTATGCTTGAATAAGTTCCGACATCGCCAGCAGTTTCTACGTTATCGCAGCTCCAGGTTCCTCCAGAGTTATTACAGTATCTTAGATCGTCTCCATTAGCATTATAATGAGATATGTGAACATTGTCATATTGGTCTATTGCTATGCTTGAATAATATCCAATATCAACACCGGTTTCTACATTTTTACAATCCCAGTTGCCAAATGTTCCGTTACAGTGTCTTAATTCATCCGGACTGAATCCAGAGTAATTCTGATGAGCTATATGGACAATATTATTAGAGTCTATAGCTATACTTGGGTTGCTTCCAACATCTCCAGTAGTTTCTACGTTTTCACAATCCCAGTTTCCAAATGTTCCGTTACAGTATCTTAAATCCTCTCCAGTATTATTATAATGAGCCATATGGACAACATTAGTAGAGTCTATAGCTATGCTTGAATAAGCTCCGACCACACCTGTAGTTTCTACATCCTCACAATCCCAGTTTCCAAATGTTCCGTTACAGTATCTTAGGTCGTCAGTTGTTTCATTTTGATGAGATATGTGAATAACTCCATTAGAATCTATTGCTATACCTGAGTCCTTTCCGATGTCATCATTAGACTCTACTGTTTCTGTATTAAGTCCTGAATTACATCCGTCATCATCATATACATCGTAAGGATAATCACAAATTCCATCGTCTGGAGATAAATCTATACAATTATCTGAATAATCATTTCCTGAAGGGGTAGTCCAAAAATTACCTCCTATCCAATTTCCTCCAATTATATTAGTTCCTGCTTGTTTTGCTGTGTTCCAATAATTTTCATAAATATCAAATCCAAAACCAACATTATTTGTATTATTAAATAAGCAATCATATATTTTATTTGAGTGAGAAGAGTAAATTCGGAATCCATTAAAATTGTTTGAATGAGTACGAATCTGTGTTAAAGTATTATAATGAGAGTTGGAAAGAAGGACTCCATAATTACTATGCGAATTAGAAGTAATATTGGTTAAATTATTATGCTCTGCTTGAGAGATATACAGACCATAATTCTTATTTCCGTTCGCAATAATATTAGAAAGAGTATTAAAATTAGCTCCGAATCCTAGATGAATACATCGCGCTCCGGTGCTCGAACTAGAATTCATATTTTTTACAATATTATACTCAGAGCCACCTATAGTAATACCTGCATCGTTTAAATAAGCTACAGCCCTATCTACAATATTATAATCTGCGGAGGATAAACCTACTCCATCTCCAGAATTTGAAATAGAGGTGATGTCTGTTATATTATTATAGTCTGACTGGTATAGATAAATCCCATCATTACTATTAGAATTAGTGATTGTGTTTGAGATATTGTTATAGTTAGAAATTGATAATCTAATACCATAAGAGTTATCCGACGAGTTCACTCCGATTATGCTTGTACTTTCAGTTCTCTGTAAAGAGAGCCCGTTATTTTTTATAGTCGGATGAGGCACTATAGTAACATTGTCAATAACGGAGTTATCTGCATCGCATAATATTAGTGCAGCTAGATCTCTATCCTGTAAGTTAACTGTATAATTATAATACCCTATAGGATTACCTCCCGAACCTGTGACGTTTTCTAAATAGACATCGCATGCCACGTCAGCATAAGCAAACATATCAAAATCATATTCTGTATTAGAAGACATATTTGAATCAATTATCATATTAGAGCCTCCTCCGAGATTATAGGCGCCTCTCTTATTAAAATTAAGAGTGTTATTTTTTACAGTAGTAAAATTAGAATAAGACAAGTACACTCCTATCTCAGCATTTGAATTAGCTACTGTATTTTCAATAGTATTATATTTTGAACCTGAAACGTAAATACCTATACCGAATTCTTTTATGTTGCAATTTTTTATAATATTGTTATTAGAACCGTCTCCCATAGTAGGTAATAGAATACCGGCATCAAAACCTGCTGTATTCCCGTCAATAGTATATCCTTGACAGTCAAATGTTATACCATCAGTACCATTAAAGTTTATACAGGTTTCATCATGCTCTGGAGGAGTGTCTGTAATAAGGTACACTGTATCCCCAGCATTAGCAGATTGTATTTCTGTACTACAGTTATCACAGTCAATACAGTATATTACATTAGGAGGCATGGGTATAGGGGGAGTCCCGCTAGAAGGAATAGTATAAATTTTTTTAGAAGTGTAAATTCCCTGTGGGAAAAGTAATATATATTTATAATCAGTAGCGATTTTTAATTGACATAAGGACTTATTAATAAGGATATTAAACCTTGTCATATCTGTAGGGCTTAATTCCAATCTTGTTATATCTGTTTCAAAGGTTCCTCCTAGATCTAAAGAATCGCTCTCACAAATAACATCCCCAAGAGTATTCTCTACAGTAAGAGATATATGAGAAACATCTAGATTTAGTGTTTTTCCACCAACATTTTTTATATCTAGCGTAATAGCATCTTGGGAGTCAGTAACGTCGATGAAATACTCATCAGATAATACTTCTACTTTTGATACTAGATTTCCAGCTAATTGTTGAGCTGATGCTTGTGACTCAGTTTGACTTTGAAGCTGCATTTTGTTATAAATGAGTTGGAAAGAAGTTGCTGCAACCAACATTATAACTATCAAAAGAACTATTGATGCTATTGAAACTATACCTTTTTTCATAACTTATAATATATAATAATAACATATAAAACTTGTCTAACACTGCTAAATACTGAATTCTTCAGCATTTATTACTGGCTTTTCGAAACTGTCGTCAATTATTCTAGGGCAAGCAGTATTTATCCATGCTTCAATCCAGTTAAAGTTAAGAAATTCTTTAGAATCTAAAGTGTCAAATAAAAAAATAAATGCGAATTTTCCTTTCTTTTCTATCTTTTTCTTTATTTCCAGTGCTTTTTTTAGATTATTTTGACCAGGTTTTATACTTACGAGAATGCCGTAATTATACGCATCTTTAGCTTTACTTATTACTATACTCCTTCTTCTTTCATAAGCTACTCTTTCCTTTCCACTTATTTGTCTTGTTTTCTTGCTAAATGGATTCAAAATGAATACTGGTTTGTTGGTTTTAATAAAAACGCCTAGTGGATGGAATTCGCCAGTACCTATGTACAAAAAACAGTCAACTTTTTTCTCTATTTCTAGAGCGCAAGAGGTGTCGCATCCTAGGACTTGGCCTGCATAT
>CP070803.1:209387-230453 GCA_020343615.1 Candidatus Woesearchaeota archaeon | reverse complement strand
TTTTTTTTATTGTTTTTTTCTTAAATAATATCCTTTATCCAATAGATTTTGAGCGATCTTATCTTTACTTTCAAGGGTCTGGTAAATATCATACTCAATTTGAGCATTTCCTATAGCAATTAATTCATTTTTTTGATTAAATACAGCTACATCTCTTCCTTTAGTGATATTTGATGTTAACCTAATAATTCCTGGGACAAAGATGGGAGAACCGTGAACTATGTGCTCTTCTAGTTCATTTTGCACCCATATTCTAGGTAGGAATTCAGCTCCAACTTCCATAGGTAAGATTGTTTTTTCTAGATATTTATCATCTTGGGTATCGAGCCATTTCTTATAGTTCTTCTCTAAGTCCTCTATTGTAACTGAATCCTTTATTTTAAATGAAGAAGCTTGTATTCTTTCTAGAGAAGTCATGTGAGCTCCTACTTTCAAATATTCTCCTAGATCATGACACCATTTTCGAACATAAAAGCCATGCTGGCAAGCTATTTCAAAGGTAACGTTTTTGCCTTTCATCTCTAGAAGTTTAATCTGGTAAACTTCCCTTTCTCTTTCTACTCTTTTCACTGCTGATACTCTGGGTGGTTTTTGTGTTATTTTGCCGGTAAATTCCTTGAATGCCTTCTCTAAGTCCTCTTTTTTTACGTCTCCGTGTAAATACAGAGTTCCTCTGTATTTCTTTCCACCTAAGGAGAAAAAGTGTAGAACTTTGGTGGCTTTTCCCAACCCAATAGGTAAAACTCCTGTTACAGCAGGATCTAAAGTGCCTGCATAGCCTGCTTTCTCAACTTGTAGTATCTTTTTTACCTTATTAAGAACATTATTAGAAGTGATTCCAGATGGCTTATTTAGGTTAATAATGCCTGCTTCCAATAAGTCCTCTCTTTTAGAAGGTGTTATCTTACCTTTTTGCTTAGTTAGAATCTCTATTTTCTCTCTTTCGTAAGGTAACATAGCTATAAATTAGCTAAATATCTATTAAAAACTTGCTAAAAAAGGACTAAGAATTAAAAGAAGGTTAATTTAATTATTTGGTTGCTTTGAGTAATGAACCTAATGTTTCATTAAGTTTTTTTACTGTTGCCCAATTTTCTTCTGCTTCAGCAAGTGCCTTACTTACTAAATCATCTGGTAATTCTGCAAATATGTGCTTTAAAAACCTTTCTTTTACTAAACTGGAGCTTATTTCTTTATTAGCTTTTTTCCTATCTCCTTTATTTTGTGTTTACTGTTAATATCATAGAGTGCTATGATAAAAAGGGATTCAGCCCAACCTAAAGGAGTATTTCTATTGTATTTATCAGTTTGAGAGAAATAGAGTTCAGGAATTCCTTTACTAGTTGCGGTGCTAAGGGCAAGCTTCTCGTATTTCTTTGCTAATCTGGGTTTACCTAGCTTATCATAAATAATGGCAAGCCAGCTAAAACCAAAAGTCCACTCTGCTTCCTCAGAGTATCCATCAGGATTTTTATTGTAATAATGGTCATTCTTGTATCTAATAATTCCTTTGTTACGCTCTAGATGGTAAGTTACATTCTTTAAAATGGTCTCTGTCTCCTTTTTTGAAGTCACTTCATACGGCCATATTAAGCATAGAAGCGCAAGATCAACAAACTTCTTCTTTGATTCGCGGGGTAATTGATTTCTCAATGCTTTCTCTCCCTTCTTAATAAGCTCTTTATCAACGTGTATTCCTTTTATACCTCTAACTGCCTTCAAGCCAGCAATACATGCTCCAATAGAAGATGAGTGTACTTCTTCGCCTTCTTCCCACATACCACTATCTTGGTCGTGCCAGTACTCTAATGTTGATAGATAATCAACGAGTTTTTGCACAATACGATAATCCTTCTTCGTTTTCAATATCTTCTTTTTATTTTGCATTAAAGTTCCAATAGCAAATAAAATAGCACCAACAGAATCATTTTGTTTATTACCCCAATCTTCCCAGTATTCATCAAAGGTATGAGGATGATAACGTGAATGAATGTATTCATGACGATGCTCAGGTTTTTTCATGATTGCATAGTCTATTTTATATTCATGCTTTTCAAAAATCTTCAAAATAGCCCTATATGTCTTGAAAACAGTATCCCAATCCTCAAGTATCTGGAATGCTAAGCACTCATAGAAATTATCGCGTAGCCAGCTTTTATTGTAGCCTGTTCTGGTGTTCTTTCTTGACGCTGCAAATAAACCTGACTCATATTGAAGGTTCTTCAGAATGGATAAGTGTTGTCTTATGAGACGTTGGTACTTTAAAGGCATATTAGAATATAATAGATTAATATTAATAAAAATTGTCTTTTAGATGCATATTATTATAAAAACCAGTTGACTTCGTAAAAATATTAAAAATCTTTTGCAAGTTTTATAAAGGTCTTATTTAGTAATTGTAGAGAACGATGGCAACTAATACAGCAACTCATACACTTGAACAATTAGTAACTGGCGAAAAAGACGGTGAAAAAGGAAAACCTCCTGATGACGGTACTTTAGTTAGTGTAAAGGGGTATCCGATTAACCCGATGAACGATTCTTTTTTCTTGGTAGACTCTAAACCTGGTAAAAAGGCGAGTTTTATTGTTCATTGTAAACTAAAAGAAAGTGTAGTTAACGAAACGAAAGAGCGCATTCTGATGTATAGCCAGTTATCTAGTTATGAGGGTACAAAACATCTAGTTAAACAAATTGAAGTGGAAGGAAGCTATAAAGGCAAAAATAACGGAAGCAACAGAATATTTCCTGAAGTACGTGATGCAAAAGTAACAAAACTATATTAAGTTTTTATTTTCCGAATCTTCTTTCTCTTTTTTTATAATCGTCTATAATCTTGAGAAATGTCTCTTTCTTAAATTCAGGCCACCTTTCATCTGTAAAGGCTAGTTCAGAATAAGCAGCCTCCCACAAAAGGAAGTTAGATAATCTTCGTTCTCCACCTGTTCTTATTATTAAATCAGGATAATTAGATTCCTCTAAATACATATTTTCTGAAACTAGTGATTTATCTATTTGTTTTACCTCTATAGAACCTTCTTCTAGTTTTATACCTACCTTTCTCATAGCGTCAACTATTTCCTGCTGACCTCCATAAGCTATAGCCATATTGAGAAAGTGTTTGTTATAATTTTTAGTTCTTTCTTCGATCTCTTTCATCTTTCTCTGTATGTGTTCGGGTAGGAGTTCTAATCTTCCTAAGAATCTCATTCTGGTTTCCGTTTCGTGAACTTTATGATCATCTTCAAGGATTTTATCCATCTCTTTGTCTAGATATTCGTATAATCTATCTAGCTCTTTTTTTGGTCTACTATTCATATTTTCGATAGATAAAGCATAAGCAGTAATGCATTTTATACCTACTTCATCAGCCCACTCAAGTAATTCTCTTGCTTTTTTAACTCCAAATTCATGACCTTCTTCAGCTGGTCTCTTGAGTATTTCTTTTGCGAATCTTCTATTACCATCCATTATTATTGCAATGCTTCGAGGTGCTTCCATCTTCACTTATTTGATATTACTCTTTAAAGAGTATAATACTCGCTAAAGATATTTATAATTTACCAATTACTTGCCTTTTTTGGTTCTTTTTTCTTAAGGAATTTAGGTTTTTTCTCTTTTTTCTCTTCCTTCTTTGGTTTCTCTTTCTTCACCTTCTTCTTCTCTTTGATCTTAATGCCCAAACTTCTAAGAGCAGATAAAGCCTCTTCATGTGTTGCCCCTTTCTGTATTTTTGCTTCTTTTGGTAGTACTTCCAAGTGTTTTAGATTACACTTTTTTCTTCTAGTTAAACCATCAATCATCACAAAAGAGCCTTCTAGCTTTTCTACTATAATGCATTCTTTACCTGCATCTCTTCCTGCTAATTTAACACATAATTGACCTATTTTCGCCATTCTACATGTATTTCCTCAAGGATATTGGAATATCCCCCTTCTCTATAGTTTTATTTTTAAATTTTGCCTTTATTTTTAATACTTTTCTAGAGCACGCGCTGCATAATTCTCCGCCGTACTTTCTATTTGGACCCTTACTGCCCCCTCTTTTGACTCCATGTATAACTTTTTTACAAAGAGAGCAATGACTTTTCCTATGTTGTTTTCTCTTGAATACTATCTTCTTTTTGCCTGTCGGTGTTTTTCTTACTTTTCTTACTCTTGCCATTTTAAGCTATTTTTAGCACTCTTCTGAATATTGTGGTAAATATCATCGATAAGATTATATATGTTCCTATCCAGCCCATGCCTGTTTCTAAGCTACTTAAAGGTACATGAAATGATAGAGGAATAACTACTGTGCCTTCAAATATGCTTCTCAACCAGGCAAATATAATTAGGAACGGAATAATTGTAAATATCATCGGTTTCATGGACTGAGACATGTATTTCATGTTTGTATGCATAGTCTCTTTTTGTATAGCCATCATCTTATCTGGCTCTCCCCTTGCTTCTTTAAGCCTTTTTTGGTTCTTTTTTAGCTCTTTTTTTAATTCTTTCATCAGAGTTTGGTCTGTCAGATACTTATAAGCTAAAGTAACAATCAAAGACAAACCTACTGCTATCAAGAGTATAGACCAAAACGGATACTGTATCATTATTTCTTTTACCATTTTTATCACTCTAATATTTTCCTTAATGCTGGATGCATATCCATAGCATATTGCTTGCTAATTTCTTGATACATCCTATATACTATCATTACGGTAAGTAATATTCCCGTACCTCGGGACAATGCTCCCATAAGGTCAGCTGTTGCAGCTAAAAAACCAACGAACATTGCACCCATTATAGTCAAACCTGGAATGTACCTATTTAAAATTTTCTCCAAAACTCTTGGATCCCTTCTAAACCCGGGAATCTGTAATCCTGAAGATAATAACCTATCTGCTTGGGCTCTAGCGTCCATACTTGCCGTTTTAACCCATAAAACAGAGAATAATACCGAACCACCCATCATAATAAGTAAATAAACTAAAGCTTGGCTTACTATGCTAGAAGTAAATGCTCCGGAGATTATAGGTCTTACTATTTCTGGTGATTGAATCCATTTAACTACTCCGGAAACTGGAATATTTCCAGAGTATTCACCAAGAAAAGGATGTCCCCAATTTTGCAATAATCTCCCCCACAGCTGCAGATTTGCCAGCAAAGCTGAGATTAATATAACTGGAATATTAGATGTATACATAAACTGCAATGGCCACCTCATACCCATTCCTCTCACTCTTCCAAAAGATAGAGGTATTTCTACTTTCATAGGTTGACCATAAACTGAGATTAGAAAAACTACAATAGTGGCTACAACTCCTATTATTATAATTAGTGCTCCTGTAGGATTTCCTTGCTGTAATGATATGATTAAATTGGGTATCTGTCCTGAAGGAATTGCCGGATTTTGAGGACTTGGTAATGGATTAAAGGCTCTTATAAATATCTGGCTGGCTACTCCTCCTGCAATGAATAAGCCAACACCTGAACCAAAACCCCATTTTTGTACAACTTCGTCCATTAGAACTATTAAGAAGCCTCCAACAAATAGCTGTGCTACTAAAAACATCTGTAAATACATATATACCGCAGTTCCTGCTAATTCAGGAGGTGGTGCTAATCCTCCCATAAATACGTAAACTATTGCTTCAAAAAAGATGAAGAAAATAGTGACAATTCTTTGTAAAGCTTGGAATTTAGCTCTTCCTTCCTGCGTATTAGTATCTAAATTCAAAATGCCTGAACCTTGCAATAGCTGTAGTATAATACTGGCTACTACGATTGGTCCAATACCAAGAGATATAATAGAACCAAATTTGGTTCCTAGTATAATTGATAAGTATTCGAATTGTTGTAGAGCATTAGCTCCTAAACCAAAAAGAGGTATTTCTGATAAAACAAAGAATATGAGTAAAATAAGACCTGTCCATTTAAGTTTCTCCTTAAAGGATAATCTTTTTTGAGTAGGTCTTCTTACCTCGGGTAAAAAAGAGGTAATTTTTTCCCAATTCATGATTTAATTATTCCTCCTTTAGAATTATTTAACTTTTCCTCTGCTTTCTTTGAGTAGTAATCCACTTTAACAAAAACATTACTTCTTATGCTACCTGTTCCTAATAATTTATCATATTTTGTTTTTCCTAAGTCAACAGTTATCTTTGTTTTTTCTTGTTTTGCAAAGCCGTTCTTAACTAGATTTTCTATCTCTTTATCCAGTTGGTATAGGTTGATAGTTTTAAGCTTCTTTGCTTTACGCTTTGTGATCATTCCTCTTTTTCCTATTACTGGCTTTCCACCATGCGCTAAGAAAGTAGGTTCTTTCATGCCTCTTCTTTTTCCAGAGCCAGCCATACCTCTACCTGCTCTATGACCTGCTCCTCTATGTCTCTTTCTAGCTCCCCAACCATGGGTGCTATCTCCTCTAAATTTTCTTGATTTTTTCTTCTTTCTAGTTGTTACCATTTTGATAAGACTCTAGACCGTAATAGTTTCTTTTTATTTCATCTATGGTTTTATTTGGTAATATATCCTTTGCTTTCGCGTACATCTCTAATGCATCAAGCATTGATGTTGTAAAATAACCAAATTTGCTCTGTAATTTAACACAAAGTGAAAAAGTGTCTCTAAGTTTTGGATGTTTAGGACAAGTAATATTAAAATCTTTTTCGCACATTACTCCGAATTGTAATATCTTCTCTATTTCTGGAGTTATTTTTTTTCTTATCATTTTGGTTTCCTATACTTTACTATAGTTATTAAAGTTGTGCTTACCACGATTACACCTATAGAATTAGAAATATAAAGTGCGTAGTTACTAAGATAAATTCCATAGATAATCCAAACAATTCCACCTATTAGAAGTATAAGATAAGTTTTAATAGATACATCTTCTGAACTTTTTCTCTTAATAATTCTATAAATTTGAGGGATTCCGCTAGCAGCCATAAAACTTCCAACTACCATGGCTAAAATAGGTAAAAATGTTTCTATCATATCATCCTCTGGATAAGATCATTAATCTTATCCCCTCTGTAACCTAATGCTCCGCCTACTGAATAGGCTTTTTTTATACCTGCTCTCTCAAAACCCTTTAGTGGGGGATGCAATCGAAAAAATTTCTTTAATCCGGGAATATCATTTAATTCCTTTTTGAAAGCGATGAAATCTTTTGAAAAATCCTTAATTGATTTTTTTGTTTTTTCTTTGACGTATTTATCAGTTAGTTTTTGTTTTTTTGATATGTGGCCTCTTTTTTCAAGAAGCTCAGAAAAAGAATCAGCAGAAATCTCACCAAAAGTAACATAATCCCTTATTTTGTTAATCATGCCGAGATAATGAGGGGTATTTGAAATAATAGTGCAATAATTCTTTCTAAACAGTCTTAACATCTTGAGAGTATCCTTAATCTCCTGACTAACATTAACTTCTCCTCTAACTCTAATTATTGCAATCCTGTGCTTTTTTACTTGTTCGCTCATTTTATTTCTCCGTAAGTAACTTTTTTAGCATCTATTTTCCTGACTCTCATCTCAGACAGTTTCTCTAATGCCTTAAAGCAAGCTCTTGCCAAATTTACTTTTGTTTTAGTTTGACCTCTAACTTTAGACCATGCGTCCTTAATTCCTGCTAAAGCTAACATATTCTTAAGATCATTCTCAACAGAAAGACCAATACCCTTAGGTGCTGGTAATAAGGTTAGTCTCACACTTCCTTCTCTACCAGATACTTCAAAAGGAATAGAATGTGGACTTCCACAACCGCATTCCCAAGAACCACATCCTCTAGCAATCTGAATCAAGTTTAATTTAGCATTCCTTAATGCTTTTTCTTTTGCAGGCAAGGTTTCCTCAGATCTTCCAATTCCAAGACCTATGTAACCATTTCTATTACCCACAATGGCCATAACAGTAAATACCGGTTTGTTTCCTTCTCTTGTTTTCTTTTGAGTTTGTTTGAAAATTCTTCTTTTTCCACCGCCGAACTTTCCTTTTAATTGACCAACATTAATAAACTCAGATTCTAGTTCAGGGAATAATTTATCAATTATTTCCGGTTCCATTATCTTAATTCCAGATTCTAAAATTTGAGAAATATGAACTATCTTTTCGCTTTTAACTTGTTTACCTATACTTGTTTTAGGCAGCCAATTTTCTAGTATTATCTCTCTATCTGATTTCTTCTCTTCTTTAGGAGTAGTATCTGGCTCTCCATTTGGTACATTCTCTACTGGCTTGATTTCTCTTTTAATTTCCTTGTTTTTATCTTCGGGCTTCATTTTTTAGCTAATATTTTCTTTTTTACCTCTTCAAATTTTTTTGCTATCTTGTCGCTTATGTGTTTCCCTTGTAATCTTTCTTCTTTAGGGAACATCTTTTCGTCGCAGGACAATTTGATTCCTGCGTCTTTAAAACCTTTTGCGACAGCATAAATTCTAGTTCCTTCTCTAGTGTGTAATTCGCCAATATCTAATATTGCTTCCTTAACTTCTGCCTTCTTTCCTAATAATAAACCAGTTAAATAAGCTGCTGGAATATTTTTCCTGCTGTAGCTCCAGCCTAATTTTTCAAGATTTTTAGAACTGACTAATGCTAAGGTTTTATCACCTTTAGTAGAATATTGTACAACTTGGGCTGTAATATATTTATTTGATCTTCTTACAACTAGTCTTGTTTTCTTGGATTTGAGATAATTAACTCTCTTTTGATAATCTGTCTTTCCTTCTCTTCTTCTTCTAAATTTAACTGAATATCTTGGACCTTTAGCCATTTTATTTCTTGATCAAATTATTTTTCTTTAAGTAAAGTATGAGATGTCTCTTACTTCTGAAATAATTACCCTTGATTTTGTTGTATATCTCTCTGTAAGAACCTTCCTTGAGTTTACCTTCAGTTTTTAATCCTTTCAATAATTTTCTTTGAGATCTAACATGGTTTATCCATGTTCTTTTTAAATCAGTACGAGCATTTTTTGAACCCTTTCTCTTACCATGACCTCTTCTCCTACCTTTCTTTTTTTGTATGTGTGTTTTTCTAGCTCTTCCTCTAGAAATACCTTTACTGTCTTTTACTTGAATTACTCCTTCATTGATCAAGCTACGAATATCCTCTTTAGTGATAGCTTCCTTTAGCTCTTCTCCTGCTTTCTGGTCTAATTTTATTTTATTTTTTCCTACTTTCGTTATCTTACTTGCTAGCTTTTTCTGGAGTTTTAGGTTCATCTTTTACCTCTTCTTTCTTTTCTGATTTTTGATCATCAGCCTTTTTTTCTTCCTTTTTAGGTTCTTCCTTAGGTTTTTCTTCCTTTTTCTTACCTTTCTTTTCCTTGGCTTTTTCTTTCTTAGCTTCTTTTTTCTGTTTTATCTTGTTTTCAATCTTATCTATAGTCTCTTTTATTTTGGGGAAATTATGTATCTTTATGTTGGATTTTTGTGCTTCTTTTAATATTTCCAATTTCTTTTTAGTCCCTACTGTTCGAGATATGACAGATATTTCGTCCTCTTTTAGATTCTTTAAGTCAGACGAATTTGAGATTATCACTTTTTTCAAACCTTCAGGAGTAAGGTTTCTAACTTTCCTAAGAGTGCCGTATCCTACTGCTACTCTAGCAGGTTTACCTCTTCTTCTCAATCTCAATTTTGAATGAACACCTCTAGGCCTTCTCCAAGTCTCAGATAGTTTACCTCTTCGTTTATACTCCTGTCTAACAAAATTTGGCTTTTTCTTCTTCATCCTTTTTCTATGCTCTAATAAATTTTTTAGCTCTGTCATCTTAAACTTCCTTCCCCGCTTTGGAAATAACATAACATCCGTCTTGAAATATTCTCAAGTCTTTCTTTCTGGATCTTGTTTTTTGTTCTATGACACCTGCAAATGAGCCTGCTAGTTCTTTATCTACTGATTTAATCTCTATTTCTTTTCCACTAACAGTAACTGAAACATTTTTTGGAATGTTTATTTCTCTGTTTTTAGATCCCCCTAGGAAGTTCTTTACTATGAATTTATCTCCTTGAACTTCCACAGTTGTAGGGAAATGTGAGAAACATACTCTCATCTTATAAGTAAATTCTTCTTGAACTCCTCTTATCATATTAGTTATATGACTTCTGAAAGTACCAATAATCGGTTTAGCTTTGTTTACTTTACCTGAAATAACAACAGAATTACCTTTTTTAACAACAGATAAGTATTCCTTTGGAAAGTCTCTATGTAGCTCTCCTTTAGGACCTTTAACAGTAATCGTTCTATTGACTATGTTTACTTCTATTCCCTCAGGTATTTCAATACTTAATTCTACCATACTAATACACGTAAGCTAAAAGCTGACCTCCTGTGTTTAATTCTCTAGCTTTTGTATTTGTGATAACTCCTTTTGGAGTTGTTAGAATAAGGTTTCCAAAACCCTCTGCAGGCAAATATCTCTTTTCAAATTTTCTTAGGTTTCTAACACCTACGTAAAAATTAGGAGTTACTTCTCCAATGTCATTTATCTTTCCAGTTAATTTTATCTTTGCTTCTCCTCCTTTCCTATTGTCTGTAAATTCCACATCGTTAATATAATTTAATTCTTTAAGGATCCCTAATATTTTCTTTACAACACTAGAGATAGGTCTAACTGTTACTTCATACTTACCTGCTCTCTCAGCATTTTTTATTGATGAAAGTATATTAGCTAATACTACCATTTTACCTCCTATTCATATTTCTTAAACCCAAGTTCTTCTGCAACCTCTCTAAAACATCTTCTACATACATGTAAGCCGTATCTGCTTATATGGCCTCTTTTTGAGCCACATATAACACATACGCTAAGAGACTGACCGAACTTTCTCTCTCTAGGTCTGTTGTGTTTCTCTACTCTTTTCTTCTTTGTTTTACTGTGTGCTATCCTATCTACGCCTCTTCTTATCATTCTTTAAATTTCACCTTTAGATTTTTTTGAGCATAAGAGATTATCTCTTCTTTTGTTAATTCGTGCTTTTTTGGTAATTTTCTACTCTTTATCTTTCTTCTTTTTATTCTAAAGCCAGGTCTTTCAAAAGTAACTGCTACTTCAAGACCTATAATTCCTATCTTAGGATCATACTCTGCATCTTCAATCTGGATATATTCTGGGATTCCGAAAGAAAAACCAGTACTTGTAAAAGATCTCTCAGGTACAACATTTGAAATACTATCTAATAATCTAACTAGAATATCATGTGCTCCTTTACCTCTAAGAGTTACTTTGGCGCCTACTGGAACTCCTTCTCTTAAATTCCAAGTAGGTATTCTTTTCTTTCCATAAGTCTTTACAGCTTTTCTATTTGTTAATTTATTTAATAGAAGAACAGCATTGTCTACATCTTTTGGATCTGTACCTGCACCTATGTTTAGAGTTACCTTTTCTATTCTTATGTCTTTCATTGGATTTTCTTTTTTCATTTTTCTGTTAATTTAATAATCGGTGCTTTTTTTCCGATAACAAAAATATATTTCTTTGTCCCTCTCCATGTCTTTTTACCTTCTTTAAGGATTATACCTTTTCCTACTTTATCTATAACTGCAAAACTACCTGCGTGTTTTCCTCCGGAGAGAAATACCATATTTCCTTCTTTTAATGGTAAATGATCAACAATTTTATTAGAAGATAAATCAAGAACAAGGGTATCTTTTAGAGAGTAATTTTTATCTTTTACATTGATATTCCAACCATTAGTAAAATTAAGCTGTATTACTCCTTTTTTTATTAGCCTCTTTCTTCTTATCTTTAATGGTAGAAGATTGGCTCCTTTTTTATCTACTTCTATACAGAACAACTTGTGTTTTTTATTCAAACTAATTCTATAGTATTTGTTTGTTTTTTCTACAGATATAACATCGAATAAGCCTACGGGTAGTTTAACGTCTTTTACTTTTTTATTGTTTACCTTAACTAATCCTTCATTGATAACATACTTAGCTTCCTTCTTGTTTTCTACTACATTCAGAACGTCTCTAAGTAGAACAACTAAAGGCATGGCTATCGCTGAAGAGTGTGCTCCAGGTATAGCTTTAGCTGTCCATATTCTTTCTTTTCTCTTTATTGGCCAACTTTTAGGCGCTGCTAGACTTTTTAGGTGACTCATTTTTACTCTCCAATTTTGATTTTCTTTTTTTATCATCCAAGTTTAGTTCTAATACTACTATATTACTTGGTGAAATTGGGTAAGGATAGGAAGTACCGTCCTTTTTTTGTATTTCTGCTTCCTTCATAAAGATTTTGTAATTTTTTAAGTCTCTTCTGGTTATTTTACCAATCTTTCCCTTGTATTTACCTTTTAAGACTTTAACTCTATCATTAACCCTAACTGTGATGTTCTTTATCTTGTATTTTGTTTTAAGCTCCTTGGATAATGGAGCTTTCATCATCTTTTTTCTGATGTGTAAAGGAGCATTAGCTCTATACTTCCTTTGCCTTCTTGGTTGCTTACTTGATTTCCAACTTTTAGACCACTTAGTTTTCATTCTAACTTAACTCCAAAGGCCAACCTCTTTCGTGTGAACTAAAAGATTTAGTATAAGGTTTAAAGGGATATGGACCTATATACGCATGACCAGTTATATCTTCACAAGATGTAAAATCAGGAAAAATTACTTTCGTAGCCTTAGTATATATATCTAACTTGTGATTTTTTCTATCTACTATGTAATATATATTTCCATAAGATATCCTATCCTTAAGTTTATTTTTAAAGTCTTTATCTGCTGCTTTTTTAGCATTTTTTATAGAATCATGAGTTGAAATAAGATGCCACAAGTCTTTGTCTCTATTTTGATCTAATAGTAGAATATTCCTGCTTCTGTTAGGAACATTGCTCCCTTCCTTAATGAAATCCTTTAAACTATCAAACATGTTTTTCATTTTTTACCTTGATACATTTTACTTGTTATTTTAATATCTAGAGCAAATGACTTTGCTTCTTTAATATTTTCTTTTAATTCTTCAGTCATGCTTTCCATTTTTATATCGCGCATACATATTCCATGCGTCAATTTTTTTTGTACTTAAGGAACTTATTTGGATTATCTACATCTACAATATAACAAGTATCATTATATTGTAGTTCATCACCGTGTTCATTTACCATTCGAGATACCATATCTTCGTTTGTGGTATCTATAAGAGTCCACTTTCCTTTGGTTCTACCAAGCATAAGAACGTTCTCTAATTTATTCTCAGTAACCAAGTCTTTAAACAAGACTCTTATCATTTCTTTAACTGTTCTGGACTCTTCTTTTAATCCCATTTTTATTTCCAAAGGGGAAAATTTTACTAAAAATATAAGGTTTTGAACCCCCTAGTAATGTATAGCCCTCCTTATTTGTATTTGTGGTTGAACCTTTCCTACTCTACCTTCCCATATTACGCCTAGTGTATCTTCATCTTTTCCGATTTGCCCAATTAGGACAATTGGTGAATCGAATTGTCCGGAGCCTAATTCTCCAGCGTCCTGCATACGTTTCTCTAGATTTTTTAGCTTCTGTGATGCATATTTATAAACTTCCATATCTTTTTGATATACACTAAGATTAAGATATGAACCTCTAGTATATAGAAAATAACATTTAGGAGGTATTTTACGAGCTAGAGCAAGTATATTATAAAAATCAAGTATGTCACGTTCATCTCCTGCAAAAAGTAATTGCAGTTTTCCATCTTTTTCTCCAATTAGACCGCTCTCTACTTGCTCTCCTGCAAGTGCCTCTAACTCTTCTAATTTCTTTACTCCAAATTCAACAAATGGTCTGTCTTTTTCTCTATCTGTTTGCATCATTTTATATCACAATGTTAGCTATCTTAGCTACTTGAGGCCATCTAATAGCAACTTCTCTTGCTATTGGGCCTTTTATGGCTGTACCTTTTGGTAAGCCTAACTTTACATCTTTGAGTAGAATTGCTGCATTATCTTCAAACTTGACCTTTGTTCCATCAGGTCTAGTATATGCTTGCTTTTGTCTGATTATGACTGCTGGAACTACTTGGTGCTTTATGTCTGGCTTTCCTGCTTTTACTGAAGCCATTACCAAGTCTCCTACGCCTGCTGCTGCTATCTTTCTTGTTCTCGTCTTTTGACCTCTTACTGAAATTACAGAGATAATTCTAGCTCCAGAATTATCCTTCACATCCACTTTTGTTCCTATTGGGATGCTTCTACTCACTTTTGCTTTTATTCCTTTCATCGTATTTCTTTACTACTACAAATTTTTTCATCTTGCTTAGAGGTCTACATTCAGCAATCTTTACCCTGTCTCCTGACTCTACTTTGATACAGGCGGGTAGGTGTGCTATTACCTTTGATTTTCTTACTTGATATCTTTCATATTTAGGAATGTAAATTCTTCTGCTCCATCCAACTGTTACTGTTTTTTTCATTTTAGCCTTAACAACTGTACCTTCAAATGCTCTGCCTCTTACTTTTAACTTACCATGAAATGGGCAGTTTATATCTTCACAGCCTGCTTTCTTTACTTTAGTCTCAGTCTCTTTGGGTTTCGGAGCTTTCTTGACTTCTTTTTTCTTTGTTTCTTTTTTTACCATCTTAATTCAACTTCTTGTTCAACCTTTCCCAAGGTCTTCCTACGATTATTTTTCCGTTGATTTCTACTTTCTGTTTTAATAAGTCTAACTGTAAGGTAACTTGATCCTTGAATACTCTCTTCAAGACCCCTTCTTGGTCTATAATCAGAGTTTTCTTTGTTTCATCCACAATATTACCTTTAATTTTTAGATTATTGGGGTTGTTAGCTTTGACTAACTTTACTGGCAATCCTATTAGCTCATGTCTTACTATATTTCTCGGGGTTCTCATTCTAATGGACACTTATTTGATCTTTAGCATAGCCTAGCTCTACAAGTAAATCCTTTATCTTTGACTTATGATTTCCTTGCAGCTCTATTTCTTCATCTTTGAATGTTCCGCCACATGCTAATTTTTTCTTTAATTCTTTTGTTATTCTTTCTAATTCTTCTCGTTTGGAAGTTATGCCTCTGATTATTGTTACTTGTTTTCCGTATCTCTTTTTTTCAACTTGTATAGTTATCTCTTCTGTTTCTCTGGCTATTGTCTCACACGCACACAAATCTTTTGGTAGGCCACAAACCTTACATGTTTCAACCATTCTTTTTAGTTTCCACCTCTTTTTCTTTTTTGATCGTGAGTAATCTAGCAATAGTTCTTTTTATTGCCCTCATTCTTCCAGGATTTTCAGCTTGACTTCCTCCTGAAACTTGAGACTTTAATTTCATTAGCTCTTTCTTCAAGTCTTCAAGCCTTTTTTTAAGCTCTTCCTCATTTAGCTTTCTTGCTTCTTTTGCCTTTAGTACTGCCATCTTTCTTCTTAGCTTTAGGTTTCTTTACCTCTTTTTTTGTTTCTTTCTTTTTTGTTGGTTTTTTCTTCTTTACTTCTTTTTTTACAGGTTTTTTCCTTGCTGGTACTTTCTTTTGTTTTTGCTTTTTTTCTACTTCTGCTTTGTCTTCTTGGATTGCTTCTTTAACTTCTTCTTTTAGTTCTTTAACCTCTTTTAGTATTTCAGCTTCAGCTTTTGTCTCTTCTTCTATCTTGATTTCTTTTCTGATTTTAACATTATCTGGTAATTCTATTCCTGGAGGCATTATATTTACTTTTATTCCAACAGCTCCAGACTTTAATTTTGCTAGAGAGACAGCAGAATCTACTAACCTACTAGTTTCTCCACATTTTTTAAGGTAACCTGCATAGAATCTCCAGCTTCTTGCTCTTGCGGATGGAACTTTACCTGATATTCTTATTTCAGCACCTATTGCACCAGATTCAATTATTCTTTCTAAAGCACGATAACCTGTTGCTTTAAATCTACTAATTCCAAATCTTTCTAGTCTAGAGGCTATTGTTTCTGCTACTATCTTAGCGGATAAGAATGGTTTTTCTTCCTCGTTTACCTTTATTTGAGGATTTTCTAATTGGAATTTTGTTTTGAGGTCTTGAGTTATATCCTTAATATTCTTACCCCCGCTACCTATTACTAAACCAGGTCTAACAGCATGAAGTGTTATTCTTTCTCCTAGCGGAGTAGGCTCTATAGATATGCTACCTACGCCTGCAGATTTTCTAAGAGTATTTCTTATTTTTTTCTTAATATTTAATCTCTTTATCCTTTCTTTTAGTATTCCTCTCTCAATCATTTTTTCTTTTCTACCTCTTTTGTATCTTTTTTAGGCTCTTCTTTCTTTTTTTGTTCCTCTTTTGGAGTTTCCTTTGGTTGTTCAGCAGGCTTTTCTTTTTTTGTTTCTGGTTTTGTTTCGACCTTAGGAGCCTCTTTTTTCTTCTCTTTTTTCTTTTGCTTTGGCTTCTTTTCCTTTTTAACTGTTTCTTCGGCAATTAATTCAATACTAGACATTTTTCTTCTTATGCCTCTATAACGACCGTAATGCATCATAACAGGACCTGGACTTACAGCTGCGTGGATTATCCTTAATGCCTCAGAATTAATACCTTTATCGTCTGCTGACTTTTTCATACTATTTAACAGTTTGATAATCTCATGAGAAGCTCTTTTAGGGAATCTACCTGGTCCCATGTCACCTCTCCTATGAGCAACATCATGTCTATGTCTTAGGTAAGGTATTGCTTTCTTACCTTCCTTAACAAGCTCTAAATAAGCTATTACTTTATCTACGTCTTTACCTTTTATAAAACGACAGATTTCTCTGCTTGCTTTTCTTGAAACAGGTACATTACTGCTAGATATCCTGACCATGTTTTCCTTGTTAAATCCGTGAAAAGAGTATTTCGTAACCATCTTACTTTACCGATAAATGTGCACTAGATCTAGTAGCTCCTACTCCAGGTGCTGAGTGCTTTACTGTTTGTCTTGTCATTACAAATTCCCCTAAGTAGTGACCAATCATTTCTTGAGTTATCAGTAATCTAACAAATTCCTTACCACTATAAACTTGAATCTCGCTCCCAACCATGTTGGGAAGGATTATCATGTTTCTGTTATGAGTCTTTAATTTCTTTAATTTGCCTTGTTTCAACATTTCAAATTTTTTGAGGAGTTTTTTATCTCTATCATTCAATCCTCTTTTTAGCTTTCTTCTCTGATTACTAGGAAGGATTTCACTAAGTTCTGAAAGACTCATACCTTGTAATTCTTCAAGGGTTTTTCCCCTGTATATGAATTGCTTTGCCATTTTTACTTCTTCCTTTTCTTCTTGGATAATTTACCCACCTTTTGACCAGGTGGGGCATTTGATTTAGCAGTAGTTGGTCCACCTTTACCTCTTCTGTGAGTTGCACCAAAAGGATGATCTGGTGGATTCATAGCTACTCCGTGAGTTCGAGGATGGAATTTTCCTCTTGCGAGCATTGCGATATGTCTACTTCCAGCCTTTAAATAAGGTTTGTCTTTTCTTCCTCCTCCAGCTAGTTTTCCGACAGTAACTTTACAATTACCATCTAACAGTATTGTCCTTTTTGAAGGTAATTTAACCTTTATCTTGTTCCCTATTTTTTCTATGACATGTGCTGATGTTCCAGATGTTTTTACTAGTTTACCTCCATCGCCAGGTCTTCTTTCGAGATTACTTATAGGTATTCCGGCTGGTACATTCTTTAATTCTATTATATTTCCTGTATCAACTGGAACATTTTCACCTATTTTTATTTCCTGGCCTTCTTTAACTCCTGCTGGAGCTGGTAAGAGACTCTCCTTACCGAGTTCATCTTTGATTAACATTAAAGGTGCCTGGTGTCCTATGGAATTTAATAATGCAATAACTTCAGCATAACTAGATTTTTTAGGATATCCTAATTCTCCTGCATATCTGTGGCTAGGAGCAATGTATTTAGGTGTTCCTTTCCCTCTTTTTTGCTGTCTTATTCTAGTTCCCATTATACCATTCCGAGTTCAGTACTAATATCAATAGCAGGTGTGTCTAAACTCAATTTAACATAAGCTCTTTTTCTTCCTTTCGAATCTATCATGGTTCTTATTCCTACTACTTTAACATCAAAGGCTTTTTCAACAGCCCATTTTATTTGTTTTTTTGTAGTATTCTTCTTGACTATGAAAATGATACAATTGTTTGCTTCTACTTCTCTAACAGCCTTTTCAGTTCTTAAAGGATAATCTAAAATATCATAAGGATTTTTCATTTTCATAAGAATAATTTTCCATTGTTCAATTCATCAATAGCGGCTTTACTCCATATGGTTATTCTTCCAGGATTTCCTCCTGGAGCTAATAAACCTACATTTAGATTCTTAACAGATGAAATATCAACTCCTGCGACATTTTTAGCAGCGTTACTTAAATCACAGGATTTAGAAACTACGAATAGAATTGATTTCTTTCTCTTATATTTTCTTCCTCTTCTTTTTCCTCTTCCTTGTCTCACTTTCTTATCTTTACTTTTTTCTATTTTATCTGTTAATTTAAGATTTTCTAATAATTTATTCACTTCTTTTGTTTTATTAATCTTTTCCAAATTGTCTTCGATTACTATAGGATAACCATTAAATCTCGTTGCTGCAATTGCAGATCTTATCGCTTTCCTTCTCTCTTTCTTATTTATCCTTTCTGTTATATTTTTTTCAGCTAACGGAGGATGTGCTTTCCTACCGCTTCTAACGTTAGAAACGAAAGCGGCTACTCTGTAGAATCTTGTTCCTCTTGCAGATAATACCTTTCTTTTAACTCTGCTAATACCGAAACCATATGTTGTTCCAAATTTTCTTCTTCTTTTTGGGAAGGCTTTACCCTGTTTTGTACCTGCTAAAGGATCAATACCATAAGGTTGCTTACTGTCGGCTTGTATGGCTAGGAACCCTCTTTTAATTAAGTCGGTTCTTATTTCTTCATTGAATTGTCCTGGTAATTTTACTTTTCCTTTTTCCTTACCATTGATTGAATAAATTTTTGCTTCCATTTTATCCTTGTTGAGACGATAGAGAATAATGTATTAATTCAGGAGACTGTGTTATTCCTTTTTCTGGTGGAGTTCTTGACGGTGTTAGAACAATTAGCCTCTTTTTAGGTCCTGGAATTGAACCATCAATTAATATATAATCATTAGTAACTGCTCCGTATTTAACAAAACCTCCTTTAGGAGTTATTTCTTGATCTTTTGGATTTGAAATCTTAAACAAGAACTTATGCTTCTCAGTCCTTTGATGATAACCCATTTGTCCTGGATGAGGTGCTCTCCAAGTTATAGCATTCCAGCTTCCTAAGGTTCCTATTCTTCTTACTCCCTTTTCAGATTTGGCTCTTTTCCTCTTTACACCAAATCTCTTTATAACTCCTTGAACTCCTTTTCCTTTTGTAACAGCATGAACATCCAAATAGCTTCCTTCTTTTAGAATATCAGAAACCTTTATTTCTTGTCCTAAAACACTCTTAGCGTAATTAAAACTCTCTTTTATTTCTTTTCCACCTATAGGTATCTCCATTATTTCTGGTTTTTTCTTGCCTATATCTGCTAATTTAGGTTGAGTATGTACCAATAATCTGATCTCGTATGCATCTTGTAGATTTTTTTCTATTTCCTTAGCTTTAGACTCTGATTTCGGGGGTTTTATTTTCTTTGAGAGATCTTTTTCCAGTTTTTTATCCCATATCTCACCAACGCACTTTATCCCATTAACGGTACTCTTATAAACTCTAATTCCAAAAACCTTAAGCGGAGGTGTCTCTATAACTGTAATTGGTCTTGATAATTCCTCGCCCTTAGAGGGGGAATTTTTACGATTGTCTATGAGAATAACTCTACTCATTCCTGCTTTATACCCTAAAAAGCCTATGGGCTTAGAATCTTCAGTTTTTGGCCAATTCCTAATAACCGGATGGCTCCGCCTAGCTCTTTTTCTAGGCCAATATTGTAGACTACCTCTTCGCGGTCTCTTCCTTTTTATCTTCCCCATGTTAGTATAACAATACCAGTATGTAGCCTTTTTAAATCTAACGCATTTGATATTTCGTTATTTTAATCATTGAGTTGTGAAAAAATATTTTTATATAATAATCCAATAAAAGTAATAAAGGTAACAAATATGTTCGATTTCCTTACCAAACCCGTAACAATAGGTAGACTCTCTTTTCCTTTGTTAATCCTAATTACCATTATAGTTGTGATATTGGTTTTTGTTTTCTTGATATATCTGTATCTAAAAGAAGCTAGAAAGAAACCTCCTGAAGAACCTGCTGTCACAGTAAAAGAAGTTGAAGAAGATGTAAGTAAGGAAAAACAGTATAAAAAAGACATTGAGAAGTTAAAGAGAAGTTTACCTTACCTTAATAAAAAAGAAGCGAGCAGCAGATTCATAAAAATAGTGAGATCTTTTTTCAAGGATCTACTAGCGTTAAACTATGAGTTTACCTTTGAAGAACTAGCAAAGGAATTAAAAGAAAAAGGTAGAAACAAAGGTCTTATTGAATTCGCTGAAAAGATTTCTGAATACAAATACAAAAAAGGGGACATATATAAGAAGCAGTTAAAAAAATTATGTAAAGAATTTATAGCCATCTTAGACTACGAGAGTATCCCTCAAGTTGAAAAGATAGAGAAAAAAGGTTTTTTTGATAAATTAAGGAATCCCTCCATACCTCATATTAGAAAGCCACCAGTGAACAATAAGCAGAAGGATAGCCAAAATAGCTAAAAATCCTCCCACTGGATGTGGTACTTCTAGAATCCTAGGTTGGATAATATCCGTATATGCTGCCTTTATTTTTTCAGAGTCATTAGCTATAAAGTAATTCCCATCAGTGCTAAATGCTAGAGATTTCAAAGTATTTTCATCTAACCTAGAAAAGCCTCCTTCCTTCAGTCTTCCACCTTCTGGTGTTCCCAGACCAATGGCGTATATCGTAACTTCGTTTCTCTTGGCATAATCTATCACTTCTTTTAGTTCAGGGCCGACATTAAACTGACCATCTGTCATCAGAATAATGCTCTTAGGCCTAGGATCATTTAATACTATTAGTAGATTAGTTCCTGTTATAACTGCCTCACTAATATCGGTACCGCCAACTATTTTAATCGTTATGCTCTCAATTGCATTAATAGCCTTATGTAATT
>CP070803.1:141642-209287 GCA_020343615.1 Candidatus Woesearchaeota archaeon | reverse complement strand
TAAAATTATTCGGAGAATATGATTTAAAAGAAGTAAAGGTTAGGGATATTAGCTTAGAACCATATATGAATCTAAGCCCTATTCTTACACCTTTAACTTATGGAAGAAATATAAAAAAGCAATTTTGGAAGTCAAAAAAATCAGTCGTAGAGCGATTAATGGGTAGATTAATGGTCGCAGGGCATAAAGGTAAAAAACACTGGAGAACTTCTAATATAAACACTGGAAAATCAATTACAATATATAATATTGTTAAAGATGCATTCTCAATAATTAAACAAAAAACCAACAAGAATCCAGCACAAGTGTTAGTAGAGGCAATAGAGCACGGTTCACCTAGAGAAGGAATAACCACTATTGAGTATGGGGGAGTAAGATACCCCAAGCCTGTTGAAATATCACCCCAAAGAAGAGTCGACTTAACTTTGAGATGGATAGCACAAAGTGCATTCGCGACGTCTTCAAGCTCAAAGGCAAAAAAATCTATTACACAAGCATTAGCAAATGAAATAATTAGTACTGCTAAAAATGACGCTGCTAATTCTGTTTGTATTAAAAAGAAAATAGAACTAGAAAGACAAGCCGAAGCAAGTAGGTAGAAATGGCAAAGAAAGATATTGATATTACTAAATTAATGAAAGAGCAAGATAAAATTAGAAATATAGGAATAGTTGCGCATATAGATCATGGAAAGACTACATTGTCTGATAATATTTTAGCCGGGGCAGGAATGCTTTCAGAAGACCTTGCAGGTCAGCAATTATACCTTGACTTTGACGAGCAAGAGTCTGCAAGAGGAATTACAATTAATGCTGCTAATGTTTCTATAGTCCACGAATTCGAAGAAGTAGGATATTTAGTTAATCTAATTGATACTCCAGGTCACGTTGACTTTGGAGGAGATGTTACTAGAGCTATGAGAGCAGTAGACGGGGCAATAGTAGTTGCGTGCGCTGTTGAAGGAGTAATGCCTCAAACTGAAACTGTATTAAGACAAGCTCTAAAAGAAAGAGTACAACCTGTTCTTTTCATAAATAAAGTAGATCGTATGATTAAAGAATTAAAATTAACACCTCAACAAATGCAGGAAAAATTCACAAAAATAATTGCAGAGGTTAATAATCTAATAGAAAGTAAAGCACCTGATGAATTCAAACAGAAATGGAAGGTTAATGTTAATGACGGTTCAGTTGCTTTTGGTTCAGCATATCATAATTGGGGGTTATCAATTCCTTTTATGAAGAAAAAAGGAGTTACGTTTAATGATATTTTTGAAGCATATGAAAAAGGAGATCGCAAACCCTTACAGAAAAAGGCACCAATATATGAAGTTTTCTTAGATATGGTTGTTAAGCACCTACCAAATCCAGTTGAGGCACAAAAATATAGAATCCCAAGGTTATGGAGAGGTGACATAAACAGTCCACTTGGTAAGAGCTTATTGAATTGTGATCAAAAAGGAGACCCTGTTTTTCTTATAACAAAAATAACAGTGGATCCTAAAGCAGGAGAAATAGCTACAGGAAGAATTTTTTCAGGTGAAATAAAAGAAGGTATGGAATTATACTCAAACAGAAGAAAACTAAAACAAAGGATACAACAAGTTTCAATATACAGAGGCCCTAAAAGAGTTATAGTTCCAGTAGTCCCAGCAGGAAATATAATAGGAGTTGTAGGTTTAAAGGATGCTATTTCTGGAGAAACAATGTCTAAAGAAGAAATTACATCATTTGAACAAATAAAGCACCTATTTGAACCAGTAGTTACTGAGGCTATTGAAGCTAAGAATCCTAAAGAATTACCAAAATTAATAGAAGTTCTAAAGAACATTGTGAAAGAAGATCCTACCATTTCTGTAGATATCAATGAACAGACTGGAGAGAACCTGATTTCAGGATTAGGAGAACTTCACTTAGAAATCTGGAAATACAGAATAATTAAAGACAAAGGAATAGAGATAGTGTCTTCAAATCCTATTGTTGTTTATAGAGAATCCATAAAGAAACACGGAGGACCTGTTGAAGGAAAGTCACCAAATAAACACAACAAACTTTACGTAGAAATTGAACCATTAGAACAAAGCGTTTACGATGCGATAAAGGAAGGAGAGATACCTGAAGTAAAGATAAAGAAAAGAAAACCAGAAATAGAAGAAGCTCTTGTAAATGCAGGAATGGATAAAGAAGAAGCAAGAAAAGTTAAAGACATTAAAGGAGGTTGTGTTTTAGTTGATGCTACTAGAGGAATTGTGCATATTGGTGAAATTATAGAACTTGTAATAGATGCTTTTGAAGAGATAGTAAAAGCAGGACCTATTGCAAGAGAACCATGTATGAAGTTAAAAGTTAAGTTAATGGACTGTAAATTACATGAAGATTCAATACATAGAGGCCCAGCACAGATTATTCCAGCAATGAGGATGTCTATGAAAGGAGCAATTGAACAAGGTGGAGAAGAACTATACGAACCAAAACAAATAATTAGAATAGACGCACCTAACGAATATTTCGGGGATTTAACAAAGATAATCTCAAGTAAAAGAGGACAATTAATAGATACTGAACAAGAAGGAGAAAACATGTTAATAAAGGCAAAGCTACCTGTAGCTGAAATGCTAGGATTTACAAACACACTAAGGTCAGCTACAGAAGGTAGAGGTTCCCACTCCTTAATTGATCAGAAATTTGAACCATTACCAGCTTCATTGCAAATAGAAGTTGTTAATAAAATCAGAGAAAGAAAAGGATTGAAGGGAGACACAGCAGAAGAATAAAAAAAAGAAAAGCTTTTTAAATATAACTTTTACTTAGGAAATATCCTATTCAAGTAATAGAGGTAAATAAAAATGGCTGACAAAAAACCACACATAAATTTAGTATTCATAGGTCATGTAGACCATGGAAAGAGTACAACAGTAGGTAGATTACTATTCGACACAGGGTCAATTGAAGCAACAGAGTTAGAGAAGCACAAAAAAGAAGCACAAGAGTTAGGTAAAGCAGGCTTTGAATTCGCTTTCGTAATGGATAAAGTAAAAGAAGAAAGAGAAAGAGGAGTTACAATTAACCTAGCCTATAAGAGATTTGAAACTCAAAAAAATTACTTTACAATCATTGATGCACCAGGACACAAAGATTTCATTAAAAACATGATTACAGGA
The DNA here is from genome assembly GCA_020343615.1 of Candidatus Woesearchaeota archaeon. Lineage (GTDB taxonomy): Archaea > Nanobdellota > Nanobdellia > UBA10117. The sequence goes on along the minus strand of CP070803.1, from coordinate 206,127 downwards.
ACATCACAAGCAGACGCTGCAGTTCTTTGTGTAGCTGCTAATGATGGAGTTATGGAGCAGACTAGGGAGCACTTATTCCTAGCAAAGACTCTGGGAATTCCTCAGATAATGATTGCTATCACAAAAATGGATATAGTAAAATATGATCAAGGAAAATTCAATGCAGTAAAAGATGATATGGTCAAATTACTAGGTAGCGTTGGATATAAAGCAGACGAAGTTAAATTTATACCTACAGCTGCATTAAAAGGAGACAATGTAGCTAAGAAATCAGAGAACATGAGTTGGTATACGGGTCCAATCCTACTTGAAGCACTAGATGACTTCAAGCCTGGAGAAAAACCAACAAACTTACCATTAAGAATGCCAATTCAAGATGTTTACACAATTAAAGGTATAGGCGCAGTTCCAGTAGGTAGAATCGAAACTGGTATAATGAAAGTAAACCAAAAAGTTGTAGTAATGCCTTCTGGAAAACCTGGAGAAATTAAATCCATAGAAATGCATCATGAACAAATGCAGCAAGCAGAACCAGGAGATAACGTTGGAATTAATGTAAGAGGTATAGGTAAAGAAGACGTTAGAAGAGGAGATGTTCTAGGACCTGCTGACAACCCACCTAAACCAGTTAAGGAATTCCAAGCACAAATAATTGTGCTAAGTCACCCAACTGTTGTTACCGCAGGTTACTGTCCAGTATTCCATGTAAATACTGCACAGGTATCTTGTACAATAAAGAAGCTAGATAAGAAGATTGATCCAAGAACTGGAGCAACTGTACAAGAAAACCCAGATTTCCTTAAACCTGGAGACGCAGCAATAATTACTGTTGAACCAACAAGACCATTAATCATAGAAGAAGCTGACAAAGTACCACAAATGTCAAAGTTAGCTATCAGAGACATGGGTAGAACAGTAGCTGCAGGAAGATGTATTAAAGTTGTACCTAAATAAAACCTATTTCTTCCTTTTTTTCTTATTCTTAATTTCTAGTTTAAGTCCTAATATGAGAGTACATATTATAAAGATAATAAGTAATACAACAAACCACTTTTGATATAATATAACATAAGCACTAGTAGGTGCAGGAGTACTAATTAAACAGTCATTACACTCACCTAATTCTGTTTCTTCTTGAGTACAATCCCCATCATCAATGCATTGAAGGATAGGAACTAGTTTGCATTCAGCAGAGCATCTATAACCTTCAATTAGTCCACTAACACTATCACATTCTTCCCCTTTTTCTATTACATTATTACCACATTCTGGAACAACTTCTTCTTCAGTTTCAAAGAAAACCCATGGTTGACTTACATCTTCAATGACCTTGCTTCCTATACTATATTCATTATTATGGAAAGAATAAGATATATTCTCAGATTCCAGATTTTCATAGTAGAAATAATAAACAGGATCATTTTCAACAACTTCCATTTTACTATAAGGGACACTAGACTCAAAAGTTATATCTTCTGCAGATTCAGCAAAGGATTTAGGAACTTCAATGAATATCATCACTTTTTTTAGAGGCGTACCTTTACCATACTTAAAACTAAAATCAAGAGAGGTACTTTCAGAGCTAGGATGATTAACAGACACATCAACTGAAACATCTTTGTAAACTTCTTTAGTGTTGCTGCTTATTTCACTAAGCTTAGACTTAACAACTTCTTTAATCTCTTCTTCATTTGTTTCAGATAAGTCGTAATTAATAGAGGGCGGGGTTATTGTTGAAGCACTACTGAGAATAGGAGAGGGACTACCACCTCCACCTCCTCCTGAAGAGCCGCTGCCTCCGCTAGGAGTCTGATCTTCTTCCTCTTCAGGTTCTTCTTCTACTTCAATTATTTCTATAAATTTATAAGTAGATGACCAAGAACTGTTATCTAAACCATCACTAGCTTTTACTCTCCAATAATATGTTACGTTATCAATAGTAGAATATGAAGAATAACTTGATTCCATAACACTATAAGTAATTTGAGTAGAGTTTACCGACGAATTTATTGCTAAATAATAGGAGATATTATCCCCATCTATATCTATAGAATCATCCCAATCAAAATCTACAGAATTATTAGTATTATTAGTTTCATCTGCAGGATACAAAAGGATAGGGGCTGTTGGGGCGGAATTATTCAGAGGAGCACAATTTAGACAGCTTCCAACAACAGTTCCATTACAACCAGTTAGTGCTTCAGCACAATTACAAGTAATATTCGTAGAGCCATCCTTTCCTTGTGAAGGACATAAATCTTCAGCAGCATAACAAGAGCCAGAACCGTCACAATAGTGATCTCTAGAAAAGATATTTGAACTATAGTAACATGTTAATGAGTCCCAACCCCAATAATATGGAGTTATAGCGTCTCCATCACACTGCAAACCAACACACTCACTAAATAAGTCTTGCCCAGAAGGAACATATTCACAATTAGAGTCACTATCATTACAATACTTACAAGGTCCACAAGAGCCTTTTTCACCATTAGAATAGACATCACATTCTCCAAGACCATTACAGATACCAATATGGCATTCTAGATTAGCATCACATTGGTCAAATATATCCTCTCCAGCGGTTTGGTTGATACACTGACCTAGACCATCACATTTCTTACAAATACCAAAACAAGTTAAATTACCCACATTATCTTGGGTGTTATTAGAGTAATATTCACATTCAGTATCATTATCTAGACATAATGTACAAATAGGGCAGTTACCTTCCCCAGAACTAATAATTTGACAGGAGCCAGAACCGTCGCAGTAATCTCCCGCACAACCATTTGAGGTGCCATTTCCTCCAGCGCAGTTATTGTTAGGATCTTGTCCATCAGGTACTAAATCACAACTCTCATCCAAGTCGGTACAATAATAACAACTACTACAATTATGTCTTAGACCATCACTATATACTTCACAAGTACCAAAACCGTTACAGTATCCGATACCACACTCAGCTGTAGAGCACTCATTATCTGGGTCAGAACCTTGTGTGTAATTAGAACAATTACCTTTACTACCATTTATATTACATGCTTGACAAACACCGCATGAAGATGAACAACAAACTCTATCTTCACAGTATCCAGACAGGCATTCATATTCGTAAGAACAAGATTCACCATTCGATTTTATTACACTAGCAATTTCTAGCTTTTGTGCAGGATCGCCAAATAAATGTGAACTATACCACACATAACATTTTGCATGATTAGAATCAATATATGCAGAGAATTCATCTTTAGAATAGGACTGAGCTCTTCCTAATTCCCACTCACTTAAATTATTTTCTGCTTCATTAAAAAAATAAGCCCAAAATATCTTATGCAGTTGCTGACTCGCGCCGTGAGTAGAACTAAAACTACCATAACCGTATCCTGTGTTCAGAACTACAGCAAAGGCGTGTTTTTCAGGATGTCTGCACATCGTTTGTTCACAACCAGAGAAACCACTAGAAAATCTACCCGCCAGACAACCTTGTGAGTAACCAAAAAAGGGCAAAGTATTATTTCTAAATTGCCAATTAGTAAGACTAAAAGGAGTATTCCAACTCGAATGTCCGATATGATTTACAATAGAACTAGTATCATTTTCTATAGACTCTAAGAAATCACTCCACGTATCATCAGCATGATAATATCTATTTTCTAACGTATAAAATGGATAATATGAATGTTTAGAGTTCCATTCTTCAAAACCAATATTTTCAGAATACGATCCGTTACCTATACGTAATTCTTCCATGTATTGTTTTGAAGTGACAGCCCAACCTAGATTAGCACCAGCAAATGTAACAGTTACTAACCATTCCTCACTATGATTGTTAATATCATACCAAATTATTTTACGTACAGCATTTGAAACATGTTCAGTATCGTAAGCAGTTATACGACCTACATAAATCTCTGAGAACTTATCATTAACTGGACTGTTCTTACCGCCACCCCATACACTATAATTAGAATACCACCAATCACCGTCAAGATTGCTGTAGTACAAGTCACAAGGCATAGTATCATAAGTACCCGTTTCATAAATATCTGTGAATAAACGATATTGAACCATTTTTTCAGCAGGGGTGTCATCTCTCCACTTCCCACCTAATACAACGTATTCAGTACCCCAATTTTGATAAGCATCTTTAATGAATTCACGTATACTATGAGCAGAATCATTGAAAGGATAAGTATTGTTTTGATAATCAGAACAATTCTCAATTTGTTGTACAGTTACTATTGTTCCATTTAAACCACTATAGTTTCTCCGGTGATTTATTAAATCATACCAACTGTAATTGTAGCCACTAGAATTTAATAGAGACTCATCAGTTATTATCACATATTCATATGTTTTAGTAGGATCACAAGTACAACTTCCATTCAGAGGAGCATCCAATGTTCCAAATTCAACAGGCACAGAATAAGAAGAAATAGTGGAAGGGTTTTCTATCAAAGAACTAACACGATCAACATCACTTTCTTTTAATCTTAAAAATTTGTTCTCTTGTTCACTAACAGCACCAAACCCGTCTGCTAAAGTAACACTTATCTCCATTTTAGGATAATAATATAATTCTCCATTTTTAGGTATGTATCTAACTGGATTCAAATTTATCGTCAAGATGTTAAAACCAACCATAAGCCCAGTACCCTTGTTTTCATAAATTAGTTCTGGGACGGGTTGATCCGAATTATAAATTTCCTGATTCAAGGCGAAGTCAGGCACATCTTCACAACTAATAGGAATTTCTTTTTGGGCAGGAACTATTGGTTTATTAGATAAGTCATAATCTATCCTAGTTTCATCAAAATAATCCACATCAACATTAGATATTACCTTACTTTGCGAAATTAAAATATGAACAGGACATACTGGAAGGCTTGGTTCACCGACTTCACCAACAGAGATACAGTTTGTCAGTTCTACCACCATAAATTCCTGATTTTCTAAAGTTATAGGAAATAAGAATGGCTCTTCAAAATTTTTTTTAATAATCATAACATCTTCAGCAACAGTAACACCCGTAATACTAATCCATGGTTCATATTCTTGAAATCTTTGATATAATGTAAAACCATCAAATTTTAAGAGTATAAAAAAAGATGGAAGTAAAAGTATAAAGATAAATATAGATACAAGTATAAATACACTGAAGTTAGCTCTACGATACATCAATATATAATATAGCAGTTCTAATCTTAAATAATTATTCTAGAAACTTCCCTTCTTTAATAAGGTGTTTTATAACTTCTTCAAATTTTAGTGCACACCGAATAGCTGCATTGACTTTTAGTAGCATATGATCTTTCTCATATTTTTCTACGTAAGTTCTTTTCCCTTCAGCATATTGATATATTGCTGCATATATCTGTTGAATATGCTCGCGATAATCAGATATTGTGTGGCTTATTTCACCAATATCACTTCTTATTCTTCTATCTTCACGGGGAGAATTATGCTGTTTTAATATTTTGATAACTTCCTTCCAGTCTTCTTTCTCAATAGCAACTTTCATATCCTTTAAACTTTTATGAAACCAAGCCATTATGTTATATATTAATAATTAATACTTTAAAAGGTTGCTAATACAAAAATATGTTCAACTAAAGCTTTTTAAAGGGATTGATTTCACTTATTCTTACTATGCCAAAGGCAAGAATAAACCTATACAGCACTGAAGTAAAGAAAGTAGATAGCATATGCTCTCAAATTGTAGACATAGCTAAAAAAGTAGGCGTAGCTTACAAGGGACCCATTAATTTACCTACAAAAAAATTAAAAGTTCCTGTAAGAAGAGCTCCCGATGGAGAGGGTTCTGAAACGTGGGAAAGATATGAAATGAGAATTCATAAAAGATTAATTGATATCTCTGCTGATGAAAGAGCACTGCATCTCATTATGAGAGTACCAATCCCAAAAGACGTTAACATAGAAATAGAAGTCATAGAGTGATAACTAATATTTATATATTATTATATTTTTAATTAATATTAATGAAAAAAGGATTAACCCCTATACTCTCTATTATCATCCTAGCAATATTCACAGTATTAATATCTATATCAATTCTGTTTTATGTTAAGACTATACAACCATCTGAAAGAGAAGTGGAAGCAATAAGAGACATAACAACAACATTAACATCATATAATCCTGTAATTCTATCAGAGTCGTATAAAAATAATGTCTTAAGAGTAGACATAAAAAACAAAGGAAGTAGAAGAATGAAACTAAATGAGTCAAATATGTTGTTAGAGATATATAAACCAAGTGGAGAAGTAGTTTGTCAAAGCGAATATCTCTCACCAGGTGGAGCCTTTGAAGCGAATATCTCTGAAAAATATTTAAGTGCTAGAGGAACAGTATCCTTATATATACGAATAAATCCTTTTATTTGTAATATAAAGGCGTCAACCACATATTTCTATACTATTCATTTTTCATCAGCAACATCAGCTACAGGAGAATATGATACTGAAGTAGTATTTCTTACTATATGTGGTGATAATAATCCTGAAGGGGATGAGCAATGTGATGATGGTAATAATGTAGATTGTGATCCTTACCCAGGATGTAATGGAGATTGCAGTTTAGACCAATTCTGTGGAAATGATGTAGTAGAATGTGGAGAAGAATGTGACGATGGAGGTACTACAGGGGGAGATGGCTGCTCTGCTACCTGTACTATTGAATTAGCAGGAGCTCTTTGTTATAGTTGTGATAACTGCACCGCAGAGATTGGTCAAGCAAGTTCAGGAGATACTATTTATTTGGTTGATAATATCTCCACAACTGGAAGATGTATAGACTTTAACGGAACAGATGATGTAACATTTGACTGTCAAGGGCATAATATTACTGGAGATGATTCAGGAACAACAGATTATGGAATTTGGTTAAATAATTCAAATGGAGGTTCTGATAATAATACTGTATTAAATTGTAAAATCACAGACTTTTTTAATGGAATTTATAGTACTAGTGCATCTGACAAAAATACTATTAAAGATACAATCACAAATTCAAATTGGCGAGGAATTTATTTTATTTATTCAGATTCCAGTAACTTCATAAACGTAACTGCAAATTCAAATTCACAACATGGAGTCTATATAATGTCAGATTACAACAATATCACAAATATAACTGCAAATTCAAATCAATATGGATTTTATCTGCGAAATTCATATAGTAGTTCTATTACTAATTCAAAACTCTTAGAAAACGAACTGGATTTATACGTTTCTACTACTACAGATAATCATTGTGAAAATCATATAGAAAACATAACAGGTTCAGGGAACAGACCAATTAAGTACTATAAAGATACTGTGAATATCCAAAACTGGGAGGGTAATATAAGTCATATAATTTTATGTAATGCAAGTAACTCTTACTTAAATAATATAACAATAAGAGGTTCTGATAGTATAGATAATAATGGTATTATTATAGCTCAAACAGATGGAGCACATTTTGAAAATATAAATAACTCAAATAATGAGTACATAATGTTAATGTATTCTAATTCCAATACATTTATTAATATAACTTCATATTCATCATATGTAGGGATTTATATGTCTTCTTCAGACTCCAATAACTTCACAAATATAACCGCAAATTCAAATAGTTATGGAATTCAAATGTATTCTTCAGACTCCAATAACTTCATAAACGTAACTGCAAATTCAAATTCACAACATGGAATTTTTTTATATAACTCAAATTCTAATATTATTTCAGAGAGTATTACCAATTCAAATAGTTATGGAGTTAGGTTATCTTCCAATTCGGACAATAATATTATAGCTAATTCAACAATAAAAGGCAATTCTTTGGCTGGAATCTATTTCGATCCAAGTGGTTCGGATTATCCTGAATACAATCAAATATACAATTGTCTACTAAATAATTCTGGAACTTATGATAATGTACGCTTTACTGGAACTCCCCCAAACCCTCCTAATTACTTTAATACAACAAACAAAACAGGAAATAGGATTTATGGTTCTGGAACCAATATAGGAGGTAATGTTTGGATTAATGGTTCTGGAGACGGATATTATTATGACTGTACCGATGATGATAATGATGGCTTCTGTGATGAGGCTTATGATGTGTATAATGACAGAGCGTGTCAGCTAGGAAGTAGTACAGAAACAGTAGAGTCAAAAAATGATACAGGAAGGTATTCAAGCATAGCAATAGACTATAACGGAATGATTCATATATCTTACTTTAATGATACAAATGATGATTTAGGGTACTGTAACGGAACATACGGAAATTGGGAATGTAAGAACTTAAAAACTACTGGTAATGTCGGATACGATTCAAGCATAGCCATAGACTCTACTAATGTTGTTCATATATCATATTATAATGAAACCGGAGGTAATCTAGGATACTGCAACAACTCTGGAGGAACCTGGACTTGCGATAATGTAGCAACTAATGGTGTTGTCGGAGAATTTTCAAGCATAGCAATAGACTCCAATGATGTTGTCCATATATCTCACAAAAATGCTACTGTAGTTTATTCGTTAGGATACTGCAACAACTCTGGAGGTTCTTGGACCTGCGAGAATGTAGACCTAGGAGGTATGGTCGGAGACTGTTCAAGCATAGCAATAGATTCCAATAATGTAGTTCATATCTCTCATACTGATGCTGGTAATGATGATTTAAGATACTGCAACAACTCTGGAGGAACCTGGACTTGCAAGCAAATAGGAGATGGTGGTAAACATACTAGCATAGCAATAGACTCCAATGATGTTGTCCACGTATCTTCGAATAATGGTTCACTATCATACTGCAACAACTCTGGAGGTTCTTGGACCTGCGAGAATGTAGAAACCACTGGTGACGTTGGATGGGATACAAGCATAGCAATAGACTCCAATGATGTTGTATATATATCTCATTATGATGCTACAAATGATGATTTAAGATACTGTTATAATTCTGCAGGTAGTTGGTCATGTGTAAAATTAGCAAATGCAGGTTCTACTTGGTTAGGATATCCTAATGGAAGAAACTTAGCAGTAAAGAAAGGAAGACTAGTAGATTCAACTTCAGATTCAGATGTGTCAATTTCATGGTACAATAACACAGATTTAATGCACACCCGAATCATTTCCAACTGTTCTGCTAACACGGATTATCTTCCTTTAAGCGATTAGTATCAAGTATAATATAAAAGTATAATTTATTTAGCAACTTCATCTTTTTTAATAGATTCCTCAATCTCTTTTTCTATTTGAAGCTCATATTTTTTATAGGATTTTGATTTTTCTAGAGTGTCAGTCGTTACCAAGCTCCTTTCTAATATTTTAGACCTCCCAGTTAAAATAAAATAAGAAGCAGTAGCAAGTATATTTTGAGATAGTTGAATAAAATACTCTCCTGTTCCCCTTAAGTATCCATATGTTGCAACTAAAAAAGAGGCTCCTCGACCAGCGTTATTTATATGTAGCTTTGTTTCAGTTTTCATATATCTATCAAATAGTGATAGTATTATAATAAAAATTTCTTTACAGCAGTATACAAGTGGGCCAGGGGAGATTCGAACTCCCGACCTCAGCCTATCTTAGCCCTTTTTAAGAACATGTAAGGGCTGCGTCATTTGGCCTCTCCCACAAAAGTTCTGGAAGAGTTAACCAGCTAGACCACCGGCCCACTACATCTTCAGATTTTAGTAGCCTTAAAAAATCTTTCTATTTCTTTAGATTTAGGAACATATCCTTTATTTTTAAAATACTATAAAAAGCCCCGGGTGGGAATCGAACCCACGACCTACGGTTTACTTGGCCAAACTCCTTTCGGCATACAAGATTCGACCGGTGAAAGCTAATACTTTTTTTATGTTTTTAGGATTTTTGAATCCTATTTGTTTCATCCAAATGTTTAAATTTTTTGTTCCTCGAGTACACACTGTATACGTGTTTGACCAATTCTTTTTATTAGGATATTTATGTTCCCAAATTGAACAAGTTAATCCTAGATCCTTTAATATTTCACTAACCTGCTTTACTACTTTTTTTGAACTTAGGTGTAATTCTATTCTAGGGTAAGGACCTGTTTTCTTTTCTTCAATATAGACACAACCATCTGTATCAAAGAGTCCACGTATACATTTTTTAGCTAAGTTCATATTTTTTATTATTTTAAAAGGTATTTCTATTTCTTTTTTAGGTCCTAATGGAAGACCCAATTCTTTATTTTTAAATTCTATCACTTCTCTAGAAACAATCCTAAATCCATATGCTCCTTCTGACCACATTCTTAACTTCGGTTTTATTCCATATACTTCTTTTATTAATGGAGCTATATATTTTTCAACGTATTCTCTTTCTTTGTTAGCATTACATGCAACAGTATAACAAGGTATACCGTTATATATGCTCATGCTACCATCACCAATGTGAATACCAGTTTCTTCTGCAACGCGTTCATTAAGTTGTATCATATCAACTTTCACCCTCCGTCGCTCTTGCCGACTGAGCTACCGAGGCTTAAAAATTAATGTATTTTTTGCATTTATAAACTTTTATATTTGAAGTGCGCTCCGGACTATTGAAAAAACTCTTTCTAAGTCCTTATTTTCTACTTCTCCTCTAAATTCAGACCTTGCAGATGCCTTGATTAAGGAAACAATCCCTTCAACTGTTTTAGAGGAAATGTTATAAGGTAACTTTTTTTCCATATCTTTTAAACCAACAACGAATTCATCTACTTGTTTAGCTAATTTCTTAGGAAGTTTTACTCTAATTCCAGAACTATAGTCAATATATCGTTTAATAAATTCAATTTCATCTTTACTTATATCCTTTTTAACAGACTCATCTATGATTGTATCAGCAATAATTCTAAATTCATTTTTACTAGGCTTTTTAGTAATGAATATTAAATGAAATTTAGATAAAAACGAAGAGTTAAACGGTATCTGTTTCTTTATCTGTGAAAGAGAATATGATTTAAAATCACCTTTTTTAGTCTCAGCTGTAGCTAGTATTTTAGTTCTAGCATCTTTTTTAATACTCGCACCGCCTTTATCATATTTAATGTAACCTTTATCCATGACAGAAACAAGCTGCGAAAGTTCATTCTTCTTAATTAGATTTAATTCAGAAATACAGCAAACACCCTGATCAGCTCTAGGAAGAATACCAGGTTTCACATTCTTCCCCTGTACAGATAGTGTTAGACCGCTGCTAGATATTGAAGATCCAATACCATAAGTTGATTTTGGCGCTAATGTTCGGACAGAATTCAGAATTTTAGACTTTCCACTATCTGACTCACCAATAATGAGAACATGAAGAGGAAATTCTGTGAATAACTGAAGTATTGCTGCTCTTTTTAGATCAGCGAGATACATGACATCTGAAGCCAAATAATGAAATAGAACATCATAAGCTCGTGGAGAAAATTCTTCAAATAATTTATCATAGTACTTTTTTTCTATCTTGTTATTTATTTTTTGAAAAAACTCAACTTCAGAAACTAAGCGAGGCAAAACATCTTTTCCAGAGATTAAAAATGAAAAACCCAACTTTAATAGTTCAATTTTAACCTTACCTTGTTTTAATGCCCCCTTTACTTTCCTATATTCTTCCGGAGAAAGATATGTATCCAATCTCCCAATATCCCATTTTTCTTTTTTACGTAAAGGTCTTAAAAGTAGAACAGAGTCTTTTACAAATCCACCAGCTTTCTTTAGAATACTTTCAGGCATGATTGTTATAATGTAGTGATTAGTTAAAATAATTTCTAAACTTGTTTGTGTTGTTCAGGATACCAAGCAGGGTTACAGGAAATAACAAGTTCCAGGTCTCCTTCAAAGAAGTATTTTTGTTTAGGTAAAATTAATATAGCGTCCCCCTCTTCTAAAGTATACTCTTTTTTATCAATAACAACTTTACCAAAACCTTTTGCAACAAAACTTAATTCTTTAACAACCTCGTTTGTAACTTCACCTTCATTAGGATATCTCCCATTTATTTTTATCAAAGCAACATTGATATCTTTGTCACCCATAGGATACTCATAAGCAATACACTTTTTACTATTTTCATGCTCGATTCTTGAATTTTTCTTAACTATCATCTTAAAATGCCGAGAGCGGGATTTGAACCCGCGACATCCAGCTTATGAGACTGGCGCTCTACCAACTGAGCTATCTCGGCGTATCATGTATTTATCTACCTGTTCTTGTGTTGCAGGAGAGACAAATAAGCTTTTAATAGGTTTCTGTTTTCCGTATTTAACCTCTATTTTCTTTCCTTTAGCATCAGAATATCTTGCGGTTAATTTAGCTGCGAATTCTATATCTTTTCCCTGTAAAATAGTTATTGGGCTCCCATAATTAGAGACTTCAAGGATAAAGTCTGTTTTATTCTTAAGATTTATTAATTGTTCATTATCTTTTTCATCACGACCTACAATGATTTTACTGTTTTTATACCTAAAATGTCTCCCGAATTTTATCAAAAGAAAATCCTTATTAGTAATTCTTTTATTATTCTTAAATAAATCAGCTACTCGAGGTGCAAAATCTTTATCAGTTAGTAAACAGCCACCAGCAGGCGTAGGATAGTCCTTTAATTTGTATTTTTTGGCTAATTCTAACTGCTTTTTTCTATTTCTACCTTCTATATCTAAAAATCCTTTTCTATTGACCCACTTCTTACTCTCAGCTTCAGTTTCTAGAAGCAATTTCGCAGATAAGGGCCTTAATAGCTTGTTTTTTAAGCCAGCTTCCTCTTCAATCAGCTCTAAAGACCGTTTAACCTGTGTCATGGGCCTTTCTCCAAGAACTTCTCCTGTAGCAATGAATTTAGCACCTTCTTTTTTAGCTACCTTCTTTGCTTTTTTAAATACAAATATCCTACAGTCAATACAAGGGTTAATAGCACTTCCGTAGCCATGTTTAGGCTTTCTTAACATTCTGAAGTAATCTGAGTCAGCTTCTTCAATAATTAGCTTAACTCCTAATTCCTTAGCTGTTTTTTTAATGTCTTTAAGATCCTCAGTTAAAACTGGAGAAGTAAAGTGATAAGCTATTACCCCAACACCTTGTTCTTGTAATAGTTTAATCGCTAGAATAGAGTCCAAACCTCCTGAAAATAAAGCTAGGGCTTTCATTTCTTTTATTCTATATTTTAAATGAAATAAATGTTTTTAAGTTTAAATTTTAACCGGATTTTATGATATGGTCTTTAAAGATAGAGACGTAATCTCTATAAATGATTTTTCTAAGGATGAAATTCTTTATGTTTTAAAAATTGCTAAAAACTTAGAACAAAATCCAAAACCATTAGCTAAAGGAAAGATTATGGCTCCGTTATTTTTTGAACCAAGCACTAGAACTAGAATGAGCTTTATTGCAGCAATGGAGAGATTAGAAGGGGAGGTAGATGGTTTTGCCTCAAGTAAAATTACTTCTGTAAAAAAAGGAGAAACACTATGGGATACTGTAAAAACCGTAGAAAAATACACAGACTTAATTGTTATACGGCATCCTCTAGAAGGGGCAGCTAGATTAGCTGCTGAAGCAAGCTCAAAACCAGTAATTAACGCAGGAGACGGAGCGAATCAGCACCCAACTCAAACATTGCTAGATCTTTACACTATTTGGAAAACTAAAGGCGGATTAACTAATTTAAAAATAGGCCTTTTAGGGGACTTAAAATATGGCCGTACAGTACATTCTCTGGTCACAGCAATGGCACATTTTAATCCTAAATTTACATTTATATCTCCTGAAGCACTAAAAATGCCTGATAGCTACCTAATAATGCTTGATGAGAACAAGATTCAATACACAGAAACTGAAGAAATACTTCCAGCTATTAATGATTTAGACATTTTATATGTTACTAGAATACAAAAAGAGAGGTTTCCAGATCCAATAGAATATGAAAGATACAAAGGAGCGTATAGAATAACAAAAAATACGCTTTCATCGGTAAAAAAAGACCTAAAAATCATGCATCCATTACCAAGGGTCAATGAAATTTGTAAGGAAGTAGATAACACAGGACATGCGATATATTTCGAGCAAGCTGCTAACGGTATACCTGTAAGGGAAGCACTAATAGCCCTTGTTTTGGGAAAGATTAAATGAAAGAGCTTAAAGTTAGTGCGATAAAGAAAGGAACAGTTATAGACCATATTCATTCAGAGGAAGTGTTTAAAGTTATGGATATCCTAAAATTAGAAAAGCACCCAGAAATGACTTCTATAGCGATTAATTTAGGTTCAAAAAAGATGGGTAAGAAGGCAATTATAAAGATAGAAAACAAATTCTTAACAAAAAAAGAGGTTGATAAAATAGCAATTTTTTGCCCAACTGCTAGTTTAAACATAATAAAAAACTATAAAGTAGCTGAAAAAACAAAGGTCAGACTGCCGGAAACCTTTGAAAACGTGATTAAGTGCCCAAATCCAAATTGTATAACAAATCACGAAGAAGTTGATACACAATTTAGAGTTATTAAAAAAACACCAGTTTTAATGAAGTGTCATTATTGTGAAAGAATCATTGATAAAGATCATTTCGAATTAGTTAGCTGATTTCTAGAATTATAAGTGGACCGGCTGGGAATCGAACCCAGGGCCTCCACCATGCCAAGGTGGCGATCTACCGCTGATCTACCGGCCCGGAGTGGGCCCGACGGGATTCGAACCCGCGACTCCTTGGTTAAGAGCCAAGTGCTCTGGCCAGACTGAGCTACGGGCCCAACAAAAATAGATAAATCTAGTTATTTTATAACTCTTTCTAATTAAAAAAAGATAAAATTATACTAATTGCATAGCAACTATAAAGCCGATAATAAAACCTAAAATTAATCCCTGTATAAGCTCTTTTAAACCATATTCTATTTCAGCTTCTCTTTCTTCTGCTAGCTGTTTTCTCAATTTCTTCATTAAATCAGCTTTTGATTTATTTGCCATTTTGCCTCCTACCTTTCCCAGGTAAAACCCCCTTTAACTCAATTCTACCAAGTGCTATTAAAACAGCACCAAAACCATAAAACAATGGAAATATTAGTAACTCCTGTCCGACAAATACCGGACAGAACAGGGCATTATTAGCCGCTAGAATAGTAGCGTATATACCAATGCCTAACCACGTAGCTCCTACAAATAATAGAAAAAGACCCATTAACTCATAATGCTTTAGATTATGTTTAACCATTCCATATAAAAATACTAAAGGATGTTTAAATAATTAAGTAATTAGACGCAGGTGGTTACAGTGAAAGGTTTTTAAAGCTATCGGTATAGAACTTTATTTGGGGCCGTAGGGTAGCTTGGTTTATCCTTCCGGCTTTGGGAGCCGGCGACGGGAGTTCGAATCTCTCCGGCCCCATTTAAAATTCAATATACTACTCTACAAAATAGAAATTTTTATAAAGACAGTGTGCGATTATTTGACACGTGGTGAATGCCATGGCAAAAAAGAAAGGAGATAAAAGATATTTTGTATTTCAAAAGAACGGTAAAGACACAAACCACGTATTTACAGGAAAACAACCAAGAGCAGCTGCATTAAAGGCAGCAACAAGAGGATTTACAAACATCATTCTAAGAGAACGAGGAACCAAGAAACTACACATATACGTAGGATCCAGAAAGAAAGTGTCCGCTCCAAGTAATAGACCAAGATGGATGCCTGGATCAATTTGGCAATCCAATGTAAAGAAAAAAGGTATAAAACACCTTTAGTTTAACGTTTTTGGTGGAGGTGCTTATCCCCCTTTTTCTTATTTTTTTATTGAAAAACTTTATAAGGTGATTTTTTAAATCAAAATTTATGCGGTTGTAGTCTAATGGTAGGACACAAGCTTGCCAAGCTTGTAACCCGGGTTCGAGTCCCGGCAGCCGCATTCGTCTTACAATGGTTAAAACGTGGGTTCGCTGGTTTGCAAGGGAATATAGCGTACAGTACTGTGAAATAGCCATTAGGACACTCGGATCGCGAGTAAAGAACGTTTTTCCATATAATTTTGAGCAGCATATTATATTTGTTCCTGAAAATATGAACGAAGTATGCTATATGGAAGAAAGTGCCATGCATCAGTTTATTTCTGCATGTGTTGATGAATTTACAAGCAGCAAGAAAAAATTTGATGAATTCGTAGAGCTATTCAATAAATTCGGAACAAGATATTTAGATTACGCTAAGAACCTCTCTAAGTTAGATCTGCCTAATCTTAGTAATTCGGAGCTTAAGGAGAGATATGCACAATATCAACAGATAGCTGTTGAATACTCTTGTATTGGTGCTTTTGTAGCATTTGTACTTGCAGGCTATTGGTTTAAGGAAGCAGACAAACTTGTAGATGGTATCGATGATAAGGTACGGGCAGCATTATTCCGACCAATAAAGAAAAACTCTGTAATCACTTTAAATGAAAAAGCTGCTAATACTGACTATAAAAATAAAGAAGCAGTAACAAAGTTATGGGATGAATATAAATGGCTACCTTGTTTAGATATCCACAAGGAACCATGGAACTTAAAGGATGTAGAAGAGATTGTACGTAGTGCCAAACAAGTAGAACTAACATATCTACCTTTTGACAAAGCACTAGCTAGCGCAGGATTAGAGGCTAAACGAGATATGTTTGATATGATCCGCGAGTTAGCATATATACGGGACGCACGTGATGACTATCGAAGACAAGCAATATTCTATGCTCAGGAGCTATTTAAGGAAATTGGTAAGCGTGCAGACGTAACTCTGAAAGAAGTTGCTTATTTAACTGAAAATGAAATAATTGAATTTTTAGACAGTAAAATAATACCAAAGTCAAAAATAGCAGAGCGTCGTAAAGGATTTTTACTATACTCTAAAAATAGTGAGATAATATGTAAGGAAGGTAATGTTGACGCAGATCTCAAGAGGATAGGTATAGAAACTGAAGAGTTACCTGTTGAATTAAAAGGTACAATCGGTTGTAAGGGCCAAGCAACAGGACCTGTTAAGATTGTTAGAACCATTCATGATATTTCTAAAGTGAATAACGGAGATATACTAGTAGCAGTTATAACTCATCCAGATTATGTGATTGCCATGCAAAAGGCTGCTGCAATAGTTACAGACGAAGGTGGAGCCTTAAGCCATGCAGCCATAGTTGCGAGAGAGATGAATATCCCTTGCGTAGTTGGCACTGAAAAAGCTACTAAAGTGTTAAAGAATGGCGATTTAATTAGTGTAGATGCAGATAAAGGCATTATTAAAAAATTAAAATAACTACTCTGATCCTCTCCATGGATTATCAACTGGTAAACCTAACTCTTTCCTTACATTTTTAAGACGATTCTCATAAGCCTTAAGCATATCTGGTGACTTCGTTAAAGTATATTCATCTAATGAATTCTGGTA
Source organism: Candidatus Woesearchaeota archaeon (assembly GCA_020343615.1). GTDB lineage: Archaea > Nanobdellota > Nanobdellia > UBA10117. Next base: position 188,717 of record CP070803.1, on the reverse strand, counting down.
TAATGAACAATCAAGTACATCTACATCTTTAATGAATTCAGAGTAAGGATCGTCTATTTGGTTCTTTGCGCTATGATTAGCTATTGCTGTTATAATTAATTGGATTTCTTTATTGGTGAACTCTCCAGATTCTTGCAGGATTTTCTTTGCAACATCCGCGCTCTTCTTAGCGTGTTCTTTGTAAGACCCACTTACGATTAAGGAAGAGTCATGTAAAGACGAGATTATGTCACAAATTTCAAGGTCCAAATTACGCTTTAAGGCAAGTATCCTACCAAGAGATATACAACCACTAATGTGTTTTATTTCCCATATAATAGAACTATCTCTTTTAGAGTCTGGAAGATTGCTATCTAAAAGCATCTGGATTACTTTTCTTTCAATCTTCTCAGAACGGGATAATTCATTACCTTTGAAATGATGGAATCGTTTTGCCATATTATTTATTGAAAATGAAATCTCTATAAGCTTTTCCGTTCGATACGTGGCCAGCATACAAACTTTTTTAACTTTTTACCATTTTAGAAGAACCAAGATGATAGTAAATGGAAAGACCTGTAGGACTATTTGGCCGGATCCAGATAACAATGAAATTATAAAAATAATAGATCAAAGATGGTTACCACATAAAATTATAATTGAAGATCTTAAAACTGTTGATGATTTTGCAACTGCTATTAAAGATATGCACGTTAGAGGTGCAGGCTTAATTGGAGCAACAGCAGGGTATGCTATGTATATAGCTGTTTTGAAAGCACCAAAAACCAATCCTGGAGAATTTACTGAATATTTAAACAATGCTGCACAACAATTAATTGCAACAAGACCAACAGCAGTTAATCTTAAATGGGCTGTGGATAGAATGCTTGAATCCCTTAAGCGAGTTTCTTTAAAAGAAGCACAGGAAGAGGCATTTAAAGAGGCTACCGCTATTGCTGATGAAGATGCAGAATTTTGTAAAAGCATTGGTCAACATGGATTAGATATAATTAAAAAAATAAGTGAGGAAAAAAAGGGAAAACTGGTTAATATTCTTACACATTGCAATGCTGGATGGCTTGCTTTTGTTGATTATGGTTCTGCTACAGCACCAATCTATGCTGCTCAGGAAGCAGGAATTGCAGTACACGTTTATGTAGATGTAACTGGACCCAGGAATCAAGGAGCTAGATTAACAGCATGGGAATTCGAACATAATAATATTTCGTATACTCTTGTTGCAGATAATACTGGCGGACACTTAATGCAAAAAGAATTAGTAGATATAGTTATTGTAGGTACAGATAGAACACTATACACAGGTTATGTTGCTAATAAGATTGGTACATACTTAAAAGCACTAGCAGCAAAAGATAACAATGTTCCGTTTTATGTAGCATTACCTTCTTCAACATTTGATTGGAAAAGAAGAACACCTAAAGAAATAATTATTGAAGAAAGAGGCGGTGAAGAAGTCAAATACGCAAGAGGATGGGACGAATCAGTAGGAAAATACACCAAAGTTCTTTTAACTCCAAAAAATGCTAAAGCTGCAAATTATGCTTTTGACGTAACTCCGCCTTATCTTATAACAGGTTTAATAACAGATAAAGGAGTTTGTAAACCTAATGAAAGAGCAATAAGAAAGTTATATAATAAATAATTAGATTGAAACAAGGAAAATACCGAAAACAACTGCTATTGTTCCTGCTAACCTATGCAAATAGAATTTTTCCTTTAAGAATATTGATGCTATAATAAATATAAATACACACTGTAATCCAGAGATTGGATAGATTTTAGAAGCATTTCCTATAGATAAAGCAGAATAAATTAATAAGGTTCCCATAGCTCCAAAAAAGGCAGCAACAAGAATCTTTAGAGTCTTTGATGTAGAATCTATAATCTTTACCTTTTTATTGAAAGAGAAGTTATAAACAACTAAAACTAATGTAGCAACAAAATACATCATTATTGCTAGAGTTATTGGAGATATACTAGATACTAAATACTTTACTAATAATGCGTAAGTAACATCAAGAAAAACAACAGCTAGGATAATACAAAATCCTTTATCCAAGACAGGCATTTGAAATCCAGTTTTAGATAATATCATATAAACACCTACAAGTATTAACGCAACACCTAAGTAATTAAACAAGGTAACGAATTCATTGAATATAATAATAGAAAAAATAAAGAGCAATAATATACCTAAAGATTGCCAAGTAGGAATTACTTGTTCTACATCTTTTAATTTTAGAGCAGTAAAATAAACGATACCAGCAAGACTGTATATAATCCCTAAAGGTATGGACCAAAAAAGCACATTAGAACTAAAATTCAAATCAAAAAATAACAGACCAATTATTAATAGTATGGCTCCATCAAAGAACATTTTTAGAGTATTAGTTCTAAGTATTCCGTATTTGTGACTCATTAAGTATTTATCAATTGAAATAGAAGTAGCATACGAAGTAAAAGCTAAGATTGCAAGTATTAACCAAAGTTCCATTTAAGTCCCTGCTGAATAATCATTAATGTATTTCTTTTGATCTTTAGTTAGCTTATCAATATCAATGTCCTGCGTTTTTAATTTTATTTTAGCTATTTCAGCATCCTGCTCCTCAGATACATCGTATACATTATTATCCATGTTTTTACCTTCCTTTGAAAGTCTAATCATGGATAAAAATTGATTAGCAAAGCTCATATCCATGACTTCTGAAGGATGACCTTCAGCAGATGCTAGGTTTATCAATCGTCCCTTAGCAAGAAGATATATCCTTTTTCCATCTTTTAGAGTGTATTCTTCATTGTCAGCTCTTATTTCTCTTTTACCTTCCTTTAAATTTTCAAGATCACCTATCTTGATTTCACAATCATAATGCCCAGTATTACAAACAATAGCCCCGTCCTTCATTGACTTAAAGTGTCTACTAACAATAATATCCTTCATACCAGTTGCTGTTATGAATATATCCCCAATCCTAGCAGCCTCATCCATTTTCATAACTCTAAATCCCTCCAAGGTCGCCTTTAAGGCATGAATGGGATTCACCTCTGTAATTACTACATTAGCACCCATACCTTTTGCTCGCATAGCAGTTCCTCTACCACAATGTCCGTAGCCTGCAACAACAAAATTCTTTCCAGCTAATAGTACAGAAGTGGCTCTTAGTATTCCATCAATAGAACTTTGTCCAGTACCGTAAACATTATCAAAATCCCACTTAGTCTCAGCATCATTTACAGCGATAATAGGATACTTTAATTTTCCGTCCTTACCCATGGCTCGTAATCTGTGCACTCCTGTAGTTGTTTCTTCAGTTCCACCAAGAACTTCTTTAGCCAGCTCTGGATGCTTGCTATGTAAAGTAAATATTAGATCAGCGCCGTCGTCTAAAGTTAAAGTAGGTTTAGCTTTAATTGTTTGTTCTATTGACCAGTAGAATTCTTCTGTATTTTGCCCATGCCAAGCATATATTTCTACACCTTCTTCTTCTGCAAGAGCTGCAGCAACGTCATCCTGAGTACTCAGAGGGTTACAACCACTCCAATAAACTTTAGCACCAGCAGCAACTAAAGTTTTAACCAAAACTGCAGTTTCCTTTGTAACATGAAGACAGCCAGCTATTCTCTGTCCGCTAAGAGGTTTAGTTTTTGAGTATTTTTCTCTTAGAGTTATCATAACAGGCATTCTTGATTCAGCCCAGTCTATCTTTAGTCTTCCCTTTTCAGCTAATGAAGAATTCTTTATTTTACTCATCTTACTTTTGCATTTTTTAACGTAACTTTTAAACATTCTTTTCCAGCTTTTAGTCTTTTTTTACCATAAACAACATACCCGTCATTATTTGTTCTTATTTTAATTTTCATAAAGTCCTCGAATTTAATCTCCTTTTCAGGTTTTTTATCTAAGTTCTCTGCAATAATATCTTCACCAACCCTAGCTCTAGTGAATATAAGCTCAACTTTACCTTTTTTCTCAGCAGCTAGTAACATTCCTTGAGAAAGCTCCCCGCATAACTTAGCAGGTTTTAAGTTAGCAACAATAACAATTTTCTTACCCAATAGCTCTTTTTTTGAGTAATATTGCTTTATCCCTGCTACGATTTGTCTATCATTTAGCTTTAATTTTAATAATTTATCAGCACCAGCTATGTCTTCAACCTTTTTAATTTCAGCAACTTTTAAGTCTAATTTAGAGAAAGGATCCTCTGCAGCGTATTCTATCTTTTTGAATAAAATACCCCCTCTCTTTACTTTAGTTCCAGGTTTAATCTTTCTAGTAACGTCTTTGATTCCTAATTGTTTTGCTATTTCCTTGCTGGCTTTTGGAATAAATGGGTATGTTAAATATGAAATAATCCTTAGAGATTCAGCAATAGTATATAGGATATCATTCAAATTCTTAGGCTTTTCCCATGGTTTTTTATCCTGAATGTGTTTATTAGTTTCACTAATAAATTTCCATGTGTTCTTAAGAGCTACATGGAATTCTAGATCATTCATATTTTTTTCAACGCTTTTTATTGTTTTTTTAGAGAGAGTCTCCAATTTCTTATCAAAGGTTCCTCTAGGAACCGTCTTATTAGCGTATTTTTCTATCATGGTAATGGATCTACTTAGTAGGTTTCCAAGTTCATTTGCCAGCTCAGTATTGTATCTCTCAACTAAACTCTTTTCCGAGAAATCACCATCTTCTCCAAAAGCAACGTCCCTCATTGAAAAATATCTAACAGCATCAGAACCATACCTCTTTACAAGATATTCTGGACTTATCACATTACCTAAACTTTTAGATATCTTCTGACCATTAAATGTCAAAAAACCATGAACAAATATCTTCTTAGCAGGCTTTATTCCAGCAGACATTAACATTGCTGGCCAGATTACACAATGGAACCATGCGTTATCCTTGCCTAATAACTCTACATCTGCAGGCCAAAACTTCTCATATTTTTTATTAGGCCAACCAATTCCAGTTATATAATTCAATAGCGCTTCATACCAAACATAAATTATATGACCTTTTTCAAGAGGGAACGGAATGCCCCACTTAAAACTAGTTCTAGTGATACATAAGTCTTTAAGTCCTTCTTTAACCCGGTTTATTACTTCCTGCCTTCTTTGTTTAGGAGAAATATACTCTGGATGCTTTTTATAGAGCTCTAATAACTTATTTTGATATTTAGAAAGTTTGAAAAAATAAGCTTCTTCTTTTAGAATTTGAGGTTCTATATTATGAAAAGGACATTTTCCGTCAACTAGATCCCTCTCAGTTAGGTATCTTTCACAACCCTCACAGTATAAGCCTTCATATTCGCTCTTATAGATATCCCCTTTTTTATTCACTAATTTTATGAACTCCTGGACAGCTTTTTCATGATCTGCATCAGTTGTTCTAATAAAACGATCCATATCTATGTCCAAGAATTTCCATGCATTTTTGAACTGTATAGCTAGCTTATCCACGAATTTTTTAACCGGAATATTCTGCTGGTTAGCTGATTTTAGGATTTTAGAACCATGCTCGTCTGTTCCTGTAAGGAAGAATACCTGATCACCTTTTAATTTATGATACCTTGCTAAGATATCTGCAGCTATTTTTTGGTAAGCATGACCTATGTGTGGCGATGCATTTACATAATCAATGGCTGTGGTGACGTAAAATTTGACCATTTTTCACCTCAAGTCCTTACTGAATATATATTTTTTCATATACAAAACCTTTATAAATAGTTTCTATTATGCAATAATTACACACAAACACAAGAGGTACCAAAAATGGTAGAATTCAAAGACAAAAAAGTAGAAGAAATCGAATTTGGAAGAAATAGCTTTATAGAAATTGCTCGAAAAGTAGCAGTTACAGAAGAAGGAGAAAACGAATTTATATCTATTTCTAGAGGATTTTACCTTCCTGACGGAAATAAACGATATAAGAAAAGAAACGTATCCTTACCTGCGGAAGCAGATTTAATCAAAAAAATAACAAAAGCACTAGACAAGGTATAAGAATAGTAAGTAATGATTAAATTTTTATAATATAGTACTCTTTTTTCTAATTCTTTTTATATAAAATTAACCTTCATTTAATTCTAAAAAAATCACTATTGGTAGTTAATTTATGTGCAATTCACTTCTATTTATGTGCAGAATTGTATTTATGTGCAAAGCCCTTTTTATAGTAAAATTTATAAATACCTTTTAAATAATTTCGTTACCTAAAAAAGGTCATATTAATGAAGTAAAATGGCAAGTGAATCTAATAAAAGTAAAAAACCACTAAGTATAGCATATAAGTTTCCTAATGATTCAGTTATAGAAATTCCCATATTACGTTATGACTGTCCTGATGACTCAACTAAAGAAGAATTTCCAGTAGGAATTGAAAGGCATATGTTTCCTATGGAAGCTAAATCATTTATAAAAACGGCGAAATATGATGATAAAGATATTATTGCAGAACAAGGTATAAGCATTTTAGATAGGCATGGTAATGAAATATTTACGTTTTTTAATGTTTATGATAAACGTAAAAACTTAACTGAAGTTAACAAATTAACTGGAGAGAATATATATGAATTCTATAGACTCGTTCCTACTACCATTGCAAAGGTAAACGTACTTGTAAAAGATGAGCGTAGAAAAGCAGACCTATATATAAGGAGCCTAACTGAAAGAATAGAAAATACTCAGGTGGATATTAATAACCTTAGAGATGATTTTGCATATATAAAAGATAAAGTAGAATATGCACTAGACTATGCACAAACCGAAGCTCAATTAAAAGAAATTATAGCAGCGAGAGATAAATTAAGAATAAAAAATAAAGAGTATAAAGATTTAGAAAAAGGGCTTTATGATTTAGGCGATGATTTAATGCATGTTATTTCCTTAAAAGAAGAAAAAGATATAATAGAAAGAAGGATACGTAAAAGAACATATGAGGAATTAGTAAAAAAATTAGCAGATGTGGCTGAGCCAGAACCTTTTCTTGAAAAGATGAAAGAATTACTTCCTAAAGATCAATATGAACATTACAGATCAGTTTTTAAAGACGCACTTGAGGAATCAATGAAAAAAGAAAAAGACGCGGCTAAAAAAGAAAAAAAACGACAAAAATTATTAGACTTATCGAAAGAAAAAAAGAATTAATCTTATTCTTTTATTTTTATTAAATTTGAGGCAGATTCTGCCAACTTTTCTTCATGAGTTACTATGAAAGTTTGATTTAACAAGTTCGATAATCTATCTTCAATTACTTGTGTAAGCTTGTCGATAGTATTTTTATCTAAATTATGAGTAGGTTCGTCTAGAATTAATAGATCTAATTTCGGAGCTAGAATTTTAGCAAAAGCAATTCTTAATGCTAGAGAAGCAATCATTCTCTCACCACCAGAAGCAAAGCCAGCAATAGAGAGCCAGTCACCATCTACTTCTTTAAGTTGTAAAATATAATCTTCTTCTGTAGCTTCTAATCTTATACCGCTCCACTTTTCATAAGGGTATATATCCTGCCAAATATTACCCATAATTTCATTTACAGCGAGAATTAGCTCACTTCTTAATTCTCCTTGAGCTTGGATTAAAGAATTCTTGAATTTATTTAAGAATTCAGATTGCATTTTTATCTTTTGAATTTCTTTGTTTATTTTAGCTATTTCTTCTTTACTGCTACTAAGTTCTTCTAAGCGAGCTTTCCGTTCTTCTATAAGCGGAGAAATATATTCCTTTCTTGTTTTTATTTCCTGAACTTTCTGTATTAATTTTTCATACAGCTCTTCAACTTTTTCTAAATCATCAAATACCTTCTTTTCATTTACTTTTTTACACGAAATCTCTTCAATTTCCTTTTCTAATTTATTTTTTCTATCAATTTTTTCTTGAAGATTCCTTTCATTTTGTAAATCAACATATTCTTCAGATAATTCTTCTAATTTCTTTTCAATTTCACTAATAGTACCCTCACCAATTTCTATACTTTCTTTTAAATCAGATTTATCAGTATCTAATTTTTTGAATTCCTCTATTAGTTCTTTTTTATCCCCCAATGTCTCTTTGTAAGATTTCAATTGATTTATAATTCTCTTTCTTTCTTCATCTTTTTCTTTAAGAGTATCTTCATCACCCTGTAATTCTTTTAATGCGCGCTCCATTAATTGAATCTCTCTTTCTTCGGAAGCAATTTTTTGTTCTCTTAGCATAATTAATCGCTGTTTAGTTTGAGGGTCTAATCTTGTAGAACAAACAGGGCATACACTTTCAGCCTTTTTTAGCTGTTCAACATGATATTTTAAATTACTTAGGAATCCTTTTCTATTGTCAATTAGAGATTTTTTATCTTCAATTTCTTTGCTTAAATGAGAAAACTCTTCTCCAATTTCTTTATATTTAGAATAGTCTTCCTTTAATTTTAATATACGTTCATTGTCTTCCCTAATTTCTTTTATTTTTTCTTTTATAACACTAAGTTGTTTTTCAAGATCTATAAGAAGTTCTCTTTTTTCATCAGCAACTTCTTTTAATTTTTGTTTTTTTATTTGATTATCAGATATACTTTTTTTAATTAATTGTAGCTCCTGTTCAAATTCATGTCTATCCTTTACTTCAATCTCTTCAATCTCTTCTTTCAGTTCTTCTAATTCTTCCTTGAGTAGAGAATAGCGTTCTGTTATTTTATTGATTTCATTAACCTTTTCCTTTACTTCTTCAAGAGTCTCCTTAACCTTTTCTTTTTCTTTTTCAGCTGTTTTTATTTTAGACTCAATTACAGATGCTTCTTCTTTAAGTCCTTTAAGGCTTGAAGATAATTCGTGTATTTTTTCTTCTATTGTTTCTAAATCAAAATCTTCTAAAACACTAGATTTCTCTTTTATTCTGTTTTTTAATATATTAATTAACTTAACAGAATTTTCTCTTGCTTTCTCAAATTTATCTAAGTTCATAAGTTCATCAAGTTCTTTCTTTCTTCTTAGTGGAGGAATATTGAGAAAATAATCTATCTCATTTTGTTTAGCATATACTGTTCTAAGCCAGAGGTTTTGATTTACCCCAATAATTTTTTCTACACTAGCAGTAACTTCTTGTACTTGAGGACCAGAAATTAATTTTCCCTTCCTCTTTAGAGTAGCCTCAGATGTCTTATCCCTATGAACCTTTCTTTCAATAACAAGATTATCCCTACTATTTTTAAACTCTAGAAAAACCTTAGAAGAATCAGCTACATTTCTAGTTATTAAATCAGTAGTCTTTATTTCCTTACTTTTCAATTCAGAAAAAGTACCAAATAATGCGAAACTAATAGCTTGCAATATTGAGGATTTTCCAGAACCCATGTCCCCTACTATTGAATTAATACCAGGATAGAATTCTAGCTCAATACTCCTATGATTCTTCCAATTTTTAAGATCTAATTTAGTTATCATTCTAATTTTAATTTACTAATAACCTCTTCAGCACTTTCAATATCCCCTTCAGATAGGCAATCGAAAAGTTCCTCTAATTTAGGATCTGAAAAATCCAAGGATTTCATTAATATATTTAGCCCGATTTTATTTACAGACTCCTTCTCATCAATAAGTCCTTGAAGGAAGCTTTTTCTTTTTTCTAATTCTGAGGATGTCAGAGAAGATTTATCTATCTTTAAAATAGCTTTATTACTATACCTATCAATTACCGGTTTTAATTGTAAATCTACAGGTGAAAAACCTTCAGCCAGCTTGCCTTCTAATTTAAACCTGAATATTGGTTTTTTTCTATAATCTTCTTTTAGAAATGAGGAAATTTTCTCAGAAAGAAGAGTTAATATTTCTGAAGGTTTTTTATCACCCACATCTATTTTTTCAAATATAAAGGGTCTTGTTTTAATAGGAATAAATTTTATCTTTGTTTGACCATGTATTATATTCAAGAGGTAGAATCCTTTTTCTTTCTTGCTCTCAATGCCCCTCAACTGAGTTGCGATAGTAGAACCCGGGACTAAGATTGGAGCCTTAGAGACCGGATGCTTGTCCTCTAAATTCCAGTGAATATGACCTAGTAAATATAAATCAAAACCAGTAGGTAGATCATTAAATTCTAGTAAGTCCTCATCCTGAGTAGGGATAATGTCATTAAATGTTTGATGTATGAGGAATAAATTTACAGCTCTTTCAAATGGTTTAGGTCTCCAATTTTCTAATTCTGTCCTTGCAAATTTATCATGAACTCCTGATAAACCATGTATACCTATTCTCACCCCATCAAATTGAGCTAAGATTGATTCCTTATGCAAGCAATATAATAGCTTAGCTTTTTCAAGAATGTGTACTGGATTCATTTTTCCAGCGTTCCGTCTCTCATGAGTTCCGTATATAGTAATAATTGCAGGTATTTTATCTACTTCCTTCTTTCCCCCCTCTTTTTCTAATACTCTGACTTCTTTACCCATTCGTTTATTAACTTCGGAGAAGAATGTAATGGCATTACCTAATGTCTCTTGAGCAGGTATTTTTTTATGGAATATATCTCCAATCAAAATAATCAGATTTGGGTCTTCAGATAGAGCCTTATTGAAGGCATTAGCAGCCTGTTCATAACAATCCTTCTCTCTTTCAAAATCAGGACTGAAACCTAAGTGTAGGTCTGAAATAACAGCTATTTTTACCATATAGGAAATAATTAATAAGAAATATTTTAAATACTTTGTATTTCTCTTAAAAAGTATGTTAGAGAATAAAAAAGGTGATAATTTTTCAGAATGGTATTCTGAAATAATAAAGAAGGCAGAACTAGCCGACCTTAGATATAATGTTCAAGGATTTTTAGTTCACCGCTGGTGGTCTACGTTTATTATGAAAAAAATGTTTGAAATGTATAAGAAAGAATTTGAAAGGACAGGCCATAAAGAAGTTATGTTTCCTCTATTAATCCCAAAATCTAATTTTGTAAAAGAAGCAGATCATGCTGAAGGATTTGGTGCACAAGTTTTTTGGGTTACAGAAGCTGGTACAAGGCACAAGAAACTAGAAGAACCATTAGGAATAAGGCCGACTTCTGAAACAGCGATGTATACGATGTACTCTTATTGGATTAGATCGTGGAGAGACCTACCGTTTAAAAGATACCAAGAAGCCAATGTTTATAGATACGAGCCTACAACAAGGCCTTTTTTAAGAGGTAGAGAATTTTTCTTTTTAGAAGCACATAACGTCTTCGAAACCAAAGAAGAGGCAGAAGCACAGATTCTCGAAGATATGGAAATGAGTAAAAATGTTTTGTATAAAGAATTAGGAATGCCTTTTTTAGGTTTTAAGAGACCACAATGGGATAAATTTGCAGGATCTGTTTATACTTGTGCTGCGGATACTTTAAGTCCAGATGGAAGAGCATTGCAGCAACCTAGTTCGCATTTCTACGGACAGAATTTCTCTAAAGCATTTGGTATAAAATTCAAAGACGAGAAGAAAAAAGATAAATACGGTTGGCAAACCACTTACGGTCCTGCTCCATGGAGATTTATGGCTAGCATTATCAGCATACATGGAGATAATAAAGGACTTATTTTGCCATTTAGTTTAGCTCCCTATCAGATTGTAATAATTCCGATTTTCTTTAAAGGTAAAGAAAAAGGAGTTTTAAAAGAATGCAAAAAGGTAGCCAAGCTATTAAAAAAGTATAGAGTTCATATTGATGATAGACCTGAGTACACAGCAGGTTCTAAATACCATGATTGGGAGATCAAAGGAGTACCTGTAAGGATAGAGATAGGACCACAGGATATAAAGAAAAAGCAAGCAGTTGTTGTCAGAAGAGACACTTCTAAGAAGCATGCAATCAAACAAAAAGATTTACTAAAACACATTAAAAAACTTGAAAAAGAGATTCTAGATACTTTAAGAACTAGAGCTGAAAAGAACTTAAAACAAAATATACGCTCAGCGAATACATACTCTGAATTAAAGAATAAGATAAGAAAAGGGGGGTTCATAAAAGTTAATTTTTGTTCTATAGATTTAAACGGTGAAAAGTGTGCAGAAAAAATAAAAGAAGAATTACAAGCAGAAGTTAGAGGAGAAAGAATTGATAAAAGAGAAAAAATCAAGCCAGGAAGTAAATGTGTAATTTGTGGTAAGAAAGCCAGTCATGTAGTCTACATAGCAAAACAATACTAGTTGTTACTACTCATTAAAAATAAAAACATTTAAGGGAGACAAGAAATCAAAAACTATTTATATGTGAATTACTTACTTAAAGTAATAACCATCTATACTAAATTTAAGTAACAACTCTAGAGGTTGATAATAATGAAGAATAAAATAATTCCATTTTTTATTATAGGAGTTCTATTATTAATTACACCAATTGCTTTTTCATTAGAAGACTTCGAAGTAGGAGCAATGGGTGGAGAAAAAAGATTATGTCCAACACACACAGAAACAATAAATATACCTATTGAAAATAAAGGAGATGAGACAATAAGTTTTACTGTTTCTTTATCCGGCACCGCTCAAAAATGGGCTGTAGCTGCACCAACAGGATTCTCTTTAGAACCTGGAAAAACTAAAAGCGTTTATGTATGGATCACACCATCTAGCAAAGCATTAATAGGAGCTTATGATTTGAATATAAAAATAGATGGTGGAAGCGCAGGAGAAGAAGAACTTTCTTACGACATAATAATTGAACCATGTCATGGTGTAGAAATTACAGTTGATGATGATTCTAAGACAGCATGTCCAGGAGAGTTAGTAAGTTATGAACTTACAATTAAGAATATTGGAGAATATACTGAAGATTTCACCTTATCTCTAAGTGGAGTAGCTGAAGATTGGGCAGTTCTATCTCAAGATACCCTAAGACTAGATAAAAATGAAGAAGAAGAAGTTACACTCGGAATAAGAGCACCACCAGATGATTTAGGAGAATACGGATTAACTGTAACAGCATCTTCAGAAGATAGCGATGCTGTTAGTAGTAAAGACATACAAATAGTTATAGAAGAATGTTATGAATACTCTATAGATTCCCCTAAAGATGTTTATTCTTTTTGTGATCATACACATGCAAAAATACCTGTTTTAATAAAGAACGAAGGCATCATAGATAACACGTACGATCTGAGTGTTACAGGACCTGATTGGGCTACTTTAGATGATACTGAAGTATTCATAGCAGAAGGAGACGAAGAAGTAGTAAATTTAACAATTTTTCCAGATTACTATGAAACTGGAGACTTTAGTATAGAGATAAACGCTGAAAGTGAAACTGGAAAGGTATCTCAGAAGAAGGAAATAGACATAACAATAAGACCTTGTTTTATTACAGAATTAAAATTAGCTGCTAATCAAGACACGATTTGTGCTCAAAGTTCAAAAACTTATGAAGTATCTTTAACAAATTTAGGAAAATTCAAAGAACCGTATAGTATCTTTATCGAAGGCCCGGAGTGGGCTAGATTAGATAAAAACTTTGTAGAACTTGACGAAGGGGAAAGCGAAACACTAAGTCTTATAGTAGATGCCCCAGAAACAGTCGATACGTATAATATTAAAGTAATAGCCAAATCACAAGAACCAAGTGAAACTTCTGGTGAAGATACTCTAGAACTCGAAGTAATTAGTAAAGATATTTGCTTCGCTATAGCATTATCAGCAGAATTAGATGAAATAGATATTGCTATAGGTGAAGGAGCATTAATTCCAATAAATATAGAAAATAAAGGTAAAGAAGAAGCAACCTATTCTTTAGAAATTTCAGGAGCAGGTACTTCCTTTGCTCAGCTAAATCCATCAACAGTAACTGTTGAGGCTGGAGAAACAGATGTAGCGTATTTATACATTGCAATTCCAGAAGAAGCCGAAAGAGACCATTACACATTATCTGTTTCAGCGAGATTAGAAGAAGGAACAATTCAAGCATCAGAGGCGATTGAAGTTAATGTTGTGGAGGTCGGGAAAGGAGTTGACATTGAGAGCGTCGGAGAAGAGGAAGACATGGAAGAAGTTGAAGAAGAAGTAAATGAATCAGAAGTAACTGAAGACGAGGAAGAAGGTATTTTATCTAGAATAACCGAAGCACTGTCTTCAACAGGCGACAAAATAACTGGAGCATTTTCAGGAGTTACAGGAATCTCTATAATAAAAGATAATTGGAAATACATAGTTGGAGCGATAATAGTTATATTGATATTAATCTTACTTTGGCAAGGAACTAAAGAAACACCAAAAAAATCGAATATTAAGAAAAAAGAAGAACCGGAAGAAGAGGAAGAAGAGGAGGAGGCAGAGGAAGAACCTGTTAAAGAAGAAAAAAAGAAAAAGAAAAAGAAGAAAAAATTAGTAAAAAAAATAAGAGAACTACTTGAAGACGAGGAAGAATAAATTTTTATTTTTTATATTTCCCCTCTTTCTATTAATACAATATTAAGAGCATTTTCTAATTTTCTAGCCAACTTTAAACTAGGGGTTCTTTTTCCAGATTCAACTGCTTTAATGTGAGATAATCTTTCATTTATTTTTTTAGCTAAGTCTTCTTGTTTCAACCCGGCATGCTGTCTACCAACACTAACTCTACGCCCGTAATCACTAACAATTACTTGATTATCTTCACGTCTTTTAATAGACGGAGGAATCTTCTTCATAGGTTTATCTACATAACCCTCAACTTTATTACCTAAAGAAGCACAGTTTAAGCAAACCTTGAATAGAGTACCCTCTACTTTAACATAACTTAAATCATAAGAAGATTTACCACAGATTTCACATTCAGCCATAATTTTTATATTGTATGTTAAATTTAAAATATTTACGAATGAGTTTAAAAAATAAATTCTGTCCAAAATGCGGTCATGAAGCCAAAGAACTTAACAACGGATTATGCGCTAAATGTTACTATCAAGACAATCAAATTAGAGTTCCAAAAGAGATAGTATTGACCATCTGTAAAAAATGCAATTCGATTTTGTCTAAAGGTAAATGGATTAAAACAGATTCTTGGAAGCTTTATTTAACAGAAGAATTAACGAAGAGAATAAAATTACCTAAGGAAGTTATCTTAGACAATATCAAAGTAGTAGAAACTGGTGAAGAAGGGAAAGTAAGATTGTGGTTAGCAATAAACGATGAAGTTTTTACAGAATCTAGAAGAATTTCTATAATAGTGAGAGAAAAGATGTGTAGCACATGCAATATTAAGAAAAGCAAACAATGGAATTCAAAAATTCAACTAAGAACAGATGATAAGTTAATAAAAAAAATTCTGAAACTTTTACCCAAAAAATATGTTATAAGAATTAAACCAGTCACAAATGGTGTTGATATTTATTTCTCAGACAAAGACAAAGGAAAGTCTTTTGCAAAGAAAGTAAAGAGCAATTATAACTTAAAAAGTAAGAGTAGCTTTGAACAGAGGGGGTGGGATAGATTAAAGAACACTTCTCATAAATTACCAGTTATTTTACTCAAATCGGATTAGGTCGGACTTAAAGCTTTATAAAGGGTAAATTATTCCTATTTAATATGTATAATAACAAAAAATCATGGTCAAAGGGTAAGAATAATCAAGAAGTATTTAGAGTACAGACTCCTAAAGGCAACCAAGTTATAGGTAAGGTAATAACTAGACACGGTTATGCTAAAAGCACTATTAAATGCGCTGATGGAAAAATAAGAATGTGTAGAGTCCCTGGAGCTAAAAGAAGATACTTAAAAATAAGACCAGGAATCTTTGTTTTAGTACAACCTTGGAAAATACAAGGAGATGAAAAAGGAGATATAATCTATCAGTACAGAGATAATCAAGTAAATTGGTTAAAAAATAGAGGCTATCTGGAAGGTTTATTTGAAGAAGAATTCTAGAAAATGGAAAAAAAATTCGAAGAGGAAATCTTAGTTCCAGAAAGAAAATTAAAGAAAATATTTGCACTAAAAAAAGAAATTGAAAATATAGGAAATATAAAATTAGAAATTGATGAGGAAGAAAATTTAGTCAAGATAAAATCTGACAATGCTACATCTTGTTGGACAGGTAAAGAAGTAATTGGTGCCGTTGCGAGAGGTTTTAGTGTCAAAGATGCTGAAAAACTTTTTAATCCAGAAATGCAATATATTCAATTACACCTCCGAGATTTTGGTGGAAAAAACAAGAAACAACAAACACGTCTTAAGAGCAGAGTAATTGGAAGACACGGGATGTGTAAAAAGAAGATACAAGATTTAACAAATACAAAAATTTCAATATATGGAAAAACCATAGGAATAATAGGCGAATATGAAGATGCTGAGCTCGCAAGGAAAACAATTGAAATGTTATTATCCGGAGCCAGACATTCTACAGCTTATCTCTTCCTTAATGATCAATTAAAATGACATCAAGTATTGCTAAGGAGTTGGCTAAAGGACAAAGAGCTATTTCAGTAGCTGAGTTTTTTGAAAAGAATAGACACTTACTAGGTTTTGCAAATAAAGCTCAGTCTTTGTTAACCTCAGTAAAAGAGGCAGTAGATAATAGTCTAGACGCCTGTGAAGAGGCAAATGTTCTACCAGATATAAATGTAGAATTAAAGGAAGTAAAAAAGAATAGATTTAAATTAATAATAGAGGATAATGGCCCCGGGATAGTCAAAAAACAAATTGCTCCAATATTTGGTAAGTTCTTGTATGGTTCTAAGTTCGAGAGTATTGGTGGAAAGCAATCAAGAGGACAGCAAGGTATAGGAATCAGTTCAGTTGTATTATACGCACAACTAACAACTGGTAAACCAACAATTGTTATTTCCAAAACTTCACCAAAAGATGAAGCTCACAAATTCAAAATACACATAGACACAAAAACAAATGAACCAGAAATTGTAAATGCTGAGACCTCTGAGTGGATGAAAGACCATGGAACAAAAATTGAATTTGAAATAGAAGCAAAATATCAAGAATCAAAACAATCAGTTCCTGAATATATTAAAGAAACAGCTGTAATAAATCCACATGCAAAAATAACGTATGTTGGTCCTGATAACAAGAAATTAGAATTTCCAAGAGTAAGTGAAAAGCTACCAAAAAAAGCAAAGAAGATAAGACCACATCCACATGGAGTTGAACTAGGAATTCTAAAAAGAATGTTAAAAGCCACAACAGCGAGATCCCTAAAATCATTCTTAACAAAAGAATTTGATAAAGTAGGCTCGGGAACAGCAAATGAAATTGTAAAAAAATCAGAATTAGATCCCAAGATTTTACCAAGACTATTAACTGGAGAACAAATGGAGCAATTGCTTAATGCAGTTCAAGATACAAAAATAATGAATCCGAGCATGGATTGTCTATCTCCAATTGGAGCTGAGATATTGAAAAATAGTGTTGAGGCAGAATATGATATTGATTTTGTACATGCTATTACAAGACCAACGACAGTATATAGAGGAATGCCGTTCCAAATAGAATGTGCTATTGGTTATGGAGGATCATTAAATCCAGAAGGAAGAGTAGGCTTGATGAGATTCGCAAATAAAGTCCCATTACTTTATCAGCAAGGAGCATGTGCTATATCAAAAGCAGTAAGTGATGTTAACTGGAAGTCATACGGATTACAACAAAGCTCAGGTTCATTACCAAATGGACCAGCAGTTATTTTAGTACATATGGCTTCGGTATGGGTCCCATATACATCAGAAGGTAAAGAAGCTATAGCAAGCTATCCTGCAATAATCAAAGAAATAAAATTAGCAGTTCAGGAATGTGGAAGATTCCTACAAAGATATGTTTCCAAGAAGAAAAAAGCAGCATTTGAGGCTGCTAAAAAAGAGAAATTCAAAGGTTATGCTCAAGAATTAGCAATAGCTTTATCAAAACTCACTGGAAAACCAATGGAAGAAATTCACAAAAAAATAACAGAAATTGCAGACACAAAATTCTCAAAGTTTGAGGAAGAACTAGATGAAATGGAAGAAAAATCAAAAGTTAAACCTAAAGAAGAATTAGAAGAAGAGGAAGAAAGCGAGGAGGTAGAACAAAATGGCAACAACTACCAATGAAAATAGAGAAAGTATAATTAAAAGTCTAAAAGGAACAGGAAACACGATTTTAGATGAATTAAACAAAGGAGATAATCCTAGCGTTTCAATCCCATTGAGAACTTTATCTAATGTTTATTTTGATGATTCAGACCAATTAATTAAATTAGGAAACAAAAAACAGAAAAGAGCTTTCTTTAATGCGGGTCAGTCGAAAAAATTCATGCAGACTATGTTGATGGCAGCACAAATCAAGGAGCTGCTTGAACAGAATCAGCCAGCATTAAGTACAAGACAGCTTTACTATATTTTAAAGCACTCAATCCCAGGTTTAAAGGAAAATACATTTGATGATCAGTCAACAGAATCAGATCCGGTAATTGAAGACATAGAAGTAATGATTGATTATCTTAGAGAACAATTAAATCTAGTTGCAGTACCTAAAGGAGTCATGTCCGGACCTATAACTATAAAAGATATGAAAACAGACGATGTTATAGATTATACTAAAATGGGTACTGCTGGTGGGGCAGTTCCACCAAGTGTAGAGAAAGATGTATTGCAAATAAAAGACTGTTCAGCAGATTATGTTTTAGTAGTAGAGAAGTTCGCAGTATGGAACCTATTGAATCAGCAAAAGTACTGGAAAAAGAATAACTGCATTCTATTAACAGGAAAAGGACAGCCAGCTAGAGCAGAAAGAAGATTACTTGCAAGATTCGGTAAGGAGTTAAAGATTCCTATTTATTGTTTCTGTGATATGGATGTCTATGGATACTATATATACTCAGTTTACAAGCAAGGTTCTATTAATTTAGCATTCTTTTCAGAAAAAGCAGGAACTCCTCAAGCAAAATACTTAGGATTTGCGATAGACGATGTAAAAAGATTTGATATACCTAGGAGTTCATGGATCAAATTAGATAAGCACGATATTAAAAGACTAAGCGAAGTATCTAAGTATGACTGGTTCAAGAAGAAAGAGTGGCAGGACGAATTAAAGAAAATTAAAGAATTTGGATACAAAATAGAATCAGATGCATTAGTTGCTAAGAAAATAGAGTTTACTGCTAAAGAGTATTTGCCTCATAAGATCGAAAATAAGCTATTCTTAGATTAGAAACCTTTTAAAATGGTTATTTTGCACTTTCTAGTTATGCCCAGGTAGCTTAGTGGTAGAGCGCGTGGCTGTTAACCACGAGGCCGGAGGTTCGACCCCTCCCCTGGGCGCTAATTTTTACTATTAAAGGAGTAAACAAGATATTTAAAAAATGAATTCTATAGAGTATTTATAGATGGAAGAAGATTGGAAAGATTCTACCCTTAAGGCACTAGAAGATCTTAGGAGCGGTACAGGTTCTGAAGGACCAAAAAAGAAATACTGCATTATATGCAAGAAATACATACCTGTTCATGCTAATTTATGTCCATATTGCGGTAATCCTGTGACGGAAAAAGGAAGAAAAATACTGCTTGAGTTCTCTCTAAATACTGAAAAAACCGAATAAATTTCTATAATTCTATTCTATCTATAAGTTCTCTAGCAGTCTCCATGTCATGTAATTCATTCAAAGTGTTAAAATGTTTATCCTTAACAACATTAAACTCTTTTTCATAAGTGGTATAGAAAAGACCAAGTATATGCCCTTTTCTGGAAGGTTCAAATCCTTCATCTATTCTATCATTAATAAAATCACGAATTAATGTTATAAAATGACCTCTTTTAACCTTTTCAGTACCAAGTTCATTTTTTAGGTATTCAAAACACTCATTTTTAAGATTTTCAAGTATCTGAATATCATTCTTTGCATCTTTAGATAATGGTGTAGAACCTAACGTAAGATAATCATAATATATTCCTTCGGCACTTTTAATATTTAGCTTGTTGCTCAATAAAGCAATATAACCACCAACACGTTCAACATTTTTACTATAATCTCCTTTTATAATTTCTTGAGAAGATAATTGATCGAAAACAAACTTACTATACTGCCTTTCTTCAAACTCCTTTTTTTTCTAGTTCTGATTTTATATTAACTAATACTGTTTTTAATTTGTCCTCTAGTACTTGATTTTCCTTACCCATACCACTAAATAAAAGAAACAAAACTTAAATATTTATTGGAAAGAGCACAATAGAAATATTTATAAAGTTATTACTATAAAATAGTATCACTATGGAAGACTGGGAGCTAGTGTTACGTGAGATTTATAGAAATGACCCAGAATTAGCTAAGCAAAAAAGAGCTAGTAAGCTCAATACTGCTAGATTAGCTAAACAACTAAACGTTAATGATAGAGATTTAGCATTAAAACTATCGTTCCTTAAAGAACAAGGACTAATCGCTGAAAAAAAGAAGAACCTAGAATTAACTAAAAGAGGAACACAGTATTACACTCGAACTACAGCCCAAAGAGAAGTAAGAAGAGGTCTCTTCACCTTCACCTCTTCTTTACTTATAGCTGTTGTTTTTAATTTCATAAACTGGCTAAGATTAATGAATCCATGGCTTTTACTCGCGATTTTCTTTTTATGTCTAAGCATCATTTACTTTATATCTATTAGATTTTTAGAATAAGTTATTTATTCAGCTTACCCACAAAAACATCCACAAATAGTTTTTCTACACCTTGTGTTACAGTTTCAGGATGCCACTCAATAGCGTTTTTCTCTTCTAGTATCTCAACATTAGGGATATAATCAATAGCGTCGTTCACCGAATTAAATCTACTATTTTCAGGGGCAAAACCTATTTTCATACCATTTACTTTAATATCATACTGCAGAGGCATACAGTTTGCTAGAATGATAATAGAACCGTCTTTTGCTACTCTGTGGATTTCGTCTAAGGCTAGCTTAGGATTTTGGAGCCTATCCAAAGTATTACACATTATCACTGCATCTGCTGAATTATCAATTAAAGGGATTGCGTGTACATCACCCATAGCATAAAAACAATTATTTCTGGGAGTAGTATTCTTAACCGCAGCCTCAACCATGCCATAACAAAAATCTAAGCCTATGGCTGATTTGCACTTTTTTAAATTATCCACCCTTCTTAAAGTAGCACCATTACCCATTCCAACCTCTAAAACAACCGAATCATCTGGGATATGATGAATAATACTCTTAGGGAGGATAAAGTTCCCAGCATAATCCTTCATGTGTTGCATTTCTGCTTCATATCTCGCTAATGAAACTATCTGGAACAAATCAGTACGCGATTCCTCGGGTAAGGAATTATAGTATTTATCAAATAATTCCGAGAAAGCTCCAGTCATAAGATATACGCTTTCCTCCTGCAGTTTTCCGTTTTTATAATAAAGATTCTTTAGAAGATCAAGTATGTGTCCATCAGCACATCTTATATTTTTTCCCACTATGTCTTCTAATAAGTTATTAACTGTTTCTTTATTAATTGTTATTTCAAATGGTTCATTCTTAGATAATTTATAATTTATTCTCTCAGAGCCGATTTGACTAAGATTTATAGATTTCCTAGATTTCCCGTAAGGGAGTAAATTAGGTATGCCAAAAGTACTATTGTACCTCCCTCTTTCTTTACCTGCTTCGCATTCATACATATTCCCAATTTTAGAAATTAAAGGAGCCTTGCAATCAGGACATGCTAGGATAGGGTTAACTATGTCTTCAGTTGTTTGATTCATTGTTTACAACTTAAAATTAGTATATCTTTATAAATTATTCTGAAAGTAAACCTTTTAAATTATTAGAGCGTCGGTATAATTAATGAAAAGAATAAAACTTCCTAAAGAGATTCAAAAATCATTAATTGAACATTACAAGAACAAAAAAAGCTTATCTTGGAAAGAATTATCAAGAGAATTAAATATTGGTGAATCTACATTAAGATCCTCTTATCGTAATGGTAGACTAAGCCTTAAAATGTACATTTTTGATAAATTAACAGCAGAATTATCAAAAGATAAAAAGCAGGAACTATTAAGGCAAGGGAGAATAATAAAAGACAGAAGATATTCTAAATCTAATTTTAAAAATTCTAATAGGAATAAAGCGGTAGATACCTTATATAAAAAATATGGAAATAATTTCTTCTCTAAAATAGGCCTCAAAGGAGCAAAAATTACAAACAAAATGTGGACTTTAGAAAGAAGAATAAAACAGAGTAGTAATGGAAAGAAAGGCGGAAACAAAAAAGTAAAAAATATAGAATATTTTACAGAACAAGAAAGAGAAGTAGCGAATCAAAACACAGAACTAGAACTTAATTTTAAAACCAACTACTTTTTATCCAAAGATTATAACTTTGATTTCGTTTATTTTTATAAAAATAAACCTATTGCTGTAGAAGAAACAACAATTAATGCTTTTAGAGGATTTACAGATTTTTTAGAAAAAAGAAATTTTTTAGATAAAAAATACGGTAAAGACTTTCCATTTATTGTCACTGTAAGATCTAAAAAAAGATTAAAGGATTTAGCAGCGTTTTTATTAGAAAATAATATATTTATATTAACAAATTTACAACAAAGAAGAAAATACTTTTTAGACATATTAAATAAAAATACAGTAAAAAAATTAAAGGAAAAATTATTTTCAGACGTAAGAAAAGAATTAAAAATAAAGAGCGAGATATCTAAAACACAAGCATATAAAGAAAAAGGATTAATAAATGACTACGAACAATTTGTAAATTCTATATTATTTAAGTTAGGATTATCTCCCCTAGGTAAAGAGGTATTCAAATCTCCATTCGGGTTTTATTATGTAAGTGATAATCTATTTAGAATAAATAATACAGATATTGCCGTTTTAGTATCGTATTGTAACTCTAGAGGGTCCTTACTTTATCAATTATATAAACATGCTACTTATGCATATATTCTAAAGAGAAGCTCTAATGTTAAAATAATGTCTATTATATTTGATTATAGTAGTACAGCTACTGCTTTTTCTAATAATAAACCTAAAAATTTATGTTTTAAGTACAGTGATTATTATGTCGTAACCTTTAAAAAGGATAACTTAGCTGATGAGATAAATAAAGCAATATATGGGCGGGTAGCTTAGTCTGGTTAGAGCGCTGAGGAGCTTAAACTCCGCGTAAGTCTTATATGACCTGTTCTCGCTAGAGAAGGTCTAAGCTAACCAGAGACAGTAAATGCTGGAAGTCCGGAGTTCAAATCTCCGCTCGCCCACTTTTTGCTTTTCAAAACATTTAAAAACCCGATAAATAATAGTAACTTTAATGCCCCTGTGGTGTAGTCCGGCCAAACTCTTTTTCGAGAAATTGAAAGGAGGGCAAGTCATTATGGCCTTTCGAGCCATGGACACGGGTTCGAATCCCGTCGGGGGCATTTATGTTAATATGGTAGTTAATATCACTTACTTTGTGCACGGAACCACTAAAGATAATAAAAAGAATCTAGCTACAGGATGGTCTCCTGCCGAATTATCAAATTTAGGGAAAAAACAATCGATTAAATTAGAAGGATTAATTAAATATAAACAATTTGATGTTGTTTTCTGTTCAGATCTAAAGAGAGCAATAGACTCAGCTGAATTAACCTTCAAAAAAAGAGGAATTCCGATTATTCAAGATAAAAGATTAAGAGAGTGTAATTACGGAGATCTAGAAAGACGCAGTTCAAAAGAAATTTATTCTATAGATTTTAATAAAATCGAAGAACCTTTCCCTAATGGAGAAAGCTATAAGGATGTAGAAAAAAGAGTACGTAGCTTTCTAAGCGACTTATTGGAAAAATATCCTAAAAAAAATACTGCAATAGTAGCTCATAGAACTCCACAATTAGCACTAGATGTGATACTTAAAGGGAAAACCTGGGAACAAGCAATCAGAGAAGACTGGCGCTTAAAACAACCTAAAGAGTGGGAACCCGGTTGGGAGTACAAATTAGATGATAATAAAAAAGAAAGCTTGGCCTGAATTATTTGAACTTGTAAAAGAAGGTAAAAAGAATTTTGATGTTAGGTTAGCAGATTTTGATTGTAAGGAGGGCGATATTCTACTACTCAAAGAATGGGACCCTAAAACAAAAGAATATACTGGCAGAGAATTAAAGAAAGAAGTATCCTTTGTTCTAAAAACTAAAGATTGTGAATTCTGGAAAAAAGAAGATATATATAAATACGGTTTTCAAGTAATACAGTTAAAGTGACAATAAATTTTATAAATAATCATATTACACAATAAGAACTTATGCAAAAAGAGATTACTTTAGAAGTTTTAGAATTAATCAAAGTAGACTATACTCTCCTTACACCTCCTTATCGGAGAAAGACTTTCTTTACAAAACATCTTTAATTAAGATGTTGTAATTCTGCGCTTGAGTTTTAATCCAATGACGTAAGACTCTATTGGATTTCTTTTGGGTTCGACTCCCCTCTTACGCATTTCTGACAAATGTCAGATAACTTAAAAAGGTGAAAAAAATGAAACAGAAAAATCTTGAAAAGGATTTAGAAGACGGAATTAACGTGACAGATGTGACGATGGTTGGAACACTTGAGCCAATACAACCTACAGCAATACAAAAGACGTTGCCTTTAAGTGATGGAACTGAAGCATATCTTGAAGGGGTCTTCACATACAACTCAGAGAACGCAACGATGGTCGGTAAAGTATTACTTGGAGACGAAAAGTACGCAATAGGAATAAATATCAAAGATACAAAGGATATAACTGAAAAAGATAAGGGATATATTATTTGCGGAGAATATGCGATGCGAGTAAATACAAATGCCCCAAATGTAAAAGAATTAGAAAAGGCATTAGGTGCTCCTTAGATTAGTGAGCACCTCCTTTTCAAAAACATTAAATAATCTTAGTATTTAGAAATAAGTATGCAAGAAGCAAAAAAAGAAGTTGTAAAACTTCTAAAAGGTGTAAAAGGAGCAGATAAATTACTAGAAGTTCCTCCAGATCCTAAGTTAGGAGACTTATCCTTGCCCTGTTTTAATCTTTCAAAAAATCCCAAGAAATTAGCAGATGATTTAAAATCTAAGATAAAAATACCTCAAAAATCTATAGTAAAAGAGATAAAAACAGCAGGACCCTATCTTAATTTTTACTTTGATAAAGGTAAATTAGCAGAGTCTGTTATAAAACAAGTAAACAAAGAAAAAGACAAATATGGCAAAGCAAGCAACAAGAAGAAGACAATAATAGTCGAATATTCTAATCCTAATCCGCTAAAAGGCTTTCATGTAGGTCACCTAAGAAATACTGCTTTAGGAGCAGCTCTCTATAGAATCTTAGAAAAAGATGGCTATAAGGTGATTAAAGCTAATTACTATAATAACACAGGAAGCCATGTTGCTAAGACTTTGTGGGCTTACAAGAAGTTCTTTAAGAAAAAAGAGTCAAAAGTTGAAAATAAAGGAGAGTGGGTTGGCAAGATCTATTCTGAAGCTGTCTTTAAGCTAAAGGAAAAACCAAATTATGAAAAGGAAGTTCTAGAGATACAGAAGAAGATAGATAAAAAAAACAAAGAGTGGGTATCTCTTCTTAATAAATTAAATAACTGGAGCGTTAAAGAATTTAATAGGATTTATAGAGAACTAGGTGCAAAATTTGATTATATTTATTATGACAAAGACTTTATTGTTTCTGGAAAAGACGTTGTGAAGAAACTAGAAAAACACCATTTAGTAGAGTATGAAGACAAAGCACCAATAATAAATCTTGAAAAATATCAATTAGGTAAAAAACCTCTCCTAAGAGCTGACGGAACTGCTTTATACATTACTAAAGACCTAGCAATGGCTCAGAGGAAATTCAAAGATTACAAGTTAGATAGAAGCATTTACGTTGTAGGTGCAGAACAGGACTTCTATTTTAAGCAACTTTTCAAAACACTGAAAATATTAGGTTTTGATAAAGCAAAACAACTATATCATCTGAGTTATGAACTAGTTTTAGATAAGAACATGAAGAAGTTCTCTTCTAGATTAGGAGATGCACCGCTTTACTCAATGTTAGCAAATAAAGCTAAGGAAAAAGCATCAAAGCAAGTTAAGAAGAAAAATCCAAAATTATCTACTAAAAAACAAAAAGAAATAGCAGATAAAATAGCAGTTGGAGCAATGATTTATATGATGTTAAATAAATCCAATAAAAAAAGAATACCATTTGATCTAGACAAAGCATTATCTTATGAAGGAGATACAGGTCCTTATCTACAGTATGCATTAGTTAGGGCTAAAAAGATACTAAAAAAAGCCAAAGTTAAGCCAAGTTTTACAAATTTAGAGTTGTTAAACTCTGATTCGGAATATGAACTAATTAAGAAAATATCCAACTTTCCATTAATCATAGAAAAAGCAGCAGAATCCTATTCACCTCATTTAATAGCTAATTATGCTTATGATTTGTCTAAATTGTTCTCTAATTTCTATGAAAAATGTCCAGTAATTAAGGCTAAAGATAAGATAAAAAAAGCAAGATTAGCATTAGTATCCACCTTTACTCAAACACTGAAAAATAGTTTGAATTTATTAGGAATTAAAGAAGTTGAGCTAATGTAATAAGCTTTTTAAAGGCTTTTATCAATCTTTAATAACCATGAAAAGAAGTAGTAGAGCTTGGAAGAAGAAGAACAGAGCAGGAAAGAGAAGTAGATGGAAGTGGAGACGTAAGAAGATTAACGAGAAAAAACGTAGAAGGAAGTACCAGAAGAAGAAAGCTGCCTAATTCTAAACTTTTTTATATGCATTTTTAGAATAGTATTATTTATGCAGGAGTGCCTGAGTGGTCAAAAGGGCGTGGCTCAAGTTCTTCTTATGAGAAACCACGTGGCTTAGTGCCTTCGCAGGTTCAAACCCTGCCTCCTGCATATGCACTTTTTAGCAACGTTTTAATATAATTAATACCAATTCTAAAGTACAATGAAAATGTGGGACAACTTCTTAAAAAGAGCAAAACCTATTGATATAGGCTTGTTGAAGCTAAGCTCCTTAGTCTTTGGTATTTTTTTAGCAGCCCTATTCCCACAATTACTAATAAATCCTTGGATATTACTAATAATAGCAATAATAATAGCTATAAAACCAATGTACTTAGCTTTTAAGAAATAAAAAATAAAGGACTAAGTAAACAAGTCTTTTTTTATCCATAGGTACACGATTATTATTACAGTTAATACTATACCTAATTTAGACGCTGCTGCGAAACCAATTATGTTTAGTATTAGAGATATTATTCCAAATATAATTACTAATTGCCAGCCTAGCTTCTTCATCTTAAATAACCAATAATAAGAAACTAACCAAATTATACCTACTATGATTAATACTATTCCAAGGGCTATTAACAAAGCACCACTTATTAGGCCAGCTACGGTTCCGCCACTGAATGTACTTAAAAATGTTCCACCTACAGACGCACCAAGTCCACCAAGAATTGTTATCAAAGCACCAAGTATACCTAAAACAGCAATTATTGTTACACCAAGAGGTCTGTCTGCCAAGTTTAACACCCCTAATAAAAACATAAGAGTGTCTATTTATAACAATTACTCATCACTCTTGAAAATTAGCCCATGTAGTCAGGAGCTGAACTAGCTTTAATTTTCTTAGCTAGCATATCATCATAGGTTCCCTTTACATTTTCAGAGACTGAAGGACTTATTTTTTGCATGGCTTTTCTGAATTGTTTTAGTGATACCTTATTCGCTTTCATATCCTCTCGTAATGCTAGCATAGCAGCTTCTCTAGCAGTTGTTTCTATGTCTGCCCCAGAAAAGTTTATCATTTCCTTAGCAAGGTCTTTTATGTTTATATCCTTGTCCAAAGGCATGTTCTTTGTATGTATTTTGAGAATAACTTCTCTTGCTTTTTCATCAGGGGCTGTTACGAGAATATGTCTATCTAATCTACCTCCCCGGATTAATGCAGGGTCTATTAGGTCAGGTCTGTTAGTGGCAGCAATAACTACAACATCTGCTAGTTCTTCTAAGCCATCAATTTCTGAAAGAATTTGGTCAACCACTCTTTCCCCAACCATAGTTCCTTCATTAACAGCTCCTCTTTTAGGAACTAAAGCATCAACTTCATCGAATAAAACAATAGTTGGAGAAACTTGTCTAGCTTTCTTGAAAATCTCTCTTACAGCTTTTTCAGACTCGCCAACCCATTTAGATAGTAATTCTGGACCTTTGATTGAAATAAAATTAGCCTCAGACTCATTAGCTACAGCTTTAGCAAGTAGGGTCTTTCCACATCCTGGAGGACCATAAAGGAAAATGCCTCTAGGTGCTTTAATTCCCATTCTGTCAAATACTTCCGGATTCTTTAGAGGCCATTCTACAGCTTCTTTTAATTCTTGTTTTACGTCCTCTAATCCACCTATGTCTTCCCATTTAACTTTAGGTGTTTCAATGAATATCTCTCTCATTCCAGAAGGTCTGACCAACTTTAAACCCTGTTTGAAATCTGCTCTATTAACAATTAACTTTTCAAGAACTTCCTTAGGAATATGCTCATAATCTTCAAATTTGAATTTAGGTAGCAGTCTTCTTATAACATTCATAGCTGCTTCCTTACATAAACCTTCTAAGTCAGCACCCACAAAACCATGAGTTACAGCAGCGAATTCCTTTAGGTTTACATCTTTAGCTAAAGGCATGTTTCTTGTGTGAATCTTTAATATCTCTAATCTTCCTTTTTGATTAGGAACGCCAATTTCAACCTCTCTATCAAATCTGCCTCCTCTTCTTAGAGCAGGATCTAATGCATTAGGTCTGTTGGTAGCTCCGATAACAATTACCTTACCTCGGCCTTTTAGACCATCCATTAATGCAAGCAACTGTGCTACTACTCTTCTTTCAACTTCACCATAACTTTCTTCTCTTTTCGGAGCAATAGCGTCTAATTCATCTATGAATACAATTGAAGGAGCACCTTTTTCAGCGTCCTCAAATAATTGTCTTAGTTTCTTTTCTGCTTCACCTACAAACTTACTCATAATCTCAGGACCATTAATTGAAATAAAATTAGCCTCAGACTCATTAGCTACAGCTTTAGCTAACAGAGTTTTACCAGTTCCAGGAGGACCATACAATAGAACTCCTTTAGGAGGCACAATACCTAATCTCTTGAAAATTTCCGGATGTTTTAGAGGAACCTCGATCATTTCCCTAACTTTCTTAGTTTCTTCCTTTAACCCACCAATATCTTCATATGCAACTTCAGGAATCCTTTCTTCTCCAATATGAACAGCTTTAGGGTTTACAACAATGTTAGTTATTGGCCCAATAACCACAGAACCAGCAGGATTTGTATTAACTACTACAAATTTTATATCTCTAAATCCGAAATTACCGAGTCCACCGAAACCCATTTCCATTTCTTTGAATAGGTCATCAAAAGGACCTCCAGCAGAGGATCTTCTTTGAACCCCGCCTAAAGATAAAATATCTCCCTTAGTAAGAATTCTATTACGTAGAGCATTCTTAGCAGTTTCAGGATTCATCTGTACGCTAATGCCTTTTTGAGCAGGAGCTAATGTAATCTGTTTGGCTTCTTTTTTTTCTATGGCTACTACAGTTACCCTTTCACCTACACCAATACCGGCATTCTTCCTTGTTAAACCATCCATACGAATGATTCCCAATCCAATATCTCTTGGAAAAGCACGAGCAGCAATAGCTCCAGTTTTTCTCTCACCCTCTAACTCAACAACGTCTCCCTCGTTTATTTTTAGTTCTTTTAGTACTTCCCTATCTAGTCTAACAATGCCCTTGTTAACATCTTCTTGCTCAGCTTCAGCAACTTTTAAACGAAATCTTTTATTTTCCATTTTGAAAAGATTAATATAATTAACTACCTCTTATTACTATTATATGGCACTAAATCATAAAAAAGTTTCTAGTGGAAGTAAAGTTCTTGATGAGCTTTTGAATGGAGGATATGAGTCAGGGATAATCACAACTATCTACGGAGCCTCAGGAACTGGCAAGAGCAACATAGGTATTCTATCAGCAGTTAACTTAGCAAGGCAGGGCAAAAAAGTGGTTTATATTGACTCTGAAGGAAGCTTCTCAAAGGACAGAGCTCATCAGATAGAAGAAGATTATGAAAAAATAATAGACAATATCATTTTCCTTAAGCCAACTTCTTTTCAGGAGCAGATAGAGGCAGTAAATGAAGTTAAGGAAATAGTTAATGCGGAATCTAGGATAGGGATGATAATCATCGATTCTATTGCTTTATTGTATCGTTTAGAGCTAGGAGAAAAAGAAGATGCATTAAAAACAAACAGGGCTATGGCAAGGCTGTTAAGGACCTTAGCAGAAATTGCTAGAAAGAAAGAACTACCCATTTTAGTTATGAATCAAGTTTATGCAGATTTTCAAAAGAAGCAGGATGTTAAAATGGTAGGAGGAGATCTGCTTAAGTATTGGTCAAAATGCATTGTAAAACTTGAAAGTATTGATGCGATAAAGAAAGCAACAGTAGTAAAGCATAGAAGTATTCCCTCTGGAAAGGCAGCGTACTTCGAGATCAGAAACAAAGGTCTGCGAAAAGTGGAGCAGGTCTAATACCTTTTCTGGTTATTTATATAAACGTTTTTTCCGTTGTTTAAATTACTTAAAGCGCAGGGATACGGTGAAAAGCCAATGATTTTTTTACCCGACCAATTTTGGCTATAGAAATATCCTAATTTATTTATATGCACTTTTTTTCCACCTTTTAACATTCTTAATATTTCATCTCTTATCCCTTTCCCCAACTTTCCTTCTAAATTAGTTATAATCCTTGATGGTTCTACATCATTTGTACTATTCGATGTCATTATCCTCCGCGGAGGCGAGAAACCCTCTTTAAATTACATAATTTTGCTTTAAAAGGATTTATATAAGAGAGAATAATATATTTAGAGCCTTACTCTATCGATTTATCTATATACCTCTCCTCTAAAATCTTCAAGTGATTTGTAATTATTATCTCTCATGAAATCTTCCAAACCATTGCATAGAGATCTAGGAATTTCTTTATAATTCTCATTAAAATGTAAGGCTGCTGCAGAACCAAACTGAGTTGCCTTAGCCCCACAGAGAATATAACTTATCATTTCTTCATGTGTTTCTATACCTCCAACCCCGATGAGATCTAATTCTAGACCTTCTTTTTCAATGTATTTACTAGCTTCGTAAACGTTTCTTAGGCTAATTGGAAAAAGAGCCTTTGAAGATAACCCTCCCTTAAAGAGGTTATTATTACGCCTCTCATTTACAGCTATATCTAAAGAGATTATACTTAAAGAAGGAGCAGTGTTAGTTAAAGTTATTCCGTCTACCCCACTTTTATATACAGCATCTATCGTCTTATTTAATCCGAGAAGGTTAGTATAGGGAGAAAGCTTACTAAAAACAGGAACATCCACATTGTCTACGATTTCTCTACATATTTTATATGTTTGATCAATAGCAAAGCAGATAGTCCCTCCCTCTACATTAGGACAAGATAGATTCACTTCAATTATTTTTCCAACTTCTACACCTTTTATAGCATTAGACACATATTCTTCTAACGAAAAGCCAGCAACGCTAATAATTACAGGTATATTAAACTCATATTTTTTTATTTCTTCAATATATTCTTCTACACCTGGATTAGGTAAGCCCATGCGATTCATACAAACATCTTCACTGCGTTGAATTACAGTAGGTCCGTTATTCCCTTCTCTAGGCTCTTTCGTTACAGACTTACCAACTACTGCGCCTATACCGTGATCTTCAAATGCTTTCATCATCGGAGGAAAAATTATGAGTACGCCTGATGCATTCATAGTAGGATTCCTTAATGTTATTCCAGCTAGCTTTGTACTTAGATCCATATTACTTCTCATAAGTTAATGATTTAACTCTGTCTTTAAAATTTTTGCTAGCATTATACATAACTATATTTCTTCCAATAACTGTTCTTTTTTCTCCAGATAGTTCGACTTCCCTAGTTTCCCAATGAACAGGATAAAATGATCCTAAACCGGTTCTGACTCTGTAGCCTTTGGCTACGAGGTCGATTATTGTTTCTTCAAAATTAGAAATTATCTCTTCCGAAGAGGACGATCCTGGAAGAGAGCTATTAATTATTTCCAATAACTTAGATTTAGGGATTGTACCCTTTTCACTTTTCCACTGTTTCTTCATTTAATATATCACTGCTGCATTTATTGGGAATGCAGTGCAGTCTCTAATGTCCTCTGCTCCCGTTACATACTTCATCACTCTTCCAAGCCCCATTCCGAAGCCAGCATGAGGCATACCATGTTTAGCCACAACGTCTTCGTACCAGCTAAAGGCGTCCATTTCCACTCCTTTTTTTCTTAATTGTCCCATCATACTTGAAGCATCTAGCCTGTTGATTAGTTGGTCTGGTTTGTATATTCTGCAAGCAGCGCCTACTGCTTCTCCAGCATCTGGCAGTATAAGGTCGGTACTGTTTACTATCTTAGGATTTTCTTCATTAGGCTCCATGTTGAAGAATTTCATCTCTTGCGGATAATGTGTTATGAATACTGGTTTTTTACCAGAGTGTTCTGTTATAAACAATTCATGTTTGTTCTTTAAGTCACTCCCCCACTTCATGCTAGATCCATTATTATTTAAGATATTCAATGCTTTGTTGTACGTTATCTTCTCAAAAGGAACTGTTAGGTTTTCTAATCTTTCTATATTCGCATTTACTGTTTGTAGATCTTCATGATTATTCTCTACCACATTGTTTATCATCGAAGATACTATTCCTTCAACATGTGTCATAAGTTCTTCCAATCCGTTTTTTGTAGGAAACTCTAGTTCTATCAATGTAAACTCTGTAAGATGTCTGGCATCTGCAGATGGTTCTTTCCTAAAACTAGGACCAATACAATAGACATTTCCTAATTCCGAGATAAAAGACTCTAAATATAGTTGTCCTGTTTGAGACAGGAATGATTTATTACCAAAGTAATCCACCTCAAACATCGTGTCTATATTTTCACAAGCTCCAGTTGCTCTAGTTAGATGCGGCGGTATAACTTGTGTAAAGGCATTTTTTCTTAGGTAATTTACTGCACCGTCTATAAGTCCAGATTCTATCTTAACCAAAGCTGCTTTTTCCTTCTCAAAGAAATCTTTCGGGAGTTTATATCCTTCTTTCATCTTGTCCTCCAGGGAGGTCAGAAAACCTCTCTGTAATCTCTATCTTAACTTTAAAAAAATTTGTATAAAAAAGAAGAAAAATATATATATTAAATAAAGTTCTTTATTTTAATGAGTTTTTTCTTTTGAGTTATCTGACTCTATAAGTTCTTCTAAGGCCTTTTTAATCTTATCATTATTTTTATAAAATTCATATGTTCTATCTAATCTTTTATGATTAAGAACCCATTCCGGATTTTCCTTAATAATTTTAAGAACGACTGCATCAGAATCCTTTTTATATTGTTCAATTAGTTCAATTTTATCTTTTCTTACCAGTCCTTTTTCAAGTCCATAGTCAATAAGTTCTGCGCCCGTAACTAAAGGAATTAATTTAATTCCTAATTTTTTAAACTCAGCTTCATTTTCAGGTGTATATTCTTCTCTATCAACAATCACAGTATAATTCTTTATATCTGCTCCCAGAGATTTCACACCCTTTACCACACAGAGGAGTGTTCTATAAGTTGTATTCAAATCATCAACACCACATATTCGCTCTACGTCTTTAGGTATAACTCCCATTAACTCTCCATTTTGTCTTATTACTGAAGAACCAACACCCAGTTCATATGCAACAAGAGTACCCCACGGAATACCGGCAGATTCAGAAGAAACTATATGATCTGCGTTCCAATCTCTAGCAACATATGTTAGTTCGTCAACTATATCCCTTCTTTTTTTAGGGTCCGACGTTATGACTCTATGATTAATTTTAAAGATTTGAATCTTACCCGAAGTAAAAATAAATTTACCGTATTCAAAAGCAGGCTTTTCAACCCCATTCATGTTTACAGGATTACAGTCATATATTGCCTTACAAACCTTTTCTTTATTTGTGAATAGCATTTTATTCACCCTTAGGGTTTAGTTTATTTTTTAGGAGGATTCCATGGTCGCTCTGTTCGTGCTTCATGCCAAGCTTTAGGATCATTTAAATATTCTTTAATACTTTTTAATTCTCCATCATTAATATATTCATACTCTAATCCTACATTTAGAATATCTTCCATTGTTGTAAGAGAGTGCAAATTAACATCGACTTTTTCTAATGTTTCTTTGCCTCCCTGTTGCCTGTCAATAACTACAAAAACATCTTCTATAGTGCCACCTTCATTTCTTATACCCTTTATAAAAGTCAGCTTACTTCCACCGTCAGTTATCAAATCTTCTATTAACTTTACGTCATCACCAGGACCTACTGTTCCTTCTATTTGATCTGTAGTACCATAACCCTTAGGTTTTTTCCTCACGTAACCATTCGGCATAAAAGTATCCTTTGCAAACCACGTACCATAAGGTATCCCTGCACTTTCACCACCAACAATAACATCTGCACCACCAGTGGTTCTTATGTATTCTATTTGTAAAAAAGAACTTATAAGATTCATAAAATCAGGGTAAGCAGGTATTTTTCTACCATTAAAGTAAATTGCAGATAAATTTCCACTGTTAAGCTCTATCCCATCTTTAGTATTAACTCTAAAAGCTTCAGGTGTATTCCATAATACTAAAGCTACTGCTTCGGAAGCAACTTTCCTGAACGGGTTTGTAATATCTAAAATAGAGTTTATTTTGTCTCTATATGTTTCTTGAACTTGATATATTGATTCTCCATACTTTTCTTTGTCTACATCTATAGTAGCATACAACAAAGCCATTTCATCTTCAAGATTTCCAGGAACAAAAACATGTTTACCTTGAAGGTCAGGTTGCAATTCCCATAAACGTTTATTCATCTGTCCTAAAACAGAAGCTAAGCTTCTACGTTGATAGAAATTATTTGGATTAAATTCTTTTTTCATTTTATTCACCTTTTATATTATAATTTCACTCCACCTTTTGCAATATCAGTATTAAGTTTTTTAAGATTTTTAACAGAAGCTTCTCCAGATGTTTTAGCCTCAGGATCCTCTAATTTAGCGTAGTTAAGTGCTCTAGATGAGTTAACTCTTTGCTTCTTTGCGTTTAACTTATATTTGACTATTCCATTAGCTACTTCATAACCAGTTCCACCTTGCTTACCAACTCCAGGTATTAATATAGGAATATTCGGATTGTATTCACCTACCTTTTGCATTATATCGTAAAGCTCAGGTACAGATGTAGCTCCAACAACACCACCAACATCATTAGGAACGCTATTACCCCATTCAAGCGTTTTTTCTAGAACTACTTCATAAACTTTTCTACCATCTTTTAATACAAGGTCTTGGAAATCTTTAGCTCCAGGATTAGAAGTTCTGACAAGAACATATACACCTCTACCACCTTTATCTTCTTTATCCTCTTCATTAACCCATTTAGTAAAAGGTTCAACGTTATCTGTGCCCATATAAGGATTCACAGTGATAGCACCCGCACCCCAGACTTTAAACATTTCTTCTGCATATGCTATACCTGTATTTTTTATATCCCCTCTTTTTCCATCTAGGATCCACGGTATTTTCTTACCGTTAATAATATCACTTAATTCTCCTAAAGCATGGAGTCCATCACGACCAAATCTTGCAAAAAAAGCATAATTTGTTTTAGCAGCAGCAGGCATAGTTGCCTCTTTTTCCATCTCATCAAGGATATCTTCATAAAATTCAACTAAGTGAATTTTAGGGTTTAATTTTCCTTTTTCTAAACCCATCGATTTTTCTATTTTTTCTTGATCAGGGTCAATACCCATACAAACAATACTCTTGAATTCTTCTGTAGCTTTCTCTAAATCATCATTCCAACTCATTTTATATCACCTTGGGGTAAACTTCTTTACCACACTATATAAGGATTTATAAAAACCAGTATACAAATCCATTAAATACTAAGAATAACTACAATTCAGTGATTACTCTTTAGCTATTCCCCACATTAAATTAAATAAAAACATAAAGCCTTTTGCTGCTCTTTCACTTCTTATTAATACGGCAAGAGGATTGTCAGGGTGCCATAATTGAAGAGCTACTTTATTTCCCCAAGTGACTATGGTTAAATCAGAGTCATAACCTTTGGGCAGGTATCTAACCTTTGTTAGTTTATTCACATTTGGGATCTTACTTCGCATTTTGTCTACATATATTACTTTTGTAACAACTCCAGCCTTTGCTTTAGCTTTAGAGTAACCCGGCCAATAATATTTTAAGACATTGGTAGCACCGCTCATGCTAGCTAGTATATGTATTGTTTTTTTATCCTGAATATGCTGGTCAAGCAACGACATCATTGCTGCTTTACCTCTGTAAACTTCAGCCTTTTCCTTTTCTTCTTTACTAGCATACAATGCAGAAAGTGTAGGTAAGATTGACTGGATGTTCTGCTCTTTTTCCTTTAGAAAATTAACTAGGCGATTAGGATCTGTAGGAAGAAAGTATTTCTTATTGTCTTCAATAATATATGTAACTAAGCCCTTTTCAATTAGTCTTTCTAAAGCGTCATAGACAGTTCTTCTATGAATTCCTGATTTCTGGGAGATAGCACCTGCTAATGATTTTCCAGACTTTAATAGTACTAAGTATATCGCTGATTCTTTGCTAGTTATGCCTAGGTCTTCTAAAAAGAGTGTTTCCATAAAAAGGGAGTAAAAGAAAAGGCATATAAAGCTTGTGGTGGAGGATACACCACACCTACTTAATCATTGCACTATATACTCTATATAAGCCCAATTTTGTTTCTTCTTTTAATTTAGGATTAAAATCTTTTAACTCGCTAAGTATATTATCTAACGGATAAGGTTTAGAGTTATACTTTGCATCAAGAGCTAAAAGCTGGCTTCTTTTGCAGGCCCTCGATTTACTTTTTATGTTTTTAAGATCAAATTCTCCTTTAGTTAAATACATGAATCTTCCGATACCCTCACACGTAGCACCTCCATATAAAGCACAACCAGGCAATGCCCCTTGCGGACCTATACCTATTGAGATAATCATAACATTGTCTCCATAAGTTTCCATTGACTTAAAAATTTCATAAGGCCTGTTCGCCGGTTCTATTGATCCGGTCGTTCTTAGATTAACTTTTTCTCTTTTTTTACCTATATCTACTTCAAACTCTAAGTTTCCTAATGCATTCTTTCTTAGCAGCTCAACAGTTTCATTTTCATCCTTAAAGTAATTCTTTTTTACGTACTTGTAACCTTCATGCGTCATATTAATAACATGAACAACTCCTTTGTTTCCCAATTCACTCGCAGCTATTTGTAGGGCTCCAGCAACATCTGGACCTATTTGAGGCATACAATGTATTGCATCGAAATCTAGAAGATATATTGATCTTCCTACTTGATAACTAGTTGAAGGAATGTCTCTTATTTTTTCATCAATCCAGAAAACAGGATCTATCGCAATACCGAATTTATCCTCACATTCATCACGATATATTTTTTTAGCCTCTGGAACAAATCTAGGTTTTCTTGCTACTAAGAAAGTAAGCATAGACTGACTGTTCATCTTATAAGCAGCAGTATGACCTGCAGTTTTTCTTACTATATCTTCTAATTGTTCTGTAACTTCTTCAGATTTTGAAATATATTCTTCAAGGTTGTTTTCGTCAGATGCATTGTGATCCAAGTTTATAACCAAAGGAGAGCCTACTTCACTAAAATTATCCATCCAATGTTGTACGAATCCTTCACCAACTCCTCCTAAATTTTCTTTAATTGTTTCTAGTTTTGTTAGATGTTTCTCCGCAGCCTCCAAGAATAATTCATTTTTAGGTTCAGTTTCTTTTAAGATGCTAAAGCTAGCATTGTTTGAACTCATAAGTACCACCTCTAAGAATTAATTAGAGCTGTTGAATAAAAATGATTGTAGTTAAGTTCTTCACCCCAGCTATTCTCTTCTAAGCAGAAATTTTATATATTTTTCAGTGAGTAGTGATTGTAAACGATGGTACCTATAGAGTCATCTCACAGATATGTATATGCAATAAGAAGTTTAGGGAAGAAAATATTCTATTTTAATAATTGTAATCTTAAAGATACTGTGATGGTTTATCCTTTTTTAGATGGTCCCATTATTTGCGAGATTATGCAACACTATTGGGAAAAAGAGGGTTGGCCCTATAAGGATCAAATAACAAATGTGCTAGAACTAAGTTCAAAATCCAACAATTTTGATAGAGATACCT
This sequence comes from Candidatus Woesearchaeota archaeon, assembly GCA_020343615.1. Classification (GTDB taxonomy): domain Archaea; phylum Nanobdellota; class Nanobdellia; order UBA10117. The sequence goes on along the minus strand of CP070803.1, from coordinate 150,448 downwards.
TTAGAGAAAAATTATCCGAATCAGATAAATTCGATTTGATAGTTGTTGATTTAAGAACTGGGAGAAAAGAAAAAAAAGGTTCTCTCCAAGAAATAATCGAAAAGGAAGTAGAGTCATTCAACACAGATAATAATACGGATAAAAAACATTGCTATGCTGTTTGTTTTGATTATCATTTAAGAGCAGATATACAAGGTAGTACACAAAAACTGTCAAATGCAGACAGAATTAATTGGGTTAGTAGAGAAGAATACGAAGAACTTAAAGAAACATTATTATCAAAACCTTTAGATCATGGTTTAGCACATGATATAATTAATAAAATCCCTGCTGTAAAAGAGATTAAAAAATTGATTTAATTTTTCTTAGATTTCTTAGAAGGACAGTCAGGATTTGGGCAAATTATCCAAGGTCTTCTTCCTCTGCTATATATCCCAATTTTAGGAGTGTTACAATCAGGGCATTTCTGCGTAGTTACCTTTATCAAACCTCTCTGAGGTAAAGGCCAAGTTGTTTTACAGTCAGGGTACTTATCACATGCTAAGAATCTCTTTCTAGTTTTCTTGGAGAATATCATTCTAAGATTACCTTTGTTACATTTTGGACATCTCATCAAAGTACTCTCTTCTTTCTGAGTTTCAATAGCAGCTTCACTTATCTCCTTACCGATTTTCTCTTTATGCTTATCAAAATCTTTACAGATTTTAATTAGAAGTTTTTTAGCTCTTTCAATTATATCTTCCTTTTTTACTTTACCTGTCCTTATTTCTTTCATCTCTTGCTCAAATTCGCTTGTTAGTGCTCTACTTAGAATTTCAGGAGCATACTTTGAAAAGACAGATACCATTTCTTTTCCCAATGTACTGACTTTAATACTAGTTCCGGAAATATACCCTCTAGAATAAAGAGTGTCTATAATTGTTGCTCTAGTAGCTTTAGTTCCCAAACCCTCTTTTTCTAGTTCTTTAATTATAGAAGCAGCAGTATATCTCGCAGGAGGCTTTGTCTGTTTCTTGATAATACTTGTTTTTTGATGATATATTTCTCCAGTTTTCAATTTAGGTATCTCCACTTCTTTACCCATGTAGTAAGGAGAATACCACTCTATCCAACCTTTTTTTATGATATGTTGACCGTGAAGTACGAATATCTCCTTTTCTATATCAAACTCAACATGTGTTAATTCAGCTTCAGCTTTTTCTCCAAATACCGCAAAGAATCTTTTTACGATTAGATCATATAGTTTCCTTTCTTTAGGCTTTAGACCCTTAGCAAGTTCACCTGTAGGGTATATTGCAGGATGAGCAGGGTCGTCTTTTTTACCTTCATTAGGCTTTAAACTTGTTTTTAGAACCTCAGATGCAATTTTTGAATAACTAGGATTCTTAGATAATTTTTGTAGTATTTTTTTGAATCCTAATTTCGCAGGTAGTTTCTGAGAAGAAGTTCTCGGATATGAAATTAGAGCCTTGGTATATAGGCTTTGAGAGATCATTAATGTCTGTTTTGGAGTTATCTTCAATTTTCCATAAGCTTCAACTTGTAAAGAAGTTAAATCAAAAGGAACAGGAGGAGATAAGTGTTTAATGTCTATTTGCAAAGCAGATACTTTAGCATCCTTGTCTTTTACTTTTTTATAAATCTCATTAGCTTTAGCTTCATCCCAGAATTTATCCTGCTTGTGAAGAGCTTCAAATTCTTTACCCTTTAAATTAACTAAAGCTAAAATTTCCCAATAGTCTTTAGGAACGAATTTTTCTATTTCAAGTTCCCTATCTGTCAAAATATGTAAAGCTGGGCCTTGAACTCTTCCGATACTTAGTTTTATGAATTTCTGAGATGCTTGAGAAACAGCAGACATAGCCGCTTTAGATAGAGATATTCCCCAGAAAAAGTCTAAGTAGTGTCTTGCAATCCCTGAGTTTACCTGACCCCAATCCAGCGTATTCGTCATATTATCATAAGCGTATTTTAAATCAGTGTAAGTAAGTGTAGAGAATTTCATTCTCTTAGCATCCTTTTTTCCAGTAAGAAATCTTACACAATTATAACCGATTACGCTCCCTTCTCTATCGTAATCAGTAGCTACAATGACTTCATCAGCACTTTTAGCGAGGAATTTCAGTAAATTAACATATGCCTTTGTAAAAGCTGAAGATTTATTTGTTTCATAAGATGCCCTCCATTCAGGATCAAGAACAGGGTATCCTTGACTACCTGATTTTTGAGCTAGAGAAAATAAATGACCTACAGCAGGAGCAACGATAATGTCTTTACCTTTGTTTCTGAGACTGTAATAAGTAACTTGATATTTCTTTTTAGCTACTACTTTATTCTCTGCTAAGGCCTGCGCAATTCTACTTGCTGCTGCCGGTTTTTCCGCTATGATTAATTGAGTCATGGTTTTACAAATTTAAACCTATAATAAAAACTTTTACTATTATAAAACGAAATCTTTATATAAGAGTATATAACTACTATATAGTTAATACAGAGGGTAAAATGAACACTAGTCAAACTTATAGATTAGGAAGGGCCATGAGTACAAATGAATATAAGTATCTTAAACGTACGTATAAGTTACTAGATCCTAGAGATCCTAATTCTAAAGTCCCTACATTCCAGAGTAATATTGGATTAGAGAAAAAATTGCTTCAGGGAGGTCATAGAATTGAAAACTTCTTCAAAAAAATTGGGGTCAAAAAGCCCGATTGGCTCGTTATTCTTAACGTACCTTCAACAGACGTAGAAGAAGGAGTCGTGCAGAGTAATGGCCTTAAGGGAATATTAGTAAATCCAGGAACACCTGTAGATCTAGTCTACGCCAGAGCCGTTTAGATCTCAATAATTTTACCTTCTTTCCCTACGTTAATTAATTTAGTTTTTCCTATTTGTTCTTCTATACCTTCAGCTTCATGTACATGTGAACAAATTGCTATATCTGGCTCGAATTTCTTTATAGCCCTACTTACTGCAGAAGACCCTGGAAAAATATTAGTTAACTTTTCCATTAAGGTTCTATCTGGATGAACATGAGTCACCATTATCTTTTTACTTCTATTTTTAACTTCATCAAACCCTTTCTTTAATAAATCATAAATCTCTTTTTCAGATAGTTGAAAGAGTCCAATATTAGCAGAACCGCATCCAAATATCCCCAAATCTCCAATTTCCATAGAATAGCCATGCAGGTTCTTCATACCATACAAATTAGCAAGAAAATCAGCAGTGGCGATAGTTTCATGATTCCCAGGAATCAGAACAACTCTTTTACCAACTTTTCTAAATGGTCCTATTAATCCATCCACAGAAGATTCAGCCATTGTTAAATCTCCTGAAAGTATAACTAAGTCTACTCCTTCTTTCTCAGCTTTCTTAGCGAGTCTATTTGACTGCCTTTGATCCCCATGGATGTCTCCAGCTGCTAAGATTTTCATTTTCAGAAAATTACTTTATTTTAGGCTTTAAAAATGAATCCTTTTTTACCAGGATTCACTATTTTTGTTTTTCCAATGTAATCTACCTTTCCAGAGTTCTCATGTAAATGACCACAAACCACTAACCCTAATTGTTCTTTTTCTATGAATTTTCTTATTGACATAACTCCAGTATGTTCACCAAATACCATATCTACTTTAGTTTTATAAGGAGGAGCGTGAGTGACTAATACTGCTTTTTTAGGGTCCTTAAACTTCTTTAACTCATCTTTAAAGTGCTTCTTAGACTCTTCAAAAGGAACGAGCTTATGGGAGAAACCACCACCTCCACATCCAAGCAATAATACGTCTTTTATCTTTATAGCTTTAAGGTGGATGTTGTAGACGTCTTTAAATTTAGAATCTAATTCTTCAATCTCTTCTTCATCTTCATGATTCCCAGGGATTATATAAAGAGGAACTACAGCGCTTAATTTTTTTGCCAATTTTTTCAAACCAACACCAAATTCAGAAAGATCACCAGCACAAACTAAAAAATCAATCTTTTCTTTTTTTACCCTATTAATTATATTATCAACAGCAGACTCATCATTATGAATATCAGCAAAAAATAATATCTTCATTTTATTTCCTTAAAACCAGTATACTTCTGTAATTTCTTAGGTATTTTTATTGAACCATCTTTTTGTTGGTGATTTTCTATTAGCGCAGAAATTGTCCTCCCAGTAGCCAATCCCGTACAGTTTAAGGTATGAACATAGTGCTTCTCACCGCCAACTTTACCAAATTTAATATTCAACTTTCTAGCTTGATAATCCGTACAATTAGTTCCTGAAATCAACTCACGATACTTTCCCTGAGAAGGAAACCAAGCTTCTATATCATACTTTTTTGCACCATTATCATTCATTTCCCCGGAAGCTACAGTAGTAACTTTATATGGAATTTCCAGCCCCTTCATTAGTTCTTCAGCATATTTAATCATTTTTTCAAGCCACTTCCAAGAATCTTTAGGATCACAAATTACTATTTGTTCTACCTTATCAAAACTATGAGTTCTGAAAATTCCCTTAGTGTCTTTACCATGAGCTCCAGCTTCTCTTCTGAAATTAGTTGAAAAGCCGACATAGATTTTAGGTACTTTTCCTATAACTTCATTCATATGTAGAACAATTAAAGGTTGTTCAGCAGTTGCTATTAAGTACAAATCTTCTCCTTCTAACTTATACAATTGCTCTTTAAAGTCAGCTAATTCAGCAACCCCAGCCATTGCTTTTTCTTTTAACACATATGGTGGCCATACTGGTGTAAAACCCTTTTTTACAAAATAATCAAAAGCATAATTAATTAATGCCAAATTCAGAACAGCACCCTTACCTTCTAAATAATAAAATCTGGCTCCTGCAACATCAGCCGCTTTTTCAATATTAGCTAAACTTTTAATTAAATCAGCATGACCTACCTTCTTTTTACTTATCTTGCCCCATTTTCTGATTACCTTATTCTTATCATCAGTTCTTCCAACAGGAACAGATTTATCCAGAATATTACCTATCCTGTATCGAAATTCATCTCTTTTTTTCAATAATTTTACAGCTTTAGAATTTAAGTTAGCTATCTCGTTGCTGACTTTTTTCATCTCAAGTATTTTACTTTTAGCAGGCTTCTTTTTCTTCTTTAAATCAGAAATTTCTTGAGAAACAATATTTCTTTTGTGTTGAAGTTCTTGAACTTTCTTTAGAACAGTCCTCCATCTATTGTCATATTCGATAACTTGGTCAACTACTTTAGGATCCTTAAATCTCTTCTTCTCAGAGTCTTTTATTAGTTTGGGGTTTTCTCTGAATAATTCAATCGCTAACATAATATATATTGAATTAATTACCGCTATAAAAAACTTTATAAACAATGAAATTACCCTTTATAGAATTTTCGCATTTCGCGAGGTGAGAGTAAAACCGGAAAGAATGACCTTCACGTTCATACCAAAAAAACAAAGGGTACGTACCATTGCCCTTAGTATAGGATTTCAAAATAAATCCGTATTAATTGGCAATAGAGTGCCAAAAGATTTCTTTATAACTTCTGGAGTTGGTGAATCAAACATAACAGTTCATGCTGGTTCTTATCATCTTGCCTTAAAGGATGCAGGTATAGAAAGATGCAATATAATTACATATTCTTCAATATTACCGGCAATTTCACAAGAAGTAGAAAAACCAAACCCTGAAGAGCTAGTTCATGGTTCTGTAGTTGAGACAATAATAGCTTGTTCAACTGCAAAAAAAGGAAAAAGAGCAACAGCAGGCATTATCTTTGGATGGCTGTATGACAAAGAAACAAATCAAAAATATGGAGGGATTGTATGTGAATACAATGGAAACTATACAGAAACAAAAGCAGTAGCCTCCTTAAGAGAAAGTTTGCAAGAGTTGTACGTTAGTGGGTTTATGGATAAATATAATCTAGGAGATATAAAGTTAATAACAAAGAGTTTCGTGCCGAAAAAGAGATACGGAACTGCTTTAATCGCTTTATGCTTTATGAATTATGTTTGTCCAGTTATAAAAGAATAAAAAAAGAATTATTTAATTTTAATCTTCTTTTTCTTGATCTTCCCCAGGCTTTTTAGGAAGAATTAACCCAAATTCTTCCTTCTTGTCTTCAGCATACATCATCAACTTAACAGCCTTTTCGAGGAAATCATCAATATCTTTGAATCTTTCTTCTTCTACATATTTTTTAATCCTATTCACTTGTTCTTCATCCAAGTTTATCTCTAATTTCATTTGAATTTATTTAATATCCTCTCCTTTTCCTTACCGGAAAAAGCATATTTTATAACTTCTTTTACGTTTTTCACAGGTATAATTTCTATTTTTTTACTATCTAAGGTGATATCTTCTCTATTAGAAGCAGGTATTATTATCTTCTGCATACCAGCCTCAACTGCTGCCTCTACTTTTGCATTAACGCCTCCAACAGGTAAGACTTCCCCTCTAATTGAAAGAGAACCAGTCATAGCGATATCTTGTTTTATAGGTGCTTTCATTAAGGCAGATAAAATGGCTATTGCCACAGCAATAGATGCAGAATCTCCTTCAAGCCCCTCGTATGTTTGTAAGAACTGAACGTAAACATCATATTTTTCTTTTAAGTCTTTACCGAAGTGTTTCTTAATGATTGCAGATACATTGGATATAGCTTCCTTAGCTATTTCTCCGAGTTTACCAGTAGCAATAAATTCCTCTTTTTTACCACCTGTAGTCACTTCAGCTTCAATAGGTAGGATTAGTCCAGAGTAAGCTTCACCAGAACCCATTACAGCTAGACCATTAACTCTTCCAATCTGGCTACCTTTAGTTTGTATAACTTGGTATTCCTTTTTCCTTTCAATATATTCATCCGCTATCTGCTGTTCTAAAGGTCTAGCTAATTTTTTAGCAGAGATAACATGCTGTGCTTTTACATACTTTGAATTATCTTCTAGAGCAAGGTCTCCGGCAGCTCTAACCAAACCGCCAAGATCTCTAAGTACGAGAGTTAAATGGCCCTTTCTACTTCCTCTTCTTTTAGCCTCCTTAATGATTTCATTAACAGCTTCTTTTGTAAAGTGTGGAATTTTTTCATCTTTTTTTACTTCTTGAGCAACGAATCTAGCAAGAAATTCACGGTTTTGAGGAGTATCTTCAAGAGAATCATTCATGTAAATTTCATAACCATACCCTCTGATTCTAGAACGTAGAGCAGGATGCATTTTCTGAATAGTTTCAGGATTCCCAGCAGCTATTAGAATAAAATCACAAGGTACAGGGTCTGTCCTAACCATGGCACCAGAGCTTCTTTCTGATTGACCAGTTATAGGATACTTCTTTTCCTGTAAAGCAGTTAATAATTCCTGTTGCGTCTCAGGTTTTAATGTAGCAACTTCATCGATAAATAGAACGCCCTTATTTGCCTTATGAATTGCTCCAGCCTGAACTCTTAAGTTAGCAGGAGTTCCCAAACCACCACTTTGCAATGGATCGTGTTTTACATCTCCAAGTAATGCGCCAGCATGAGCTCCAGTAGCGTCAATAAATGGAGCTTTTTCAGCTTTGGAATTATCTATAAGTATTTTTGGCTTTGGCGATTTAGAAGCTCTCATTTGCAAACCAAAAGACAATGCGAGGGCACCAACAAACATCATTCCAGCAATTAACGACGCTGCAGCCATTATATCTCCAATCTCTTCCCTCAACCACCAAGGTATCATTAGAACAAACATGGCCATAACAATGAGTATGAATTGCTGACCTTTGAATAAAGAAGTAGCCTGAGACTTACTTTTTTCAACCAAAGAACTTCCCTTTCCAGCATCAAACACCTTTATTATAGGAACATCCTCATCTTTAAGATTTGGTAAGCAAAGGACATCCTTAAGAGCACCCTTAGGAAGCATTTCTGCAAGAGCTAACCCTAGCATAGACTTACCAGTACCTGGAGTTCCGATTAAAATGCAATGTCTTCTTTGCTTAGCCGCCTTTTTTATTATGTTTACAGCATTATCCTGACCTATAACTTGGTCTACTATCTTCTTAGGTACTTCAATTTCCTCAGTTGTTTTAAAATTCAGAGCCATAAGCAGATAATAGATAATACGTAGTATTTTTAAATATTTACATATTATAAACAAAAGATTTTTATACTAAAAAATATGGGTGTAATACACTAAATGAAAGCACATATATTGCTGGATTTTTAAACAAAATCTTTTTAAACATAGCGCTTTTTGGCTATAGTTTCAATGAATACTCTTTAGGTTAAAGAGTATGATGTATAAGAGGAGGCATGTGATAATAAGGTGTGTGAGAAATACCTGCGTATATTATTCCAACCTGCCAAACAATTCCCGTTGATCCTGCGGGAGGTCACTGCTAATGGAATTCTACTAAGTCATGCAATTTTAAGTTCTTCGGAGCTTGGCGAAAGGCTCAGTAACATGTCGGTAATCTGCCCTTAGGTAAGGCATAACCTCGGGAAACTGAGGATAATACCTTATATATAATAGGTACTGGAAAGTCCTATTTCTTAAAGCTTCGGCGCCTAAGGATGAGCCGGCACCAGATTAGGTTGTTGGTGGTGTAAAGGACCACCAAGCCAAAGATCTGTAAGGGCCGTGAGAGCGGTAGCCCTGAGAAGGACACTGAGACAAGGGTCCTAGCCCTACGGGGTGCAGCAGAGACGAAACCTTTACAATGCGCGAAAGCGTGATAAGGGGATTCCATGTGCTTTCGTACTGCGAAAGCTTTTTTGGAATGTAAAAAGTTCCAAGAATAAGTGGGGGGCAAGACCGGTGCCAGCCGCCGCGGGAACACCGGCGCCACAAG
>CP070803.1:138837-141542 GCA_020343615.1 Candidatus Woesearchaeota archaeon | reverse complement strand
TCAAGGTCAGCCATATCAATAACTTTTACTTCGTTGTGGTCAGATAATAAACCTGTACCAAAATATAAGTTAGATTTTTGACCTGCTACAATATGATCTGTAGGCATTCCAGGTGTGTAAACAACTTTAATTCCTTCAAAAGATAATGAAGCATTATTGTTATACCACATATCTCCTGAGTTGTTAAAACCTTGAGCTCCTAATCCATTAGCACCATATCCTCCTAAATGTCTAATGTAAGCTTGATAAGCAACTGGTGGAACATATATAGCTAAATCTTCTTTTCCATAAACTGCGTTAGGAATAGAGTCTACTACATTACTTAATAATGTTTTAATGTTAGAGCTTGTGAATGATGTTTCTGATCCATTAGCAGCATCATTTACATCTCCGTCTGCTAACATAGATACTGTAAATCCATCAAACTCACCTGCGTTTGCATTTACACCACCCCAAATGTTTTGCTCAGTTTTTTCTGCAACTTTACCTGCAACGTGACCGATTAAAAAGTCAGCAAATTTTGGAGGTAAGTTATCAAATGCTCCAATTCCCATTTGAATTGCTTCCCAGTCAGATCTAAAGTCTTTCTTACATAGTTCGATGTTTACCTGAAATTCTTCTGGTTGTAAAATTCTTTCAGTTAATGTAATAGTTCCTGTATCAGAAAAATCACAAGTAGCATCCTTAATTAAGTTTGCATCTGTTGCTGCTTTTTTGATAACTTCTTTAAACTTTACATTTGGTTTTAGTGAGATACTTTGATTTCTTAAAGTATCACCTCCTAATAATGCAGCTGAGATATACTCTCCATCAAATTCTCCTGCATATGTAGTTGTAATTGATGTTGTAGTCGCCATAATTATTTATTAATTTATTTTTTATTTATATTACTTATTAAATGATTAACGTAATCGTGAGTTGTTATAGGTTTTCTAATTGTGTTAAAATTAGTTTTTTTCTCCTCTTTATTCTCAGGACTATGCTTTAATGGTTCAGCAGCAGGTTTTGATAATTCCTCTTTTAATGCCTCGTCTTCTTGACAAGCAAGTTCTGTTAATTTTTGTGACATTAATTGCTCTTCCATTTCTTTCTCTTCTTCTTCATCTTTCTTTTTACCATACCCCATTTCTTCAATAACTTTTTTTAGTTCATCCATTTCTTTTTTGAACTCTTCTTTAGTTACATACTCTAACTCCTCTTCTTTTTTCTCGTCTTCTTTTACTTCCTCTTCCTCTTCTTTTTCGTCTTCTTTTTCTGCTTTAATTTCTCCTATTAGTCCGTCTTCTTTAACGTCTAATATTCTACCGTCTTCTAGCATATATTCTCCAACTGGCAAAGCTACTTTTTCATCTTCTGTTAAAATAAAGACTTCTTTTCCAGCTTCAAATTCTTCTGCTTCTAAGACAGTACCGTTTTCTAAATTTAGTTGTGCTAAAACAACTTCTTTGTTTGGTGTTTCAGAAAGTTCCACACCGAGTAAATTTTTAATTTGATTAACCATATCTTGTGCTTTCATATCAATATAACGTTTGTTTAAAATTATTTTGCATTTTTATGAGGTTCTATTTATTGTACCTATACCTTGTGCGTGTGTAGAACCGTCACAGCACTCAATACTATATGTTTCTTTATCCCAACACAAACAAGCTCTACGCCCACCTCTCGGACTAGTGCTGTAGTTTCTAGGGTATAATAAATCTTTTCTTATTTTTCTTTTCATTACTTGCTAGATTTTGGATGTTTATTTGGTAATAAATCATAATCTGTATTATACTTAGGATTTTCAGGTCTTCCATTTTTTACTAAATATAAAAACGCGTTTACTCTAGCGTGTGCCCATTGTGAAGCTGACTTCACGTTAGGACTGTGACTTGTGTTATACGCACCTAATCCTCTTTGAAATACAGATGACAACATACCAACCGTTACACCATAACCTAATTTTTCTTTATATCTTTCATTAAAGTCATCTGCTTTTTTCTGTAATGCTTTCTTGTCTTGTTCTGATACTTTTGCACCTCTTTTACCTGAGGCATCTCCTTTTGCCGTTCCTTTACCTTTAGGATTTTTATTTGGCACTGTAGATCTTGGAGCTTTAGGACTTTTTCTTACACCACCTCTAGGGCCAATTTCTGCTAGTCCGTGTTTTTCACAAGGCATATACCATACCTCATCTTCAAACTCGTGTTCGTGTGATCCTTTACATCCTAAATCCTCAGCTATTTGTTCTGCTTTTTCTTTTGATGAATATGCTAATCTATCGTCTATAATAGCCATATCATCATTTATCTTCATTGATTTTAAATTAGTTTCTAAACCTAACTTTTTTAATTTCGCTTCAGCCCATCTTTTAGCTGACAAACCACCCCATAATAAATACGAGATAGTTCCACAAGACTTTGAGTCGCTAGGATCATAATAAGTCTCAGCTCTGCTTAAGTAACTGTAAAGTCTCTTTATTGTTGATACACTCAATTTTTCTCTAGCTACTAATTGTCGAGCTCTGTTTTTACCGACCAAAGTTGCACATTTATTATTTACACTTTTATTAAGTTCTATACCTCGTTTCGCATTATTAGATGCTGATTGTGGATAGTCGTTATAAGTTTCTAATTGTACTTCTTCAGTAAATAATTCTTTAAGAGCATCTAAAATTTCTTCACTTTCTTGTTCTGATAAATCTTTTATTGTTTTATCCTTAGGTC
>CP070803.1:123165-138737 GCA_020343615.1 Candidatus Woesearchaeota archaeon | reverse complement strand
ATCGTATTGCCAACAAATTTCCCAGGCCATTCCACACCATGATCCACCCCATTTATCTTGGATCCAAGTACAATTATTAGAATATGTATCATTACTCGAATTACATAAGGTTTCGTTATGATCATATTGCCAACAGTCATGCATCATACCTCCACCACAACCAGCATCAATGAAACAATCAGAGTCATCACAGTCAACTAGATTATCTCCATCATTATCTTCTCCGTCGAAACATGATTCTCCATAGAAGTTAGCAGGTTCACATATTTCTTTATCATTGTCCCATACACAAGCGCCAGGATCATCTAAACCATAATCCTCGCATTCAGCCTTAGTACACTCCGTACACTTATCTAGACATGTTTTTGTACCTTTTTCTTCACAGCTTCCTTTAGTTTGATTTGCTAGATTAACTACCCATTTACAGATAGCTTCACTCTCAATACAAGAAATCTTAGGCTCTTGTTTAGATGTAGTTGGATCATCGTATACATCATTACACGAAGAACAACTAGAATCACAACCACCCATAGCTCCTGTTTCTGAACTGAAATCACAATAACCGAGTCCATTAGGAGCATTTGCATTTGTTTCCCATTCACAATTAGCTGATGATCCTAGACAAGCAGTTTCTGCTAAGTCCACAGTTGACCAAGCAGAACCATTATCTTGGTATTCACAAGCCCAACAACTTTGCTCACATCCTTTAGTCTTAGAAGTATCTTGCTCACACCATCCTTCTACAGTTATATAATCATCTGTTTCATCGCCCCAAGTTCCATTATGATTACAATATGCTTGTTCTTTCCATTCTCCACCTGCTGCTTCACATTGTTTCTTTGTTTTAATATCTGAAATATCTTCAGCTCCAGCATCTTCGTAATTGAATCTACATCTCAATTCTTCATCATCCCAAACACATGGTAGATACCAAGGATCTCCAGAAATATCCTTACATAGTTTCTCACTATTCCAAGCCTTATAATCGTCACAGAATTCTGCTCCTTCAGGTAGCTCTTTCATATTATCATAACATTCTTTATTGTCATAAGATGTTGTACACTGATCATTTCTCCATTCACAACATGTTGCAAGAATAGCAATTTCTTTACATAATGTCATATTTGTTATATTCTCACATTTTAATGGATCTCCCTCATCAGCAGAGTCATTATAGTCACAGAAGGTAGCATTATATCCACATAATTCAGTATTGTTACAAGTATATTCGTTGTTATCGAATATCCAACAACCAGGGTTATCTTCTAATATTTCTTCTTTAAAGTCATCATCTGGATCTTCACAAGTTTCGGTGTTGAAATCCCATTTACAATGCCAAGTATCTATACATTCCCACTGTGTATCATATTGTCCACAGTCTCCTACATCAGGATTACACCAGGGGTTATTATAGACGCAGCTTAGATTATAAGTAGAGCTATCATTCACACATCCAGACGCATTACCATCCCATGCCCAACAAGCTATCTCATCACAATAAGGGTCGTTCCATATACAATCTATACCATCACTATTATTCAAACAACTATCATTATCATTATAATAATTCCAACAGTTTATTTCTTCACACCATCCCCAAGAATAATTCCGCCAACTACACTCATCAGATGCGTCACAGCCAGTTTCGTTTTCGAAGTCCCAACATCCTTGCTCATAACAGTAATCATACGTGTCATCCCATATACATCCAGCTTGACCTGTACACTCATTTTCAGTGTATTTATCCCAACAGCCTACTTCATTACACCATCCTTGATTGGTTGTCCAATTACATTCTAATGCTGCTGGAGCAGCAGCACATGAGGCATTATCATCATAATGCCAACATCCTTTTTCATAACAATAACCCCATTGATCATCCCAGTCACAACTAGCGTCACCAGTACAATTTCCTTCATTAGAATAATCCCAACATCCGGGCTCATAACACCATCCACTACTACTGCTATTGTCCCAGAAACACTCATCAGTATTATTATTACAAGCTCCTATACTATAATAATCCCAACATCCTTGCTCATAACAGTAACTACTTGCATTGTCCCACTCACATTTTTCTATATCAGTACAATTTGTCGAATCAGTTTGGTCCCAACATTGTTTTTCTTCACAATATTCCCAATCATCATCCCATTCACAGTCTATAGCACCTCCAGCAGTAGGAGATTCACATTCACTTTGTGTATAATAATTCCAACAACCATAATCATAACACCAACCATAGTCTTCCCATTCACATTCTGATTGTGACTCACAATTGGATTGACTATTATAATCCCAACATCCTCGCTCTTCACACCAACCGCTACCATCATCATTTAGTCTCCATACACATCCACCATATCCTGTTGGATCATTTTCACACTCTGTTTCTGAGGAATAATCCCAACATCCTCCTGGATCACAATAATTATTTTCCTGATCCCAATCACAGTTTAAATCTCCAGAGTGTAATTCACATCCTGTAGCATTATTATGCCAATTCCAACAACCTATTTCATAACAATAACTACTATTTGAGTCCCACTCACATGCTGAATCATTTACACAGCTTGTTTCAGTATAGTAATCCCAACATCCTGGCTCATAACACCAACCATAGTCTTCCCATCCACAGCCATCTTCATTTTCACAAGTAGTTTGATATTCATTAGACCAACATCCTATTTCATAACAATTTCCATCCCAAGTACAATTTCCAGCTTGACACGATGTTTCGTTACTATAATTCCAACAATCTAACATATAATCTCCAGTACAGAAAGTATCCCATTGACAATTACTATCTGCTACACAACTAGCATTAGTTTCATAATTCCAACAAGCCTTTTCTTTACATGACTCATAAGTAGTCCAGTTACAAGATAGACCAATTGCTGAGTCATTATATATACAGGACTCATTATCCCAGAAGTTCCAACATCCTATTTCATAACAACTATCCCATTGGTCTTCCCAATAACAACCACTTTCATTACGTGCTTCACAAACTGCTTGAGTATTATATTCCCAACAGCCTATTTCATAACAGTATCCCCATTCGTCATTCCATTCACAGTACAAATCATCTGAGTGTTCTTGACAGGTTGTTTTATCCCAGTAGTTCCAACAACCTTTTTGTTCACACCATCCCCAGTCTTCCCACTGACAACCGGATGTGCCATCACAACCGCTTTGATTGTTTATGTTCCAACAGCCTTCTTCTGAACACCATCCAGTATCAATCCATTCACACGTTGAATCTGCACTACATGTAGCATTATTATTATAATTCCAACATCCTTCATTATAACAATAGGATCCGCCTGAATCCCAGTTACAACCAGTTGTTGCATTACAAGCTGTATCATTATTATCATATTCCCAACAACCTATTTCATAACACCATCCGCCCCAACTGTCGTTTTGCCAGCCACAGTTAAGGCTAGAACCTTCACAATTACTTTCATTCTGATAATTCCAACACCACTCTTCTTCGCACCATCCACCATCTGCTTTCCAATAACATTCAGCATTATTACATGCAGATTCGTTATTACTATAATCCCAACAACCTATTTCATGACAGTGATCTCCATAATCATCCCAATTACAATTAGAATTCGCTAAACAAGCACTTTTATTATTGTAGTCCCAACAACCTTGCTTCATACAGCCACCCCATATACAATATCCAGAAGCATTACATTCACCTTCAGTATTATAATCCCAACAATCACTAGGACCCACGCATTCTTCATGCCACTCACAATTTAAAGTTCCATCATTAGTCTCACAAGTATTTTGGTTAGTTCCATCATAACTCCAACAATCAAATTCTTCACACCAGCCACCGCTGCCACCAGATTCATTGTGCCAACTACAATCATCTGAATGAGTATCGCATTCACTTTCAGTATCCCAATTCCAACAGCTTCCTGCTTCATTACAACATCCGTTCATTGCAGGACCACATTCATTGTCCCAAACACATCCAGAGGTACTATTACACTGGTTTTCTGTTTGATAATTCCAACAACCGGATTCCTCACACCAGGATTCAGCTCTCCACATACAACCGCTAGTAGAATCACAGGCGCTTTGAGTATATTGCTCCCAGCAACCAGTGCTTTCCATACAGCCCCAGCCGTCCCATACACAGCCGTTTGCAGAATGTGCTTCACAATCATCTTCATTCCAATAATTCCAACAATTTATTTCTTGACAATAAGGAGTACCTTCCCAATAACAACCCGCAGTACCTTCACAAGTGGCATTATCATCGATTTGCCAACAAGAATCTTCTTCACACCAGCCACCACCAGTTTCTTCATACCATTGGCAATTTAATCCATAGGCATTAGATGCATTATTACAATCATTCTCCTGCCATAAGTCCCAACAACCAAGTGGATGACACCATCCGCCCCAAAAGTCATATCTACATCCTTCTTGATCTAAACAACCGGTTTTATTATAATCATATAGCCAACATATATCGTGTATAGCAGTTACACCAAATAGAGGCTCTTCTTCAATACCGAAGATATCTTCGATTATTTCTTCTTGAGGTTCTGTTTTATTTTCTAATTCTTCTAGAGGCTCTTCTTCAATAGTATCATTTTCTTGAGGTGGTTCTGTTTGCTCCTCTGTTTCTTCTTCAGGAGCATCTTGAGTATCAGATTCATTAGTCTCTTCCTCTACAGGAGGAGTTTCTTCTTCAGGAGGTTCAGTCTCCGGAATACGTTCAGGTATATCTTCCGTAGTATTATCTTCTGTAACATTATCCTGAGTTTCGTTCAGTATCTCAGTTTCATTTAAAGCATCTGTACTGTTTTCTTCAGCTTCTATGTTGACGGTTAACAAAAATAAACCCATCAATAAAGCGGATATAATTAAGCCTCTTTTAGATAATCTCATAATTTTCTACCTCAAGAATTCGTGCTAGTATGTATAATTGTATATGCATTAGTTGCTATAATAAGTACGCAACGATTATTTATAAAGATTTATTACTTATTAAATAGTGATTATAACTGCCTATGAAGTTTTTAATTATTTTTTCTTTATTTCCAGATGTGCTCTTTTGATAATAAACTCTCCAGATTGAGATTCTTTATCCCACCTAGTTTTAGAGTCTAGGATATTTATTTTTTTATTAAAGTTAGGCGCATCTAATACAAGAGTTTCAGCTTCTCCACCTTCGAAAGCAATATGAAATCTATATTTAGAACTTAATTTTTCTATTTTTTCCAAATTAATTTCTTTACCGAGCGAGTCTTTTTTTAATCCATCACACGCAACTTTAACAGTAATCACTTTAAATTTAGAAAGCAGGTCTATCATGTACTCTCTAGGATTAACGTGCCAGATAGGAGTGATGCTTTTTAAATTAATTTCTTTGCAGATTCTTTCTATTCTACTTTTTTGATAATTAGAAGCCAAAGCTCCAGAAACAAGCCCATCAATTTTATATTTTTCCTTTGCTTCTATAATAGCTTTTTTTAAGTCTTCCAACTCTTTTTCCTTTTCACCAGGGGTTTTCTTGAAAATAATAGGCAAATCTAATGCATTTGCTTGCAATTTAACTAAATCGATATTAGGTCTATGGAACATATATGAATCAGGATTTTCAGACTTGATAGCGATAATTACCTTTACTTCGTGCTCTTGCTGAGCTTTATATAGAGCATAAATACTATCCTTTCCTCCAGATACTAAAGCTGCTAATTTCATAAGATTTGCTTAAAGTGTTCACTATTAAAAGCTTACTAAGATTTTTATATGGAAAAGTCTTATAATTATATTATATAATGGAGAAGAATGTAAGGAAAATAGAGATTACAATCATTATAATAATACTGGTTTCTTCAACCTTAATACCATTTTATTATTATTTTAAGATTCAAGCAGATAAGGAAAGATATACAGCAGTTTCTAATGTCAGTAATACAACACAAGGAACAAGTCAAGGAAATGAAACCTCTGAAGAAATAATTAAAGAACCAATTAAAAAATCATACCCTAGAGGTCCCCTTCACTGTATTGATGCTATTTATAACGAAGGAGAACAAGGTCGCGATTGTGGGTGGACTTGTCCAAATGAATGTGAGTTTACTGAAAAATGCGGTAAATTAAAAAAAAGTGAGACCTGGTCTGGGAATATTTTAGTCACCTGTTCAGTTGAAGTTCCTAATAAAGTTACACTTACTATAAAAGAGGGCACAGTTGTCAAATTTAAAAGTGATAAAGATTATAAGACTAATGATAAAGGAAAATTATATGTGAACGGAGGCACAATAAAAGCTCTAGGTACCTACAAAAAAAGGATTTGGTTTACTTCTAATGCTTCAGAGCCGATGAATGGAGATTGGCGATACATCGAGATAAAAGACTCAAATGATAGTGAATTTGACTATGTCATAGTTGAATTTGGAGAAATGGGCATAGCACAGTTTGATTCACGAGCAAATGTTTCTCATTCTATTATAAGATGGTCTAACAATGACGGTCTTTATGCTGAAAGGTCGTCTCCTACATTCGAATATAATTTACTTTATGGAAACGGATATCATGAGATCGCTCTAGAACAATATAGTAATGTAAAGATTTTGAATAATATCTTAAGAGACGGACGTGTTGCGATTCATCACGAAAATTCAGGTTCATATATAGAAGGGAATTATTTCACTAATTATGATAATGCACCAATAACTGCAGCAATGGAATCTAGCTTAACAGTAATCAGCAATAAATTTGAAAATATTGGAGTAGAAATTCCTATAGCTACATCTAGTGGAGCAACTGTTAAAGATAAGAATAATGATTATGGAGATGGGACACTTTCCATCCCAGACTTAGGTTTTAGAGATGAAAAAATGTCTGAGATTAATTACATCCCCGGCGATCCTAGAGATAATTACAAGTACGTCTATAATAGCGTAGATGAAACTAGAAGAGTTATAGAGAAGATCGGAGGAGGTCTGAGTTCTGAGGGAGCTCTAGAGTATAATAATGGTTATCTCTATATGTTTAGTCAAAATCCTCTAGCAAGGGGACAACTATCAGGTTTTATTAAGATTAATCCCAATACAAGTAGCTACTCTGTATATAATAATAATTTGATTGCTAATCCAAGAGGGCTTACGTGGGATGGCGAGCATTTCTATGTTAACGATTTTAGCCTTATGAGGATATACAAGTTTAGCGTAGTTGGCGGTTTTGTTAAAATCCAAGAATCTTTCGACATACCTGATAAAGAAGATGGTGGAACTTCAGGTTTAACCAGTGACGATGAATATCTCTATTTGATAAGTAGAGATAGGGCACATATCTATAAATTAGAGAAAGATGGAGATCTCTCCAAGACCATTGATTTAAAAACCAAGACAGATATAGGTAGTGGAATCACATGGACTGGTGAACATTTTTGGACAGTAGGTGGCTGTGAAAAAGGAATTTGTAAATGGGATGAAAATTGGACATTTGTTAATGGTATATATCCTGTAGCAGAAGGTACATTGGATCTAGCGTGGGACGGAGAATATCTATGGACAATACAAAGTACTTGTAAATCTAGGGATGATGCAAAAATTTTCAAAATAGAAGAAATAGTAGAAGAAGATAATATTACGGAAAACAATTAAATAAGTTAAATCTATTAATTAGGGTTCATTATTTAAAATTCATGTTCGAAATTTCTTCTTCCAGTATAAATCATAGCAATTCCTAAGTCATCGCACGAATCAATAACTTCTTCACTTTTATTACCGCCACCGCTTGAGATTATATTTCCTATCTTATTATCTGCAGCAATTTTAACAGCATCATTGAAAAAGAAAGAGTCAGATCCAAATACTGATTTTTTTAAAACATCTTTTGGGAAAGCTTCTTTGTTATCTTGATAGGCCATAAGGGCTACTCTTAGAGACCTTGACCTCATTCCTTGTCCGCCACCAAGACCTACTGTTTGGAATTTTCCAGGTTCATATTCCCATGCTAAACTTGTGCCATTTGATCTAACTGTTTTACAAGCCTTCCAAGCAAAATCATAAACTCCTTTAGATAAAGTTGGATTTTTTTTAGTAACAATTCCAATCACCCCTTCCTTTTCTCCTTTATTTTTAGTCATTTCTGCAAAAGGAGTTCTATAAGCAGGCTTGAATAAATCTTCAATTCCTCCAGAGGTACAGTATAGTTCTAGGTTTCTGTCTTGTTCTAACGTACCACCCAGTATATTCTTTTTGCTCTTTAGATTGCTCTGAATATTATCCAAGGAACCAACTTTAATTAATATTGTATTTTTTTTGTTTTTGTATAACTTAAACACAGCTTCGTCCTCGAAAAGAGGAGCAATTATCGCAGTAATATATCCCATATATTCTATCGCATATTCAGCAGCATCTGCAGTAAATACATCATTAACTGCGACTTGTCCACCTAAAGAAGGAGATTTATCAGCAATATGAGATTTTTCTAAAACCTCAGCAATAGAAGCTCCAGTAGCAATACTAATAGGATAAGCATGTTTTACAATCAAACAAGATGCATCGTAATCTTTGAACACTTTAATATGAGACAATGCTCCTGCTGCATCAACTATATTGTTATAACTTAAATCTTCTAATTTTTTATTCAGTATTTCAGCATTAGGAATGTTTGCTTCTCTTATATTGATATTTTGTTTCAACCAAGCATTCTGATGAAGATTTTCACCTTTTTTCAATCTAAATTCTCTAACCATTTTGATACCTTTCACTCATTTTCATTAACTATTGCTTCTTTTATTACACCTTCTCCTTCAGTCCAAAGAATACCTGCAGTAGAAACCCTGTACTTAATAGGCGAAGATTCGTGGAAATTATTAACAAGCTCTTCGAGAGAACCTTCTAATTTAACTTCTATAGGAATAGATGTAAACGAAGGAAGCGGATCCTTAATTTCTCCAGAATATGTTGAGATTATTTTACCTTTGCCACGTTCTAAATTATGATTACTAGACATAATATGAGGTCTTTTATCTTTACCTTTTAGAACACTGCAGAATGCCATTTCCTTATGCATTACAGCTCCACTTATTCTAGGAGTACCATGTCTATCATCTTCATAAGAATATAATTTTATACCGTCTACTATGTTCTCGCGCTTATTTTCATAAGAGTTCATTAGTATGCTCATTGCATTTAGACTGGGTATTGTAGAATTATCAATTGTATTAGCGATTAATGAAGAATGTTCTCCATTAGCTAGAAAAAGCATGTTCTTTCTCACTTCTAAGATATTATAAAGAAGATATCTAGGATTCGCTTCGTTCTCTTCTTCATTAGTGCTTATTGTCTTCCAGTAAACATTACCATCCTTTTCTTCAGAAACTATTTTTCTTGCTTTATTGCCTTCTGACTGGATTCTATAAAAAGCAGCTTTATATGGGCCATTTTGTTCCAGGCAAATACTTCGCCCATACCTCTTACCTTTTAATACATCAAAACCTTCAACCATTCTAAATTACTCCATCCATTATTGGATAATTTGGTGCTTCTTTTGTTATTCTAATACTAGGATGACTTTCTTTTTCTGTTGCAGGCGATACTATTCTAAGCATAGCTTTACGTCTCATTTTATCTATATTATCACAACCACAATAACCCATTGCTTGCTTTAGTCCGCCAACTAATTGGTAAATCATATCCTTAACCTCACCTCTATAAGGAACTAGACCTTCTACTCCTTCAGGAATCAACTTTACCTTTTCTTTTATTTCCTGTTGGAAATATCTATCTTTAGAACCAGCCATCATAGCTCCTATAGATCCCATACCTCTGTATTTCTTAAAAATACGACCACCGTCTCCTCTTATTAATTCTCCAGGAGCTTCCTTAGTCCCAGCAAATAAATTACCAATCATTACGCAAGATGCACCTGCAGCAATAGCTTTTGCTATGTCCCCACTATACTTTATGCTTCCATCTGCGATTAATGGAATATTGTGTTTATCTGCTACTTCACTGCATTCATATACAGCTGTTATTTGAGGTACTCCTACGCCTGCAACTATTCTAGTAGTGCAGATAGAACCAGGACCAACTCCTATTTTTATAGCATCAGCGCCTTTTGATATTAAAAATTCAGCAGCTTCAGGAGTTACGATATTACCCCCAATGACATCCACATTGTAATTCTCTTTAATGTATTTAATAGCATCTCCTACACCTTCACTGTGTCCATGAGCAGTATCGACTACAATTACATCTACATAAGAGTCTACTAATAGCTTGACTCTTCTTTTAAGGTCTGAACCAGGACCTACAGCAGCCCCTACTCTTAGTCTCTTATGTTTGTCCTTGCAGGCGTTAGGGAACAACTCATTTTTTTCAATATCTGTTCTAGAAACCATAGCCTTAAGGTAACCATTCTTACTTAGAATGAATAATTTCTTATGACCACCTTCTAAAAGAATGTCATTAGCTTCTTCTAAAGTCACACCTTGATTAACAGTAGGTACTTTCTCTTTTGGAATCATTCTATCTTTAACTCTTAAGTTACCATGCTTTACAATTGAGAAGTTTCTGCTAGTAATTTCCCCCAAGAATTTACCATTAGGTGAGCCATCTTTTGTGACTGGAAAGCCACCAAAATTTAAACTCTGCATAGCTTGATGAAGATTTTTAATAGGTGTTTCAGGACTTACTGTTACAGGTTCAGTTATAAATCCAGATTCAAATCTCTTTACGCCTTTAACCTGTGCAGCCTGTTCTTCAGGAGTAAGGTTTCTGTGGATTATTCCTATACCTCCTTGCAATGCAAGAGCAATTGCTAGATCTTTTTCAGTTACAGTATCCATAGCCGCACTAAGTATAGGAACATTAAGTTTGATTTTTTTTGTGAGATATGTAGAAGTATTTACCTGAGTCGGTAAAATTTTAGAAAAAGCCGGCACTATTGATACGTCATTAAATGTTAATCCTACTTTTGCTAGGATTTTATTTCTCATCTGTACCCCTAAAGTTATAACACTCTAAATATAAAGAATATAAAAAGTTTATGTTTACGGAGAAGAATTTATTAAGGGTTACTAATTTTAATCTTCATAAATTTAAGGGTGTAAGCTGGAGAGGAAGCGGAACAGTAAAATAGATTTTAATTTATTCTTACTGGTTTATATGGAAGTTTTACAATAGTTTTAGGATAATTAGCAGGATTTTCAACAACATCTACAAGATATGAAGCAATTTCTTTTGCAGTATAAAAAGGATTCCAGTCTTTAATAGTTGGATAAACTCTTCTAGCTAAAGGTGTGTCTGTTAAAGATACTCTAACTGCATGATGTAAAATTCCTGTTTCTTGCTCTCCATTTTGTAAACTCTTAACTACAGCTTCCAATGCTGCTTTAGAAGCACAGTATCCTGATTCAGATGCATCAAAGAAATCTAACGCAGCAGAAGATATATGTACAAAATGTCCTTTTTTTCTTTCTCTAAATACTGGAAGAAAGGTATGGTATAATTCAAGTGCAGGGTCTAAATTTTGATTAATAGTAAATTTAACATCTGCTTGCCAGGTGTTATTGAATTCTTGCGTACCCGGATGAATACCTGTACAATTTATTACCGCATCTATCGTATATGCAAACTCTTTAGAAAAAGGAGTAGATTTAGAAGCTCCAAGATTTATATCGAATGTTTTATATGGTCGTCTTCTAAGATCTAATTTATTTCTGCTAACAGCAAATACATTATGACCTTTTTTATGAGCATATTCTGCTGTTGCTTTACCAATGCCTTTGCCTGCTCCGGCAACTAATATGTTTGCCATTTTAATCTAATCTTTTTTTGATTCAAAAATTGGGATAATATCGTATTTATGTTTGATATCTTTCAAAGCACTAGGATTATTTATTACTGAAGCTATACTTTCATTTACAATCTTCTGAGATACACTTTCATCCATATCCGGAATAATTAACTCCTTTACAAAAACAGGGACATGAGTTTGAACAAATGTTTGTAAATCAACATGAATTACTCTAGTTCCAATTTTTTCTGTTTTAAGACCATTCCCAAGAGAAATTTTTTGTATTGATTCTAAATCATGCTTAGGTCTTGCTATGTTACGATAATCTTTTACATTATTCTTACCAATCTTTTTCTTAACCTCGTCCATTACATGCGCTAAAAAATCATTATACCTAAAGCCATATTCAGATGCTGGAAATTCAGAATCATTATAAAAATGTGAAGTAGTGCTCCATAACACTTTTCCTTTAGGTTTTAGGAATAACTTAAGTTGTTTAAATGAGTTTCCTAGATTAGTCCAATGCATGAATGAACCACCTATAGCATAATCTATACTCTGAGTCTCAAGTTCCACTTCTTCGAAATCATTTAGAAGAAACTCAACATTATCTTTATGAACCTTGGATTTTTCTCTAAATTCATTCCAGTATTTAATTAGAGCAGGATCATTTGTACACTCTAATAATTTTTTCCCGTAATTCTTATGAAATTTATAATTAGCAACCTCAAGCATACCTTTAGACTGCTCAACACCAATAACGTTAGCCTTAGGATTTTGTAATAATATTTCTAGAGTTGTTATCCCAGTACCTGAACCAAGATCCAAAACACTATCACCTTCTTTTATTTTAGCATGATCCACTAGTGATCTAGATATTAATTCATAAGGTCCCATTATTATTGGGTTAGTGATGGAATCATATTGCTTTAGCCTCCTACAGGTTACTTCATAAGTATCGAAAGATATACCTTCTTCAACTGTACCTGCGTAAGGATTACCGTCCTTCTTAGATCCGAGACACACGTTTTTTTTCATCTTAAGTGTTACCAGCTAGTCGTTAATTTATTTATAAATTTTTTGTAAAGATATGCGCCGGACGGGGATCGAACCCGTATCACTGGCTTGGAAGGCCAGAGTTTGTTAGTTTCATAGAACTCTATTGAAACTCTTAACCATTGGACTACCGGCGCATAAGTGGAGAATATAGTTTGTACTTTTTTAAATGTTTCTTATTGAGATTCATATTAACTTCATTAGTATTAATTTGTTTTAAAATTTGCTATTAAAAAAATTTAAATATACCATTTTAATTAAAGCTTCCATGGTAGAGTCTCTGATCATATTCCAAAAATTAGCTAGTACTGAAACTTTTAGGAAGCTGTTTCTAAATCCTTTAGATAAAGAATGCCCTAAAGACGGAAATGTTTTAGATATGGTCATTAGCAAGTATATAAATCCCTACTTAGAAGTGTGTAGAAAATGTAAAATAAAAAGCATAGCAGCAACCAAAATTTTAAATAGAGCAGCAGAAGGGTTTGATGTTTCTCCACAAGTTTTTAAGGAACAATTAGAACTCCCATATTTTCGAAGAGGCTTAAAGTCAGTGATAAGGGGTGTAAAAAGTTACGGATTACAAAAGCCATTTTTACCCTATACCCCTTTCCTTATTGTTTGGAATTTTACTAACATTTGTAATTTAAAATGTAAACATTGCTATCAAGATGCAGGAAAAAAAGCCAAAGATGAGTTAACTTTAGAACAACAATTTAGAGTAATAGATAATTTATCAGACTGGGGTGTTACGGTTATAGCTTTTTCTGGAGGTGAACCATTAGCGCATCCAGATTTTTTTAAGTTAGCAGAATACACGGCAAAAAAAGGCATAGCAGTAGCAATAGCAACAAATGGAACTTTAATTACAGAAGAAGTTGCAAAAAAATTAGCAGATTTAGGAGAGACATACGCAGAAGTTAGCTTTGATTCTTTAGATCCTAAGGAGCATAATAAATTTAGAGGCTTGGAAAGTGCTTGGGAACTTACAGTAGAGGGTATAAAAAATTTAGTTGAAGCAGGAGTTTATACCTGTATGGCTACATTTATACACAAAAATAATTATAAACAAATTCCAGAATTCGTAGAATTTGCAAAAAACTTAGGAGCTCAATTCTGGGCTATGTTTGAATATAAACCAGCAGGAAGAGCTAAAGATTTAAAAATAGATATGAACCCAGAAGAAAGGGAAGAAGCATTAAGCATATTAGCCGAAGTCACTCTAGAAGAAATGAAAAATAAAAAAGGAGATAAGCCTTTTACTATACCTTATTCTACAGCTCCTCAATTCGGAAGAAAAATGAGAGAAATATCAAGAGGCGAATATAGTGTTGGCGGACATTATGGTTTTTTGATAAATATGCCTAAATTATTAGAATTTGTTGGAGGATGTGGCGCAGGGAGAGCGTACGTCGCTTTACAGCCAAATGGGAATATTACTCCTTGTGTTTATATGCCCAATCTAGTTATAGGAAATGTGCTTAAAGACAATCTAAATTATTTATGGGATACTAATGAAATTTTGAAAGCTCTGAGAGATAGGGATAAATATAAAGGTCATTGCTCAAAATGTGAAGATAAATATATATGCGGAGGTTGTAGAGCAAGGGCTTACGGTTACCTTAAAGACGTAACAGGGCCTGATTTAGGTTGTATAAACAATAAAGAATATTGGGATAAAAATGTCAATTGTAGTAGTAGTAGCTCATCCAGATGATGAGGTAATAGGTGCCGGAGGAATAATAGCTAAATATGCAGAAAAAGAAGAAGTTTATTCTGTAATTGTATCCAAAGGTGACAGTTCAACGGTTTTGGTTAAGCCAAATATATTAGCTAAAAAAAGAAAGGAAGAGTCAGAAAAAGCAGCAAAAATACTAAAGAATAAAGTTATTTTTTTAGGAATTTCAGAAACAAACTTTAGAGAAAAATTAAACAAAAAACAAGATGATTTGAAGAAATTGTTAATAGAGTTGAAACCTAAAAAAATATTTACACACTGTTTAGAAGACTCACATCCACACCATAGAGAAATAGCTAGGGTTATTAAGAGTCTTAATTTAGATTCAGAGATTTATACATTTACAATTTCAAATCCTTTTAGAATTCTAGATAGAAATCAGCCAAGGTTATATGTAGATACAAGTGGTACAGCTATACTAAAAAGAAGAGCATTACATTGCTTTAAATCTCAATGGTACTTAAATGGTCTAGGATGGTATCTTTACCCCCTTTCTTGTTTTAGGGATAAGATTAATGGATTAAAAATAAAGTCGCGTTACGCCGAAGTTTTCTATAAGTTATGAACAATACCTTAAAAATCCAATTCTTTAAGAACCACTAGAGTAGTTGTATCTCTTACACCGTCAAGGTTCCTTAAGAACTTCAAACTGAATTCTCTTAGCTTGTCCATATTCTCAACTCTTACCTTGACAATTATGTCAGCCTTACCTGTTACAATGCTTATATCATCAACACCTGGATATTTCTTAATTTTATTACAAAGGTTTTCCTCTTCTATAGTATCCCCATTAGATTTGAAAAATATGTCTACTAATAAATAAGCTATGACGTCTTTTCCCAATTTTTTATGATCTATAACAGGAGCATATTTTTTTATGATTCAAGTCTATTCCAGCTTTTTTATTGTGTTATGAACAGTGGTTATTGGAATTGAGGTTTTCTTTGAAAATTTATTAGAAGTAATCTTATCATTATCTTTCAATATTTCT
>CP070803.1:118776-123065 GCA_020343615.1 Candidatus Woesearchaeota archaeon | reverse complement strand
ATTTAGCATATTCGTCAATACAACAGTCATTTATTCCTTTAACAAGAGTTAATCTGATTACCTTTCTACATTTTAATTTGGGAAGTAATTCTAGGGTTTTGTTTAGTCTTTTCCAGGAATCTTTCCTTAAAGGAGCGTTAATTTTCTTGTGAATCCCTTCATTTAGTGATTCCAAAGAAACGTAAAGTTGTGTTGGCAACTGCTTATTTTTAGCCAACTTTTCCAGAACTTCTGGATGCTGGCCATTGGTAACCAAAAAAGAAGTGTCTCCTCTTTTTCTAATTAATTCAATTAATTCACCTAATCTAGGATATAGAGTTGGTTCTCCAGATAAGGAAATAGCCCATTGATTAGGGTTTTGAGCTTCTTTGAATTTCTTCATATTAATTTTCTCATTACCCTTGAAACCAGAGAGTTTCTTTCTCTGAGCTATAATACACCCTTCGATAATCTTTTTAGGATCATCAACATTTTTCATTTCAAAACCTTGGTCCATCTCATGAGGTCTCCAACAGAAAACACATTTTTGGTCACAAAATGTCAAAGCGGGTGTCATCTGGCAACACCTATGAGATTTAACTCCATAGAATTTCTGCTTGTAACAATAATTCTCATCAAGAAGGGACTGTTTTGTCCAAGTACAAATCTGAACTGCAGAATGATTTCCTATAATCTCATAGTGCTGTTTCTCGAACTTACTCTTAAAATTCGTAGTAATCATACTGTTTATCTCCTTCGAATATAATATTACATTTATTTTCTTTATATGCTTTGTCTAACATAAATGCGGCGACTATAGCTAAATGAGCTACTTCTCCTGGAGATGGAGGTAATTCTTTATTAATTAAAGAGTATTTACGATGATTCTTTACTATTAATTGGGGTGTATCTTCAATTGAATCAACCTTTCTTGCTGCATATTTGAGTAATTTTTTATAGTTTTTTGATTCAACATTTATTCCTATAAACTTATCTTTTGGTTCTATATAGAATATATTAACTGCTTTTCTAATAGAAGGTAAATCACATTTTGAATATAGAATTCCTTCAATTGTTCTTTCGTCAATTAAGGTTTGCTCTTCTGTAGGAAATTCGAATAAGTGTACACTTACATCATCAGAAATTTTTGAATTATATTTTGATCTCAATCTTAAAAATTTATCATTTTTATCTGCAATTTCATAGGCTTCTATCATATTTATAAGAATAAAATCATCATTTCCTAATTCGGAAATATATTCAGCGAATTTCATTGTGGCCATATTTTTATTGCATGAGGTGTAAGATCTCTAGGTTTTGAGTGATGGAACATAGGAGATATGTGAAATTTATAATCTTTTTCAAGTTCTCTAGCCAATGTTCCCGCAATTTTAGCTGTTCCCCGTTTTTTTCTAATTATATCAATAGTTACAGGAGTAACTATTAATTTTGATTTAGGATAATATAAAAATACTCCGTTAGGTTCTGCTAGAGCTCCTACAATGTACGCTTCATCTACTTTACCATTTAATCTTTCTTCTAGAGTAGATATGTAATTTATACATTTATCTTTGATTACTGGGAATATTTTCTCCTTGTCTTCCTTTGTCTGTAACTTTCTTGCCTCACTTCTCTTTCCATCAGGGTCTGCTGTAGCTAGAAGTGTATAACATGGCTTTCTTTCAGAAGCAGATCCTCTACCATTGTAAGGCGTAGTTCTATGAATTTCAAGAAGATCGTATTTTTGATTTTGCATTGTTTTTACGTCATTAAAATTAGACAATAGCTCATTCAGTTGACTTTCTGTTACACCATCACAATAAATAGTCAAGTCTCTATCAGGCTCTTCTCTTCGACCACTTTTATACGCATCAAGGATTAGCATAGCAATGTCTTTAGGTATCCCAGACATAGCTCCAGCTACTTCACCGCTAAATACCGCACGAGAACCATTTAATAAACTCTGCTTTATTAGAGCATCATTAATGTTAGCCCTCTTACTATAGTCTCTTCTTTGACGCATTTTAACACTATAGAAGCTAAAATTCTATTTAAAAATATTTTGTTTTTAAGATTAATATACGTCTAGTCAAACTTCCATGAACATATAGGTCTGCTTTTCCTACAGTTTCTAGACTCTCTGGGATATTAATCTTGATTCCTTTTGGGATCATAAGAGATATATATCCTTGTAGAATCTTTCCAACTTCTTTCAAAAAGATGTTGTATAATTCAGAAATATCTTCTTTTGATGAAAATGATGATCTTCTATATGGAGGGTCTGTTGCAATTGACTTGGCTTTCTTGAAATGCTGGCTTAATTTCGTAGCATCTATCTTATCTAATTCGGCTTTTAATTTGTAAAAATCTAAATTCTTTTTTGCTCTTTTGAGCATCCTAGTATCTAAATCAGAGCCAGTAACTTTTGCTCCAATTAAAGCAGCTTCTATTAAAACTGAACCTGTACCGCAAAAAGGATCAAGCAACTCTTTCTTAGTTCTAGCTAAATTAACTAATAATCTTGCTAGCCAAGGTCTTAAGATAGTTGGATGAAAAGCTGGTTTACTTTTAGGTTCTCTATCTCTGAATCTATGAGATTTAACTTCCCAAATCAGTTTAGTTATGTAAAAATTTTGATTTGTTAAGAAAACATAAATTGTGGTTTTCGGATTCTTAAGGTTTACAGACGGGTTATTTATGGACTTCCATATATACTTAGCTAGGTTCTTCTCTAGAGGCGTTACTTCTTTCACATATGCGCGAATTAAATCCCTTATTCTCAATTTAAAGGGTGCTTTTACCCATTTATTCCACGATATTTTTGAGAACTTTTTACTCAATTCCCCTAGATTTACAGGTGTCTTTTCAATAATTTCTGAAGAAGATTTAATTAAAGAAGATCTTTCACATAATTCTTCTATTTTATTACTTTTAGTTTCTATGATAATTATATTGTCTTTTTCAAGGATTTTTTTAAATTTTACATTATATATTTCTAATAGAGAATATAACTCTAATCTAGACAATTTTACATTTAGTTTTGATAGTAGAAAAAAGTATTTCATTTAATAATAAAAAGGAAAGATTTTATTTTTTGCCTTTTGCAGTCTTAGATTTCCTAAGTATGGATTCTTCTAGTGATTCGATTTTTCTTATTGCCTTTTCTATTTTATATTCTATTCTTTCGATTTTTCTGTCTAAAACCACTATGTACTTTAGACTCCATACAATTCCAATAAGAAGTCCTAAAACTACAGCCCACATAATTGTTTCACTTGCTCCTAACATTATACTTCCTCCTCTTTAGGTATTTCTTCCTCTTCAGATACTTCTGGAGAGGGTTCTGGTCCTTCTTTTTTTCTGTAAACTTTAGCAAAAGAAGGGGTAGCAATTAACCAAGATTCGCCTATTCCAGCGATATCACCTTCGTTGGCTTTGATGGTTTTCTTTAGTTTATCTATAGCTCTCTTTAGTTCTACGGTATCCTGTTCTTTCAAGGGAGCAATGTTAATCAATGCTATTGTCCTACCTTCTCTTATAGCGTCTAATATCCCTTTTATGTCTGCGAAACTGCTCAACGTGAATGGTCTCACTAGTACCTTAGCACTTATTGTATCATCTGTTGGTTCAACCTCAACATATTCATCGCCTAAAACTTCCTCTTTCGGAGTAGAAATCGTGTCTTTAATCTTATTAAACCATCCTGCCATTTTGTTTCCTCTATACTCTGATTGACTTATTATTATTTATATATCTTTCGTTATCATATATTTAGCTCTTCTAATTTTGTAATTAAACTCCAAACCTTAGCTCTTGCATAAGAATCAAGATCATAGTTATCTCCAAAATCTTCAACAATTTCCAGACAAGTATTTATCTTGATATCATCGTCTTCTTCTTCAGCAGATAATATTTCTTTTATCTCTTGAATAGACTCCTTAAAACGCCTAGGAATTTGGTCATCGGTTTTAAGTTGATTCAACATTTGAAATATATCTGCTAAATCTGCCATTTCAATATTTCTATTTTCAGAGTTTTCAAATTTTTAAATTTTATCCTTTGTTTTACAAAGATTTAATTATTTTACTATGAATTGACAAAAATCATCTCCTTTAGATAAACACTTAATTTCTTTAGCATCAACATCTTTCCTGAATATAAAACAAAACATACCTGCTATTTTTCCAGCTATAAAATCACACTTAGGTTCTTTTGAAGATTAATTATTTAACAAGTAATTACTTGCAATTGGTGAATTGTTAATATTAACAACTACTCTTTTTTTCTTCATATCAAAATCTACAAACTTT
>CP070803.1:115851-118676 GCA_020343615.1 Candidatus Woesearchaeota archaeon | reverse complement strand
GAAATCTTTATATATTTTATTGGTTAGTGGTGATACCTCAGAAGTAAATAAAATGACAATCAGTGTAAATGATATAAACACAGCAAATAGTCTTAGGTTTGCAGATAATAACTTAAAGATAGGTGGAGGTCTAGCAACCATATTAAAGCTGATTAATACTAAGAAACGTGCTCATCAAGAGAAAGTTTATGTTAATGAGACATTAGCTAATACTATTGGCTGGGATATAGATGTTTTTAGATACGGTAAGGAAATGCCATTAGCACTTCTAATTACTGGTAAAGAACCAGATGATGAATTCTTAATTACACGTGAATTTAAGAAAGTATTTGTAAGAAGTTATGACGCTCCAATTACTATATCCAAAGGAAATTATAATCTGATATATCAAAAATTAGATCTTAATACTGAGATTAATCTTGAAGATGTAAATAAAATCCGTACTGGAGAATACACTTTAACATTCGGAGAAGTAGCCTAGGTTAAATAAATCAGAGCTTATTTATTCTTAAGCGAGTTGGAGATTATATAACTCTTTTTTTAAGTCTATCAATTCTTCTGGTAAGGATATTGTAGTCTTTTTATAGAGATCTGTATACTGTTTTTTATTTATTATCTTCTCCTTTTTAAGTTTCTTTAATTCTTCCCTCGCACCAATAAATGATATTTTAGATAATATGTCAACATATTCGTTGATTAG
Source organism: Candidatus Woesearchaeota archaeon (assembly GCA_020343615.1). GTDB lineage: Archaea > Nanobdellota > Nanobdellia > UBA10117. Next base: position 117,976 of record CP070803.1, on the reverse strand, counting down.
TTCACTACTAGGTTCGTTTCTTATTTTAGGTTCTATTTTATCTCTTTCTTCTATAAGATTAACCATTACTCTTGCTAGAGATTTCTCCTCCATTGTTCTTTCGTGTGCCAACAAAGTATTTCTTTTTTGTTTGGTAATTGTTTTTTCTAGTTGAGAATAGTTTTCACCTCCAATGTTCTTAAGTTCATTTTTTGCTAAATTCAGATAGCTAATTAGTTCTTTTAGCCTTGATTTTTCTTCTTCTATGAATGATACGTGCTCAGCAATAGAAATTAAGTGCTTTTCCTTCTTCGTAATTTCATTAAAGAAATACCTCTGCTTTGTCATTAAATCTACAATTGTCGAAGATACACTTTCAATATCTCTGTTTATATTAGTATTAATAAGGTTCATCCATGGAGAATATAGCTTCTTTTTTACAAAATTCATATTTTGTTTATCTAACTCTAACCGTAGGGAAAATAACTCTTTAGGATTCTTAAGACTATGAGAGATCAGGTTGTAAAGTCTAGATTTTTCAGGATTGCTAGAATGAAGTTCTCCTAATAATTTCCAGGAATAAGCGTTTCTAGGGTTTATCTCAATACTTTTTTCTATACTTTTTATAGCCTCATCGTTTCTATTTAATCCTAATAGACATTCCCCGAGATTAAGATAAGCTAGAGCTTCATTTTCTAAATTCCAGCTTGTTCTAGGCGGTAAGAGTAAACTAAAGACATTTTCTTCTGGTTGCATGAAAACCTGTTCTAGTGTTTTTTTGGCTTCTGAATAATATTCTTTTTTACCTTGTTGAGCAAGCATTAATTGCATTTGTCCTACTTGTAGTAATCTGTTTTTATGTTGTATTTTTATTTCACCAGGAATATCATATTTCTGTACTAATCTTTCTACAATATCTAGCATAGGTTCTTTGTGTTCAGAAATCCATTTTAATTTATCATCTAACGAAGGGGGCTCTAATTTGTTACCGAATATACCAACTATTTCTCCAATGTATAGATCTGCAGCAGAATCTAGAGTTTCATCCGTTTTACTAAGAACATCAATAATTCCCGGTGCTCTTCTTGATAAATGATAAGATATCTTTTCTTGGGAGTGCTGAGTCCAAGTGTATCCTGCTAAATAAGACTGTTCTGAAGTATAAATTAAGCACTCTTTAAAAAAACCAGTAATTGAGTCAACCAGTTGCTTGTTGCCTTTTATATTCCTTCCAGTCCAATCCCAAGGCCAAAGAGAGTCATATACTTTACTATCCTTCAACTCTTTGTTTATTTTTACTCTGTATGCTCTATCAATTATGTCTCTCCATGGTTTTTTACCCTCACTTGCTAACAGAAGTTTACTCATCTCGTCTATATCATGATAGATTGTATGAGGATTCAAGAAGGGAAAGTCATTAGATGACTGAACGTATGCTCCTAAGAAAGCTCTTAGTGTGGCTTTTGCCATATCGTTATCTTTAGTAAGAATGTAATTTTTTGCAGCTTTTTCTTCTTCAGTTAGGTCTTGTTTATCTTTTGGTAAATATTTTTTCTTTAAGAAGGACTTGAATGCATTTTTAGCATCTGTTTCTCTTAGTCCTTGATTTATTAGTGATTCTATTCCTGTATTTATATTTCTTCCATAAAGACCCTTTAATAGATCTCTTATGGCTACAATAACTAGTTCATAACCTTCTTCAGCAGGAACATATGTAAAATTTGGGTATTTCAGCGATTTGCTTTTTAAATCTTCAATAATATTTTTTCCATATATTGTTTTACCAGAAGTTACTTCTATAAGAAAACCTAATTTACTGGCTAAACCATCCCATCCGTCTAAAACTCTTAAATCAGCAGCAGGATGTCCCGGTTGAAAGTATTTCTCGGGTTCCTTATATGCAGCTTCGCTTTTTAACCAAACTTGTATTTTTCCGGATCTTAGACTGCCAACGTAATTTTCTAGTTCAGGTCTGTTGCGCATCAGATAGTTGGTGTCTCCTACAAAAATTAAGTCAATGTCAGAACTTTCATTATCTTCATATATTGGTTTTTTGCCTACAGTGTCTACAGTTGAACCCACTTGAAAAACTGATATGATCTTCTTTCCGTATCTATTATTAGGGTTACTTACTTCTTTTTTTATT
>CP070803.1:100372-115751 GCA_020343615.1 Candidatus Woesearchaeota archaeon | reverse complement strand
TTAAGCTTACTTAATCTAATCCTACACATAATTATGGATCTTGGCGGAGGAGGGTTAATGATTCTATACCCTGTTTCGAAATACAAATTGAAATGGTGAAGACTGAATATAAACAAGTTTACCAACTTCTTAAGAAGATTCCTAAAGGCAAGGTTTCTACGTACAAAGAGATTTCTAAAGTTACAGGAATTCATCCAAGAGCAGTTGGTGTGATTCTAAATAAAAACAAAGACCCTAAAACTTTTCCTTGTTATAGAATTGTAAAAAGTGATGGAAGTTTAGGCGGATACGCTCTAGGATTAAAGAAGAAAATAGAACTTCTCAAAAAAGACGGAATAGAAATCAAGAACAAAAAGATAAATTTAAAGAAATATTTACACAACTTTAATAATTTCTTTTAAGCAATATTTTTCTGTGTCTACATTTAAAGGCCACATTAAATTAGAAGAGTACTTCCAATAAAATTCCCTCCTTAAAGGTACTTTAAGTTTGTAAAAAATTACTTCCTTTTTTCCGGGCGCACAATTCCTGTCATAAAATTCTTTTTAGTATTTTGTGCTCCAAAATCAGGGCTTGAAGGTTCATCCGCATATTTTTCATTTCCTAGATGAGAATGCAAAGAACCTATTTTGTTTCTGTTCAAATTTGGAGGAATCACATCTTCCTTGCTACCTTTTGCTATTTCTTCAGAAAGATAAATTCTCTTAACTATTCTCATTTTTTCTACATCTCTAGCATCTAAAAACATTAAAGAAGCATGTTCACATTGTGTTTCTAACGATTTTTCAATTATTTTATTAGAAATATTATGAAACATATTTTGATCAATCACATAAGGCCCAGAATGATCAGCATATTTTTCTAAGTGAAAGCAATCTTTCATATTTTTATAACGATTTATATCTTCTTGAGTGAAATCAGAATTCTCTATTATTTTCCCTAGAGGTTCACCTTCTTCCAGTATTTTAATTAACCTTGCTTCTGTCTCGAATAAGATTATATCAACCATGCTTAATAATAAAAAACAAAAACTTTTTAGATTCTTCTAATGTTTGTAAATAACACCTTCCTTGAAGTTTTTTATTAGTTTTTCAACAGGAAAGAACATAGGTTTAGGTAAGTCATCTAAAGCAAACCATTCCCAACGTAATATATCCTGTTCCATTACTCTAGCTTCACCTTCAAAATCTTCACATAGAAAACCAATGGTTGCAAAATGAGCATGCCCCTTTACATCATTTGTAACTGAAATTAACTTTAAATTATTAGCTTTTATTCCTGTTTCTTCTAATACTTCTCTTTTTGCAGCTTCTTCTAACTCTTCACCGAAATCTACTTTTCCGCCAGGTAGAGTCCATTTACCTTCCCCTTGAAATAGACTATCAGCTTTTTTCGGATCATCGTTTCTTTTTCCTAATAAAACTCTATTATCTTTTAGAAGAAGTACGCCAACTCCAAAACCCATTATTTTATCCATGATCTAAAATACAACAAAAAGCTATTTAAATATATTTCAATGTTTTCACTATAACTTAAGTACTTAAAAATGAAAAGACCAGGAATAGGTGTCATAAATTATGGAGGACAATACGCTCCACAAATAGGTAAGTTCGTCAGAAAATTAGGAGTCTGGTCAGAAGTTGTAGTACATACCACCAAGACAGATTATTTTGATAATGCTCTGGGTATCATTCATTCAGGTAGTAGATTTAGTATTTTTGATAAGGGGGCACCTTTACCCAATTCAAAGATATTAAAGTTAGACGTACCACAACTAGGTCTTTGTTATGGTCAGCAAGCAATGCAGTATCTTCTAGGTGGAGAAGTCCAAAAAGATAGTGTTAAAGGAGAATACGGAAAAGCTGATTTGATAATTACAGATAAATCAAGCATATTCAAAGGCCTTAACGATACAGAAAGAGTATGGATGAGCCATAGAGATATTGTTGTAAAACCTGCTCTAGGACACGGAAGAATAGGATATACTTCAACATCACCATATGCCGCATTACGTGGAAATAGAGGTAAATTCTTTGGGGTACAGTTTCACCCAGAAGTATATCAAACACCTAAAGGCAGAGAAATCATAAGTAATTTCTTAGATATTTGTGGCTGTGAGAGGGACTGGGATCCGGGCGATTTAGTAAAAGAAAAGATAGAAATAATAAAAGAACAAGCAGGAAACACCCCTGTAATTGTTTTGGTTAGCGGAGGTAAAGATTCTACTACTGTTGCTGGCTTGGTTAAACAAGCGCTACCTCCTGAAAATGTTTATTATCTTCATGTGGATTCAGGAATTCAAAGACAAAGTGAGGCAGAAACTACAAAAATTATGTTAAATAAAATAGGCATAACTAAAAACTTATTCATAAGAGATGCTACTAAAATCCTTTTTAATCGATTAGCAAGATTATCCGAACCAAATGAAAAAAGAGTTGTTGTAGGAGATCTTTTTTATGATGTTGCTGATGAATTAGCAGAAGAATTGGGATTACCTTCTAATTATAAAATTGTGCAGGGTTCATTACTTACAGATATTGTTGAATCATCTACAGTTACAGGTGTAGAAGATGAAATTAAGATCCATCATAATGTTACTCCAAGGTCTAAAGAGTTAAGAAAGCAAGGAAGAATGATTGAACCTCTCAGTGATTTCTACAAGGATGACTCAAAGATACTTGGAAAAAAAGTAGGAACTCCTCAGGAAGTTATAGAGGATGAGCCAATGCCAGGACCAGGATTTGTCATTAGGATAAAATGCATTCCTAAGAACTTTTCATTTGACCTTGAAAAAATCAAGGGATCAAATACCAAAGCCAATGAAATTATAAGTAAGTATAATTTAAAAGCATACGTCAGACCATATACTAGCGTAGGAACAGGTGGAGACTCAAGAACTGAACTTCATCCAGTTATTATTGATGGAGAAATAGATAAAGAAACATTCAAAAAGATTTCATCAGAACTTCCTAATTCTATAAAATCAATTAGTAGGGTTTGGTATTTATTATATCCTAAAAAAGTAGAAGGTATCGAATTAATGGAGAGCAAGTTTGTTACACCAGATAGAGTAGAAAGATTAAGACAATACGAATATGCAGTTAAGAAGACAATGAAGAAATATATGGATAAACTGGAAAAAAGCATTACACAATTTCCTTTGTTTTTAATACCTGATAATATTAATGGTACAGATGAAATGGTTGTTTTGAGACCATTCCATTCTTTTGATTATATGACTGGAGAAGCCGTATGGTTACCTAAAGAAGTTACTGATGACATTGTAAATACCATCAAAGAAGTTAACAATAAGCTCGGCTATAAAGACATAGCAATTGCTTTAGAAGGAGAAGATAAACCTCCCGGAACAACCGAATTAGAATAATTCGAAATATTTCTGCATAAATATTGCTGTGTCTGGACAAAGTAAGTCTTTATCTATAAGTTCTCTAACTTCTTCTTTAGACATCCATTTGCCTTGTTCACATTCTTCTTTATTTACAGTGATCTCTCCGTCATAAGTCGCTAAATACACCTTAGCCTTGTAATTGTTACCTGTAGATTCGTAGTCAAAATCATAAAGATATTTTAAAGAAGCCTCTATTCCTAATTCTTCCTTTAGCTCTCTCCTAGCAGCGGACTCAAATGTTTCACCTAGATTAACACCCCCACCAGCACTAACAACCCATTTCAAGGGAAATATTTTCTTTTTCCTCGACCTTTGTCTTACATACAATTCATTCTTACTGTTCTTTACAATAATAAGAGAAGTCTTATGCTTAAGGTTATTTTTTATTACTTCTTCTCTAGAAGCGACTCCTATAACATTAAAGTTATCATCAATTACTTCAAGTTTTTCCTCAGACATTTCATTAAAGTTGTATTTAGATAGGTTTTTAAACATTATTATAAGGAAAAGTTATTTAAACCCATATACTCAAGATTTCAAAAATGGTAAGAAAAACAAAAGCTACCAATCCAATATTGAAGAAATTGATACAAGATTTGATTAAGCAGAGCAATAAAAACAAAGCTCCTGTTTGGAAGAGAGTAGCTAAAGATCTCTCAAAGCCAGCAAGACAGAGAAGATCTGTAAACTTGGCTAGGATAAACAAGTATTCTAAGGCCAATGATACTATCATAGTTCCTGGAAAAGTCCTAGGAACTGGTGAATTAGATCATAAAGTTACAGTAGCAGCTTTTGATTTTTCAGAAGCAGCCAAGAAAAAAATAGATAATGCTATTTCAATTCAAGAATTAATGAAAAAGAACCCAAAGGGTTCAAAGGTAAAATTAATAGGTTAAATGATAGTCTTAGATGCGACAAACACAATTTTAGGAAGACTTGCTACTAGAGCAGCGAAATTGGCTCTAGAAGACGAGTCAATAAGGGTAGTGAATTGTGAAAAAGCATTCATTGTAGGAAGGCAAGGAGACATTGTTAAAGAATATACTCACAGAATGAATTTGGGAAGTAAACCACCTAAAGGTCCTTTTGCTCCAAAAAGACCAGACAGGATGGTAACAAAAACCATCAGAGGAATGCTTCCAAATAATGAAAGAGGAAGAAAAGCCTTTAGTAAGGTAAGATGTTACATAGGAACACCTGAAGAATTAAAAGATAAAGAAGCAATAATTATAAAAGAAGCATCTATTGAAAATTTAAAAGTACCAAACAAGCTTAGAGTAGATAAGCTTTGTGAACATTTAGGATGGCAAAAACCAAAGTAGTTCATGTTGCAGGGAAGAGAAAGACCGCAGTTGCTAGAGCAACTATAAAGAAAGGTCGTGGTAAGGTTAAGATAAACAAGAAACCAATAGAATTATTCAATCCAGAATTAGCAAGACTAAGATTGCAAGAACCATTGGTTATAGCAGGCAATATTACAGAAGAAGTTGACATAGATGTTAATATCACAGGAGGCGGATGGTCATCTCAGGTTGAAGCAGCAAGATTAGCTATAGCAAAAGGTTTAGTAGAATACACTGAAAGTAAAGAATTAGAGAAAAAATATTTAGATTATGATAGACATCTTCTAGTTGCAGATACTAGAAGAAAAGAAAGAAAAAAGCCTATGACTCATTCAAGAGCCAGAGGCAAAAGACAAAAATCATATAGGTAAAATGGCAGGACCAATAAGTGAGATATGTTCTGAAGGACATATGGGAGATCAAGTTATAGACCCCTCATTAGAAGATGTAATAAAAGATGGAAAGTTTTATACAGAAGGAATCGGAGATGAAGTTTGTTTTACTTTGAAATCCAAATTAAAACTTAAATTATTAATGAGAATTCTTAAGAATAACTTTAATTCTTATTCTTTAACACCCTTTAAAAAGAATGAAAAGTTATATGATTTCGGAGTACCAATACCTACTAAAGCTCCTCTTTTAAGAGTTAGCACAATATGGGGTAATAAAACAATTATGGATGTATATGATTATCGATCTAATAATCCAACATTTCAATTATTTCCTAATGAATCAGGAAAATATTTAGGAGCAGAAGTAGCAGATAATTATATCAATGCATTAAGAGAGGAGACACAAAAATGATAATACCAATAAGATGTATGAGTTGTGGAAAGCCAGTTGCGCATTTATGGGAGCAATATGATAAAAGAGTTAAAGCTGGTGAAGAGCCAAAGCAAGTTCTAGATGATTTAGGTTTGAAGAGATATTGTTGCAGAGCCCTATTCTTAGGCCACGTACACTTAATTGATAAGATAGCAAAATACCAAAGACCCTAAGTTTTTTATATAGTTAATGTTGTTTAATAATTATGAAGAAAGCGTCAACTGCAGTGCTTGCATTGTTTTTACTGTTTATTTTAAGCATTCCAACAGGAGGAACTACATTCTTTTTGCTTATGCAGATGCAACAGCGAGAACATATTGAGGCTTATACTTCTCAACAAGAATTATTGAAATCAGCAGCATCTAATCTGGATATAGTATCTCAGACTGCTTATAAACATTTGATTAACATAGATATGAGGAATAGAGGAACCAGAACAATAAGCCTCGAGGAATCGAATATATTTATGGTTATTGAAAACGCAGAGAGGAATAGCATATGCTCAATTGATGATTTAAGAGAAGGAGGTAATTTTGAAGCAGATATCTCTTTAGAAAGATTAAGTCCTGGAGACATGGTAAGACTACCAATACTAATAACAAATGAAGAATGTAATATAGAATTGAATAGGATCTATTATTATATTATAATTTTAAGAGATGGCGCTCAGATTTCAAATGCATTTGAAGTAAAAACTCCATTTAGTGATTATGATAATGATGGATTATCATATGATGAAGAAAAACAAATTGGAACAGATCCTATAGATCCCGATACAGACGATGATGGAGTCGACGATGATGAAGATGCATTCCCATTAGATCCTGACGAAAGTTTAGATACAGACGATGATGGCGTGGGGGACAATGGAGATAACTGTCCTAATCATTATAATCCAAATCAGCTAGACGATGATGGCGATGGAATAGGTAACATGTGTGATTGGGATTTCCCACCAAATCAAATATGTAAGGATCAAGGATTTGGATTTTTTATAGCAAAATACAACTGCGGATTTACAACTCCTGAAGAAGGCTACGGAGATTTTATAACTGTATCTTGGAATAATTGCACTTCAGTTAATTGGACAGCAGACCCTGCAGTTGGATTCGTTGTTAGTAAAGAAGCTCCAAACTTCTATCCACATCCAGGAGGAACAAGTGGAACTATTGTTAAATCCGGACAGCAAGAGATATCTCATATAACTTTTTGTAACCCTTAACTCTTTTCTTCTTTAGAAAAATCAGTTATTCTGTATAAGTCTATATACTCTATTCCGTTTTTATCTAACAAATAATCGTGATTACCTTTTTGCAATATTCCGACAATATTCGAATCCATTAATATCTTTTCTAATTCGCTATCTAGCTCCAACTCCTTAATATCCTTAGATGTATGACCTGTTTTCTTTAAAGACCTATAATTTGAATTCGATAAAGTTAAAGGGAATAAACCCATAGGTACTGGAAGCTGGCTTTTTTCATCAATGTCACTCTGCTCATAAAAAGCCTCTCTCGTAGCATAAATGTCTAATAAAGCTATATTTTTTGTCACCTTATGAACTACTACTCAACAATAAATATATAAATATTTGTTTACATAAAAATACAAAATGATAGAGGCTTGCCTTTTCAAAAATTTCCCTGAAATAGAACAAGAATATAATAAAAATTCGAATGATTGGTACGTGTATATATTGGCTGAAAATATATCTAAGAAATCTGGGAATAAAGTAGTGTATGCTCCTACAAATAAAACGAGTAATAGTACTATAGTGTCTTGTGTTCTAAGAAGTAAAAATTACTCTTGGGCGATTAAGTCTAGATTAGATGTACCTTCCGAATTTGTTTATGATAAATTTAAAATTAAAGACGACATATGCTCACAAGATACACAAGAATTCAAAATAAAGTATAGGAGTAAAGAAAATGTCATTAAGGATAATATAGAAAATTTAACTGATGAAGCTCTAACAGATTACCTTTTTAATATGTTTAAGAATCCAAATATAGGAAATGAAAAGTTAGAGAAGAATGTTATAATATTCGAAGGACCGATATACGCATCTACTAAAAAGAGTAGTTTAGTAATAAGTAAACCGCCTGGAAAAATCGCTTTTTCTCTGTGTGTTGCAGGTGGAAAAATAGGCTTAGTTTTTGACAGTCCAGAAGAAGAAAAGAGATATTTTAATATGAACAACATATTAAATAATAGAATAAATGATGGATGGAGAAATATGTATGGTTAATTTCTAATATATAATTGCAAAAAGCTTATTAAGCTCTATATGCCTTAGGTATCTATGGACTGGAATTTGATATCAATAATTGTTTTTTATATACTGATTGCATTATTTTTCATCAAAAACAGACGAAGAATAGATAGACAAGGAATTTTTATTCTCTACAGAACTCAAAGGGGTTTGAATCTATTAGCAAGATTAGCTGAGAAGCACAAAAGATTCTGGAAAGCTTTTGGTAAAGTTTCCATATACGTAGGTTTTGGAGGTATTATCTTTATACTTGCCATACTTACAAGACAAGCCATAAAAATACTTACAGAACCAGCTATAAAGGCAGGAGTTGCTCTTGCAATTCCAGGAGTTAGGGTTCCAGGTTCACCGATATTTATTCCCTTCTGGTATGGTATCATTTCATTAATAATTGTTTTAGTTGTTCATGAAGGCTGTCATGGTTTAGTTGCTAAAGCTCATGGTTTAAAGCTAAAATCTGCAGGAGTGGGCCTATTGACATTACTACCTTTAGCCTTTGTAGAACCTGATGAAAAGCAATTAGATAAGGCTCCATTAAAAACAAGGTTAGCTGTTTTTGGAGCAGGACCCCTAGCCAATTTTACTACAGCTCTAGTAGTTCTCTTACTTTCCGCATTAATAGTTCCTGTTGTAAATGCATCTTTTGAATTTAAGGGCATGGAAGTAACTGAAGTTAGAGAAGGATTTCCTGCAGAACAAGCAGGATTAACACCAGGTAATAGAATCATAGGGGTTAATGGTAAATCTTCTCTGAATTCAATAAATTTTTCAGGAGAGATGGATAAAGTTAAGCCCGGAGAAACTGTAATAATAAAAACGGAAGAAGGAAACTTTTCAGTAACTACCATTTCAAACCCAGAAAATGAATCACAGCCTTATTTAGGAGTAACATTTCTTCAAAAAAAAGGATTAAAAGACGATGTTTATTCTAGATTCGGTAAACTTCCATGGATTTGGGCATACTTATTACAGTTATTCAATTGGATTTTTATTTTGAATTTAGGTATAGGTGCAATAAATCTATTACCTTTAGGACCGATAGATGGAGGTAGGATGATAAAAGATACACTCGGAGAGAAGCTAAAAAACAAGAAACTAGCAAAACAATTAGTTACTACATTATCATATGCCTCACTATTCTTATTAATAGTCAATATTTTAGGACCTTATTTTATGAGTGCTGGTCTATAGAATTCACTCTACGTTATTTCTTTTCTTTCCAGTTTTAGTATTCCCAATATCAGAGCCAGTGAAGCTAAAATTATCCATATCAACATAGAAACAGGAGGACTAGTGTAGTCTTTTTCTTCTAAGGAAGGAGGCATAGCTCCTATATCATCATCAAATAGATTCTCTACCTCAGTAGCATCATAAGTTCCTGTAAATGTACCTAATATTCCTTGATAAATAGGCATTATTCTTGTTCCAGATGATTGTATAAATAAAACATAAGAATTTCCAAGATGATAGTTAACATCTATATTATTTAAGCCATAGTCTTCGTATATTCCTAGAGGTTCAGTCCAAGTTCTTATTACCATGAATCCAAAGAAAATTAATATTGTAATTCCAGCAAGGGTTATTATTGTCTTTATTCTGTTTTTGAAAAGAGAAGAAAAGCCTGTAGCTATGGCACCAAATATAAATACTACAAATAAGGAATAGAAGAATACTGAGGGCATAAGACCGAGGATATTATTGAAAATAAATATATCTATATCCATGACAGAGAATATCACCAGGGCAGAAATCAAGAGTGCAATGACTTCAAGTAAAATTGCACTTATGATAAAAGCAAGGAATTTTCCTATTACTATTTCATACCTTCTTACAGGCTTACTTACCAATACAAGCAGGGTACCGTCTTGCTGTTCTTTAGATATGGAATCCCCGCATGTTACAATTGCTAATAGAACTAGAGGAATTCCTGCTATCCACATGAAACTCATAATCATGAAGAATCCAAGAACCATCTGGTTCTGCATGGCGAGAGTCATAGAAGCGAGTGTAAGTTCTCCAAAATCACTTTCCATGAATAACATTGCTCCTATGAGAGGAATTGCTGTGATGGTTATTAGGAAGAGGATACTTCTCTTTATGCTAAACAAATCCTTTAATGTTTTTGACATTATTACCTGGAATCTCATTTTTTCCTCCTAAATTTGCCTAAAATTTTTGATTTGAAGCTTTTCTTTTCTCCCTCCATCCTCTGTTCACTTTCACCAACAAGCTCCATAAAGACTCTTTCGAGGTCACTCGATGCTATACCGAATGCTTCTAGAGCAGCATTATTAGATGCTAATACTTTAGAAATTTCACGTTGGAAAGCAGCCTCATTTTCAGTAGCCATTATATGAATTGTATCCCTCTCATCAACATGAGCATCATGCACAAATTTGTTCTTTTTTAAGGCAGACAAGACTTCTTTAGTATTCGATGTTTTTAGCAAGTATTCATTACCTGCAAATTTGGCTTTGAGATCCTTAACACCACTCTCAGTCACAATTGTCCCATGACTTATTATAGTAACCTCATCCACCATTTTTTCAAGTTCAGCTAGTATGTGTGATGATATAAATACGGTCACGCCTTCTTTTTTGCATAATGATAACAACTTTTTTATTATGTTTAATCTACCTGCAGGATCAAGATTTGCAGTAGGCTCATCAAGAATAAGCAATTCTGGCTTGTGTATCATAGCCTGAGCAAGGCTTAATTTTTGTCTCATTCCTGCACTGAAACCACCAACTTTTTTATTAGCAAAGTCGTCTAAGTCCAGCCATTTGAGTAAGTTCATGGCTCTTTGATCAGCCTCTTGCTTACTAAGACCACTTACTCTGCCCATATACACTAAATAATCGAAAGCAGGCATGTCCTCATAAAATTTAGGATGTTCTGCAGAGAAGCCAAATATTTTTCTGGATTCTAAAGAGCCTATTTTATATCCTTTAATTGTAGCACTTCCTTCTGTAGGTTTTAATGCTCCGATGAGCATTTTCATAGTAGTTGTTTTTCCAGCACCATTAGGACCTATAAAACCATGAATAGTACCTTTTCTTATCTTTATGTTTATTTTATTAACTGCGGTGAGATCTCCGAATCTCTTTGTCAAGTTCTGAGTTTCTATCAAATATTCGCTTTGAGTCATTTACCTTTCACCATCTTTATTATCTGGAGATATGTTTTTGGTAAGAAGAGCATTATTAATAGGACAATTAACAAGAAAGTAACAAGAGCTACTTTTGAAGAACTTTTTTCTACGTTTACTGAGACAGTATCGTATACTCCTTTTCCGTATCTATCAAACGCATAAACTGAAATTTTATGTTCACCGCTTGCGATTTCGAACTCGGCTTCTTTTTCATCTGTTATAAGAGTTCGTTTGCTATCAACAAGGACCGTAGCAGTGGATTCAGTTTCTCCTTGCCATTCAACCCTAACAGGCGAACCAGTAGTGCTTCCACCTGTAGGAGAAGTTATAGAAAGGTCCTTATCTGTTGATAAAAAGTAAAAGTTACCACTTCCTATGATTCCAACGTTATTTCCTCCAAGGTCTATTATGTCTCTTCCTCTTGAAACAAAGTCACTTATAATTTCCTCTTTTTCTATGTCCACAACAAACATCTTTACACTTTTACTATGTTCTTCACCAACAGCTACGATAACTGCCAAATCCTTTTTTCCATCGCCAGTAACATCGGAAATTAGCTCTAAATTTATACCAGGTATATGCCTTTCGTCTCTGCTTTTCGCCAGACCTTCAAGCACAATGCTCTTAATTTCCTTGTTATTTTTTACATCATATATCAAGACTTCTGCACCAGGACTCCATGCTAATGACCTTGCTACTGCAACATCAGTAACGCCGTCTCCATTAACATCATATACTTCTGAAGCAGGCATAACAGTTTGGTATCCTAGAATATCTCTAACTATCCAAGTTTCTTCTATTCCTCTATAGTTCCATATACTATCTCTTGTATTACCATCTATAATTTCTAATTTTGGTCCCCCTTCTTCAGTCCACATTTGAAAGATTATTGAGTCCTTGAAACCATTTCCATTGAAATCAGCAGCTTGAAGTTTTATACCAGACTCTCTTTTTTCCATCTCCACTAGAGTCTCTCCATCTGCACCTTCAACTACTATGAATACAGAAGGACTGTCTTCTATGTGCCTCTCAAAGACTATATCTTGCACTCCATTATTATTTAAGTCTCCAACCTTAACCGTACGTTCTTTATTTAAATTTCCTGTAATTTTACGTTTTACACTATAGTCAAGTCTTCCAGTGATATTACTATGTAAGAATGTTAGAGAATCCCAATCAACTAATACAAGATCATCCATACCGTCGTTGTTAGCATCACCAATAGCAAAAAATCTACTTCTATCGTGTCTACTCCAATTATGAACTACGTTAGGATCAACTTCTCCTGTAAATGGATTTTCACGTAAATCTCCTCTTCGAGTCTTATTCCATAGAATATTTCCATTTTTAATATCAAAAATAACTACATCCTCATCCAATCCTATGATTAAATCAGATACACCGTCGCCACTTTGATCTTCTATTACATCTAAAGAGTGTATCCTTTTCCGTATCTTAACGTCATTTCTTCTATTGAGTATATTACTCTTCCTTTCATCAACGTCACTGTTGATTTCCCGTATTTGACCAGAAGTAAGATCATCCTCAGCATCTATGTTCCATTGACTAATAACTGCTTCACGAACAAGTTCATCAAGACTTGAATTATCCTTAAGTAAAGTATCATACATACCATAATAAGTACTACTGAAAACAGGAGCGTCAGTTAGTATATTACCTGTGTTTCCATCAAATACTCTTATTCTTGTTTTTTCACCGTACTCATCTCCTTGATTCCAATCACCAGGATATTGAAGATATGAAATAATGTCACTCTTTCCATCTCCATTTACATCTGGCCCAATTTTTACCTCAAAGAGACCACCAGTCTTTGAAAAAGCGTCAAATGGAAGTTCATATGACCATTTAACTTCCCTAGTTGAACCATCTATTACTAATATATTTCTTGCTTGCCCTTCATCAAAAGGACTCTCAGGGTCTGCATTTCCTTTGGATTTTACTAAAAGGTCAGGAGTTGAATCTCCAGTTAATTCTCCCTTTTTGACTACCAAGTCATTTATTCTTGGATAACTCCAAACAACTGAATCAGGATAATTTACAGAGAATAGATCTCCGTAACTGGAAGCTACCAAAAATTTGTCTTTATCAATTGCTTTAAAGAAATAAGCATTTCCTCTTATTTGATATATAGTTGTATTTATACTTAGAGTATTATAAGTTGAACCATCACTAAGGTCAATTATTTTGATTTTATCCTTAGAACCTGTTTTCCCGCTTGGAATAGCAATATAATCTTTACTTCGTTTTATTGTATTTATTTTTTCAATGTAAGCAAGGTCTATATTTTCATTCCTCCATTTTATTTCTCCAGTTCCCGCATCAATACTGTAGAGACCTTCCACGCCTTTATACTCTCTACCGTGCCTAGTTCCTGGAAAAGTTGAAGCTATTATGTTATTGTCTATAACATCAATTCTAAGATTGAAAAAATTATAATCGCTACTAGATGTAGATTGAGGCTGATCCTCATAATAATTATAAAGCAAGGCGTCAACGTAGGAAATAATTTCTTGTTCCCATTTTATTTCTCCGTCTCTCACTTTTATCATGTATACCTTACCATCTTCAGCACTTACAGCAGCGTAATATTCTCCCCCAATTTGAATTGGGACTATATCCCAAACAGATCGATCTACAGTCCCGACCTCAGAATTAGTAGATGGGTTTACAACAGTATAACTTTTAGATATATATTTACTCCAAATCTCTTCACCAGATGATCCGCTCAATAAATATACGTAACCGTTTTGGTCACCCGCTAGGATTTCTTGCTTACCGTCACCATTTTGATCATTAACAGTTACTATATCCCATAAATTATCTGAATCTTCAAATGTCCATATTATTTCACCATTTTTTCCATCAACAGCGTATACATTGTACCCAGAGCTTAAAACAAGATCATTATGACCATTATTGTTGATATCTTGTATTTCAATCATATCAAAAACATTTGTCTGCTTCATGGTCCAAAGTATGTAAGGATCATAGACCTCTGTCCTTGGAGAGAATTCCCAGAGCTTGCTACCAGTTTCCCCGTCGATGCATAATACATTTGGGAAGTAAATATCTCGAGTACTTATCACAATTTCTTTTTTCCCGTCAGCGTTTAAGTCATCCAAAACAACAATATTTGTAACAAAACTAGAAGTTTGTATGTATTTTTCTAGACTTCCGCTTCCTGTGAAGATGTATAAACCAGTACTAGTACCTATTATTATTGAATTTATACCGTCATTGTCTATGTCTTCTAGGATTATATCTGGAGTTGTTATAAGACCAGAAATACCAAGTTGGATTACATCCATGGAAGAATCAGCAATAGCGATATATGGTAACAATAAAAATGTGAACATTACTAGTATGTATTTTCTATTCATGCATATTAATAATAATTTATAATTTAAAAAATCGTTTAACTCTCTAATAGTGTTGATATTTCCAAAATTTAATAAATGTTTCTAACTTTAAGTTTGTTATTATGAAGTACGTACTAAAAGAAGTAGAGTATCAGCCAGGAGATTTTTTACATAGTTGTGGACTTAAACCTGTAGAGATGCCTCGCGGAGGTTCTCACGGAGTTATTTTAGGTTCTTTTAATGGTAAAAAAATCGTAGGCTGTGTAATCTATACTTTTGTAAAAAAAGAAAATTTCATTCATGATTATCCAGAAAATGGTTCGTACATAGAAAGAATATGTACTGATAAAAAATATAGACTTCAAGGAATAGGTAAGAGTCTCCTAGAAGCTTGTATTCGCGACTCTAGAATACAAAGCAAGAATAACAAGATGATGTATGGAAATCCTCTTAATTGGGATGCAATCAGGTTCGCTAACAAATCAAATATAGGAATAAAAAAAGATGTTAAACATAGGAATTTTATAAGAGAAAGGGACAGAGAAATTCAAGAAGGGATAGATAAAGAAATAGAAGAAAGGAAGAAAGGTAATATCAGACAGTATCCTATAGTTGAGAGAGATGGAACAATTGTAGGTTATATGCCCGCGCCGTTTAGTCTGGAGAACTTTGATTTTATAAATCATGGTTTAGAGCATTTATTAGGTAGGGATACTGGATTTAACTTAATATGGCATGATATATCTAATATTAATCCTAAATTTTTCTTAAAAGAAGGAGATTTAAAACAAAGGAAAAAATATTGGAAAAAAAGACTTAAAAAATGAAACGTTCACCATCTAAAAAAAAGATTAAGAATTTACCAGATTATCTAGAGAAAGTAGCAAGGTTGACTGGAGCTGCTACTGTTAATTATCATTCAAAAGTTGCTAGCGTGCTTAGGGATAAAAAAGGATTAGAAAAGAGAATTATTGAAGAAGCTAAAAAAGGAGAATTTGG
>CP070803.1:84916-100272 GCA_020343615.1 Candidatus Woesearchaeota archaeon | reverse complement strand
GGTCCTAAGATCTTCAGAGACAAGTTCAAACCCATAGAGTTAATTGTAAATCATGTTAATGATAATGTTTTAGATACACAGCTAGCCTTTGATACATTAAAAAGAGACTGGATAAAAAGGCTAGAATCTAATAAAAAGGTTCTGGATGAAGAATTTAAATTCAGAGAAATAAATAATATGTGTGTTGGTTCATATTATACTCTCAAGAATGTACTTGAAGAACAAGGCATTAAACACGAAGAACATCCTGATCATTATCTCGATTATATGTTTTTCGAATTAGAAGGAAAACCAGTACTTTTAACAAAAAACATGTACGGTGACCAACTTGGAGAAATAATCACCGACTTGATCAATAGACAGCATATCTGTGGAGAAAGCGAGAACTTTGACATCTATGTTCTAACTAAGGCGGGAGGATTATCAAAAAATATGAAGAGAGGAGATCTAGCAATACCTACTTCGTACTCTAGTGAACGTGCTCTATTAATTGAGAACTCCGAAGATCTATTCAAAGATAGAGAAGTCAAATTCGAGAATAGGTTAATGAATTCAGAATTAGCACAAAGTAGCGTACCTCACGGCACTTATTCATTATCCGAGAGAAACGGAATCAAGATTTTTTCAGGGGTAAAGAACTTAGGAGCATTTTCTTCAAGTACCCAATACAGAGATGTTCTAGATTGGGCTCATGAGCTAGGATGTTCTACAGTAGATATGGAATTAGGTGCTGGACAATTAGCAGCTAAAAAACTTAAAGAAACACATTATGATTTGTATCTCTCCTTGAATAATTTATTTATAATATCTGACTTGCCGAGGATAGGAGATACACTAGCTAAAGAGAATTGGGGCAATCCAAGATTCGATAAAGGATCGGAATTAGGATATAATTTAATTTTAGAAAATATGAAGAATAAAGTTATTTACTCCAATCGTTGATAAAATTCCAATTGCCTTTGGAAAAGCCTTTTAGAGATTGTTTTTGGATTTATTCTAATTATTTTTCCTTTCTTATCTGAAAGTTCTGAATATATCTTATCTCCTTCTTTGATTTTTATCGGTTCTTCACCGTCTAAATATAACCTACCTATTCCCCTTTTAATTTCAATTTCTATAGGTTGGTCTTCAGGGATTATGTAAGGCAAGGGATCATTAAGAGAACATGTTGCTACCTGAGATATTCCGATTACTTTTGACCTGAAGTCTATCTTAGGTCCTCCTACGGCTCTATTGTATCCTGAAGAACCAAAAGGTGTGAAAACAATAAATCCATCACCACGAGCTCTGAACTTATCATAGTGAAAATCAATTTCATAATCAATTGTTTTACCTGTTTTTGCATAATAATCATTTACACAAACTCCAATGTTTTTCTTATTAAGATAAACATCTAATTTATTTACCTCTTCTACCTTGAACTCACCTTCAATTAACTTTTCCAAACAATCTTCAAGATCATTTACTTTATTATCTGCATGAAAGGCGAGAGAAGTGCTTTTTCCTATTAGAAGTACAGGTTTATCGTATCTCTTTAAAGCATCAAGAAAAGTCCCATCACCTCCAAGAGCAACGACAACATCTTGATTAATCTTATATTTGTTTATCAGTGAATCTACTATTTCGTATTCTTTTTTCGGAACTTTGTCCTTGATACAGTATAGCTCTATCATTTTACAGTTTTAATATAATCCTCCAAAATTTTACCATGGTCAAATGCCATTTTTTTAGGAACATTTTTCAAAATATAAACTTCAGATGCATCATCTCCCGGTCTTAACTTACCACTTCCTTGTCCGTAAAATACAGTTGTAGCATAATAACCTCTAGGATCTCTTCCTAATTCTGAATAAACACCGAGTAAGCCATTTACTTTGAATTTTAAACCAGTTTCTTCTTCTACTTCTCTAATTACTGCTTTTTCAATGTTTTCACCTAGATCTACGTGTCCACCAGGTAAAGCAATCATTCCCTTGTAAGGTGCTATTTTTCTTTTAACAAAGACCAAACCACCATCATACTTAATGATAGCATCTACGCTCAACGAAGGTTTAGGATGCTTATAATTCTCTGATAAATAAACCATTCTCTCTTCACCGAATCTTTCTTCTATAACATACTTAACGCCTTCAGGAACGTATTCTTTCCACTCTTTATTCCGCTTAGAGAGTAGGTTTCTTATGTTCGTAGCTGAAAGTGCATCCTTGTTTTTAGGTACTCTTACTTCATAACCTGCATCTTTAAACAACTTTATAGTTATAGGACTTCCACTGTAGACAGTATCAAATTTATATGGAACGGCACGCTCCACGTTCTTTATCCATTTAGGATAATCATTGGTATCAGGGATGGCAACAATTTTATAATTGTCACTATCAACGCTTCTTTTAATCATCTCAATCCTTTCTTCCAGAGTAAAAGGATTTGTTTTAGTGTAACCGTATTGAGAGCTTCCTATCCCGACAATAAGGTCATCTACCTCGGTCAAAGCATCTTCTATTACTGCTAGATGACCGTTATGAAACGGCTGAAATCTTCCGATAAAGAATCCCCTACTCATTTTTCACCTCCCTGGATTTTTTAAATTCGTCCCAGAACTTTTCTCCAGGAGTCTCATAGGTTTTAACCTTGTCGAGTAATCGAACTAGATAATTCTGATGAACTATTTTCTTCTCATCATCAGCTATTTCGGCAATGTTATTTAGCTTTATATGTGGAATAATTTTTTTTGCAATTGTTCCATCACGCATATTGGGGCTTCTAGTTACTTCATCATGATAAGTTAATTCAAAAGCCAGAGATTGTCCAATATATTCGCCGATAGTATTTGGGTGACCATATTTTGATTTAGTAAAGAAGGTTTTTTCATCTAGAATTATATCCAAAGCAGCATCTTCAAAGTTATTAACATAAGGTCTTATGTCTTCAGGAAATTTATCATGTGCATTAATAATAAAACGATATATATTTTCTATTTCATCTTCATCATAACCACTTTTGAAACAGAACCAACCCCAACTCTTGCCTTCTTCTAATACATTTAGCATATGCTCTTTAGCAGCGTCCTTACTTGTTAATTCATCTAGTACTTTATCGCTGTATCTATAGGACTCATAAGAATAATCTTCACGATTGTATCCTCTCACTTCTGCTACAATGTCTATAAACTTGTTTTTCGGGCTAGGTGCTTGTCTTCTTTTATGCCTACTTTTCCTAACCATTGATAGAACTCTTGAGACCTCGTCTAATGATATATCTCTAATATTTGATATTTCATAAACATTAAATCCTAATTCATGACCCAATAATATTTCATCAAGAGTATCATAAGTAATGCCTAATTCTTCTTCATCAGTCTGATTTTTCCAAAGACCAGCAGTTGGTTTTCTTTTTATTATCTCTTTAGGAACACCTAATTCCTTTGCAATCTGTCTAACCTGAGTCTTGTATAATGGTAAGATAGGTTCTATATCTGCAGCACCGTCACCATGTTTTGTAAGGTAACCCACCATATATTCAGAAAGATTACTTGTTCCGAATACCATGCCATTAATATCCCATGCTTTATCATATAGAAGCTCCATCCTGTTTCTAGCCATAAGATTACCCTTCTGTGCCTTTGTTCTAAAGTATCTAGGATTTACTTTCTGGGCACTAGTCACCCTATAACTAATATCAATTGGAACAATATCGTATTCTATTCCTAGCTTTTTTGCATGCCTTTCCGCATACTCTAAGTCCATACTCAGATTTGTATCTGACGGCATCATTATACCGTATACTTTTTTAGGACCTAGAGCTCTGACAGCTAGTTCAGCAACAACTGAAGAATCTAGACCTCCACTTAGACCAATAACCGCATTCCTGCCATCCATGTCATAATCATTATCGGTTTTTTCCTTTATGAACTGGACTAAGGAACTTACTGAGGGGCATGTTTTTCTAAATAAATCTTCTTTATTTTGCCGGTAAATAGCTCTTGCTTCATGAGTTTTCATTTTACTCCTCTTAATAGTGTACTTCTTACACTATCTATCTTAAAGGAATGTTTTTCTTTCATAGTTATTGTATATTATACACTAATTATTTATATATTTTTCGGTTATGTACTGTTCCTCAACTTATACGAATAGGAAGCTACATCTTCTAATGAAGAGTTCTTAAATCTCACCAAAAGATCATATTTTTTAGAATCTTTGCTACAATATGTTAGATTATCATCAATAAACAATAATAATTTTACATCATAT
Source organism: Candidatus Woesearchaeota archaeon (assembly GCA_020343615.1). Classification (GTDB taxonomy): domain Archaea; phylum Nanobdellota; class Nanobdellia; order UBA10117. The sequence goes on along the minus strand of CP070803.1, from coordinate 96,022 downwards.
AGCGTATTACAGTCATTTAATCTAGCAATAGCTTCTTCGTTATTAAAAAAAGAAATAAGACTCTTCGCAGCCATTCTGAATAGAGGATTTGTTTTGCCAAATTCTTTATCTCTTATTGCTCTTCTTTCCGCAGCAGGAACATTAGCAGATCTTAATACCTTCCGTAGTGTTTCTGAATAAATCTGCTCTCTAAGACTCAAAAAATTGTAATTCCTTCCTTCAACAAATAAATCACCAAGTACTGTTTCAATAGGGTTTATTAAATTTTGAGGATAGATAGTTTTGCCATTGTAGTTGGTTTCTATTATTCTAGTCAATCTTTCTTCAGCATTAGAAGAATAATTATCCGTAGCAGATATTAATTCTAGGTCTACTTTTTCTTTCTTAGAGTCTTTATTTAACAATAGAGGACCCGTCATTATTCCTTGAACAATTTTTCCATCTTCTTCAACCATTTTTCTTCACCTCCATTACAATTACATTCTTGCGTAGTAGGCATTAATCCCACCCTACTGCTAAAATTTGAGTCATATTGTAATGCTCCTCGCAATATCTTCTGGTACACATTAGCTTTAGCAAGTGAAGGAAATTCGCCCATCATTTCACCAGAAACTAGAATATTATTAGTTACAACACTAGGTGTTGGTGCTAGATTACAATGTTGTGGTTGATATTCTCTTATAGCAGCTTCATCTATCCTTAATTGACAATCAAGACACGCATTAATATTTGGAAAATACGTTGCAACCCTGCCTCTTTTATCAGATGTGACTCCTCCGGAGACTAGAGGAATATTAAGTTTTTTAGCATGATAATTCATAAGAGACTGCGCCTTAAAACTATCTACGCAGCTTAAGATTACATCTGGTTTTATTTCTTCAAAATCAAAATCCAGGCCAACTCTTTCTATTTTATAATCAATTTTCGTCTTAGAATCTAATTTTTGTAATACGTCAGCTAATTTTTGTGCTTTAGGTTGACCCACTGTATCTTCAAAACAAAAGAATATCTGTCTGTTAAGATTAGTTTCATCTACAACATCATCATCTACTATTGTAAGTTCTTTTGCTAAATTTGTTGTTAGCCATCCACAGTAATTCCCTAGGCCTCCAGCACCAATCATTAGAACTTTTTTATTGTAAATTATTTCTTCTAGCTTAGAGGGTTTTGTAAAGGAAAGATAAGGTATTACAAAACTATCTATTATTTTATCAGATTTTTTATCAGAAAAATGATTAGCTACATTTAAATTATACTCAATAATTTCTTTTTCATCTTTAACACCAACAGGTTTATGAAGAAATCTGAGTGGAGAATTCTGATTATATTGAATAATGCTGTCTAGATTTTCTTCATCAGTTCTAGGCATTATCAAACCAGTTGTTTCCCTTAGAATAAGGCCTGAGAGTACGCATTCTGGTACAGGAGAAGAGTTATAATTTTCATATTCTGGAAACAAAAATTCTTCTTTTATTTCTTCACCACGATAAACCATTAATTTTCCTTGAGTTCTAGAAGCTGAGGCTGAGACTACTGGAATTCTATTTTCCTTAGCATACTCAAAACATATTTGTTTAGAATTAGGATCATTTGTTGTTTCTATAATCGCAGAAGGTTTTCCAAGAATTTTCGCATCTCTTTCATACTCCATGCTTCGATATATTCCCCTTACTTTAATAGAAGGATTGATGGTATTTAGAGAATCTTCAAGAGTTTTTACATTAGCTTCACCATCAGAATTAATGTATAAGAACTTGTTAGAGTTCTTATTATAACTCGCATCAGAATATACTTCAATGCTTCCAATCCCAAGTACTGCAGAACCGCCAATAGCTGCATGCATATTTGAACCTATAAATGCAATTCTTGCAGAGCTTAATTTGTCTTGATCCCATCCTTGAATCAATTCAGCCTGTCTTTGATATCTTAGTTCAACCATGAGAATCACCCGCAGATTTACAATATTCCTGTAGTAAGTTTTTGAATTTACTAAGATTCTTAGGATGTTTTTGATAGGCATCAGCAAGTCTTGCTGTAAAATCAAAAGCTAATTTGTCTTCTTCTGTAAGAGGAGCAACTTTTCTCCGTTTAAATCCTAATAAGGGTTTGTATGTTTTAGCTTTTACCTCGTCTTCTATTTTTCTAGTATCAACTTTTCTATTATCATGAAGGTCTTCGACTAATATATCCACTTTTTTAGTAGGAGAGATGAGTTCGGTGTGACAAGAATTACAGTATTCTTTTTTTGCTACTTCAGCATACTCGTTTCCATTAGCATTTACTACATATCCCCATACTCTTGCAATTGAACGTTTTTGATATATATTAGGAATTTCTTTTTTACACTCTATTTCAAAAGCATCACCAATAATTAACTTAGTCAAATCATCTTCAACTACTTGTTCAGCTTGTATTTGTTCTATTATAGTTCTTAGAGTAACAGGTGAAAAATCATGTATAGCATCTTTTTCCATTTCCTCAACATCTTTTGACGAGAAATAAGTTGAATGCTTAGCGTGGGAATGAAGCCAGCCAATTGGTTCATTACCTTCATTATATGCCTGATTTAATACATGAACAATGTTATCTCCACGTATTTTAACAAAACTACCGCTCTTTGAAACTTCCCCCAGAACTACATCTTGGGTTATTTCTCTTTCATCATCGAGAGGCCTTAGTAAGAATCCGATGTATTCTTTGTCTCCGATTAGAGAAGCGTAAGTAAGAGCTTTTTCTCTTGCATATGGAGTAATCTTAAAAATATCTTTCATTTTCCCTCCGTCTCTCAATGACAGCAAGATTTGTGATTGGAATACCGAGACTATTTGCTCTTCTTCTGCTAATCTTTCGATTAGTATACGATCCCTCCTCCAAACCATTTTGCCATCCAAATCTTCCGACATAAGTTAACATAACTTTTTTCTTACAATCAAAAATAAATTGTAAAACTAAGTCCTTTGGTTCTAATTCTTCCCTTAACTTTCTATAAGGGTAGCTACCCATACAGAAAGATTGCCTTGTAGAATAACCAACCAAGCCCGGGTGCTTGTATCTATTCAAAATCTTCGGATCACTAACCTCTATACGATCATTTATAACAGAAAGGGTTACACCAATTTCTGCATTACCCATGTTCATTATATTGCCGCATTCACTCATAAGCGCATAGTTTCCAGTTTCAATGTAGAAATCATATTCTCTACCTCTAACCTTTCTAAAGCCAACACCTTTTTTGCAGTATCCGTCTTGTTGTAGTAATCTTTTTAGCCCATCTCTTTCATTTTTTATTCGAAGTAGTTGATCACTTGCATAAACATCTTCTTGTAAGGCTTCTACTTTAAGTTCAGTTTCAAGATGTTTCATATATCGTCTATTTAAATTATCTAGGTTTTCCATGAAAGTAGGGTATAGATACTTGTCCTCTAATTTTACCAAAAAAGAAGAAGTTGGTTGTTCTCTTAATTTCCAAACCCTTTTATCCATAATTAATATGTTCTCTAAATCTCTTGGCTGAAAACTAGAGTTTCTTCTTATAGAACGAATAAGAGGATCTGTAGATAAATTCTCAGTATTTGATTCATGAATACTTACATCTTCTATTTGTTGCGAAAGATCAGGAGAATTATCATTTATCTTATAACCTGGATCTTCTCTTACTGCAGGTATAAGTTCTTCTATAATAAACGAAAGGATCCTATTTTCATTTAAAGCAGAATTTAGCTCAGAATTTTGAGAAAGTACCTGATTTAATTCTCTTTGTACAAACCTTTTTTTGAATTCAAATATTTGCTCACTATTGTGATCTAAATATAATTCTTCTAGTTCTGATATGCTACCTATGTTTTTCAAACCTATCTTATAGTTAGAAGTTTGAACATAATTTTCAGATGCTGAAACACTATCATCTAGTCTTAAGATAGTTCCATCTGTAGAAAAAATACAGGGAACTTCCATCTCGAAAATATAAGGAGTAGGAAGCCCCCTTACCATTAGTAACCTCCTGATGCATCATCTACAATTTGTAAAGAACACACATTCTCTGGATTTATGTAATCAGCCATCTTAGCAGTATTCCATTGCTCAGGAGTTAAGGTTTCAGGCTTGCTAGCATCCCCATTTCTATACGCAACACACATATAGTTAATTCCATCTCTAGCAGTCATTGCACCCCTAATTGAGCTCATAACGGATCGTTCCATATCACTCTCTAAAGGTTGCTCTACTAGAAAATTAACCAGATCCTCTATTGTCGCGTCTTTAACATCCCGATTCCATAACTTCTGAGGTAATGTTCTTTCTATGTATTTATGTGGAACTGAACCAAGACCTCTAAGCTTATAGTTGCTTTGTGGTGTCGGCACATCTCCTGACACATCTAAACGAATAACTTCTTTTTCCTTACTCATCTTTTTTACCTCCTTCCAGATATATGGTGATCCCATTAGGGATAGAATAACCTGGATCATAAATAACTTCAACGCCTATTTTATCTCTAAAGTGCGTTTTTAGAATATCTTCAACCTTCTTCCTTTCTGTTTTATCTGCACTACTTAACCAATAGTCTTGTAGGATATTTACAGAAGGCTTTGCGTCTAAATCCAAAGCACTCATTATAGTATAAAAGCCTTCATCAGCAAGATCAGCACCAATAATTGCTAATTCTTTAGTTGAAAGATCTTCTATTGCCTCCTCTAACTGGCTATTAAAAAACGCATTGTGCCCTTTATTATTAAAAATCATATCAACGTAAGGTCTTAATCTAGGTATAATTTCTTCCTTCGGATTTGCTTTGACGTCGCCTTGATAAATAAAAATATTTGGACCCTCGTTTCTACTTAAAAATCTCTGTAAATTTGGTACAAAGAAGTCTTTTTCATCACAGAATTTTTTACCAGGTCCAAAATAGTTTGTTGTCATATTCATAACAATAGTTGTGTAATCTCTACTAACAGGATTGTTTATTCTTGCACCCATACTTTGTAGAAAATCGTAGATGAAACTCTCTTCAGTTTTTCTTTCCTCTAATAAATCCGATGGTTTTAAGGAATTCATCACAACTTTTACAGATACATCTTTATTAGAAGGATCAATAAAATCCAAATCTTTCATTGTTGAAAGTGCAGGAAGCACGTGATTAATTGAACCACATACAACTCTTTCTCTAGTTCCTAAGTCATACATTATTGACTCTGCCCTTGTCCCTTTGAATATGTTGTACTTGTCCGTTTTGATGGTGTAGCTGCTCATTTTAATCACTCACGTTATTTTTGTTTCCCCTCTATACACATCAACTATTTTAGCATCTGAATTTGTGGACATGTAGTTCTTTGACCAGAAATTTAATTCGTCGTAATTCTCTAATTTGTTTACAATACCTACACAAGAATCTGGCAAAAATAATTGTTCAAGTCCAATTCGTCCACTTTCTTTTTGTGATTTCAGCGCGTTCACGAATTGCATTATATTAGTATGTCCTTGTAAACCTGTAACAAAAAGAGCCTTTACATCTTTTAGGTCTTTGATTATTTCAGTGTCGATTGTTGGATTAGTACATTTTGATAGGTATACTTTAGCACCTTCTTCGTATTCTTTTAAATCTCCAACTAGATCTTGACCTTTATCTATATTAGCGTATTTTACTATATAGAGATTTGGAACTTCCAGTTCTGCTAAGGCATCTAGAAGTTCTAGAGTTCCTTGGTATATCGGTTCAACTGTAGCGTAATCTGCGAATTGCGGGTTTGAATTAAAAGCTTCAACTGTTCCCAGTATACTAATTCCTATCTCTTTAGGTCTAAAAGAATATTTTTCGTCTCCTAACGTTAAATTAATCCTACCCTTTTTACCTTTACCAATACCTAGTTCTTGTATTTGGTATTCAGGACCCCATGCTGGAATTCTCATTTTACTACCTCTACACATAATTTCCGAGAGATTTTTGATAGAATCTCCAACTTCCCGGACCTGTGCCTTCAAATACTTCTTTATCTTTTTCACGAATTTTATCGACTAATGTGCTCCACCCTTTCGGAGAATCACCAAATTCACTTGGCCAATCCCATGTTACTTCTACAGAATACGCTTCTGCCAGATCTCTTAACATCAAAGGCTTCGGTATTATTCCCAAACCTTTTACTGCAGGTGCAAATATTATTGGTCTATATCCAGTGTCTTTCAACCAAATCGCAGTCAATGCTACGGAATAATCAATACATGCGCCACCGAGGTAAATCTTTCTTTCAGATCTTTTTTCTTCTCCTTGTCTTCCAGAATACCATGTCTCAAATATACTGTCCCAATGATTTGAGCCCTGTCCACGTTCATCCGGCGGAACAAGCGGGAATAGACCGTCTTTTTGAAATGGAATTATTTTGTAAGTTGATTTTCCAGCACCATAAGTCGAGATCTCTGTTTGGTTTCTTACAGCATCTGCGAACTTCGGCAAAAGTCTTACTTTTCCTTCCATGGAATGTTCTGGGAATGCATAGAATTCTTTATCCTTTACAACACCCAGTTCATCCTCAAATTCCTTTAAAGTTAATGCTCTTCCATCTTTGATATATTTCGTAAGTCTATCGTCGCTATCTAGTTTTCTGTTATACATCTCATCCATAGGCAATGCAATTGCATGGTTTTCCTTGATTCCAGCTTCAAGCATCATCTCCAATGCAGGCAAGGTATACTCAACTTTTTTGTCATTTATGTAGAATCCATCTGATCCACCCGCCTTGGGTATTGGTCCATTCTCCCCAATTACAATTTTCCCATCTTCTTTTTCAACGTCCAATTCCGTCGCGTCTGTAATCATCAAAGCATATTTTCCCTCTGCTAGTGGGGAGACTCTTATGTCTGCAGGCATTCCGAATTTTCGCCAGTAATTATTGTAAAATTCTCCTGCTTCTTCACCAAGAGGCGTCCAGTTGTCACATTCTAGACCTCTATGACGAATCATTTTCCTACCTATTTTTCTAATTACCATTCTAACCTCCGAGGATCGACTCCAATTCCGTGCTTTTGATAAATTTAGCACCAGCGTCTTTCATTCCAGCAATTGCTTCTTTTCCTGCATTTTTAGTTGCATTTACTGCATATATCGCATCTTCTATTACGTAGACATCCATTCCTCTTTCACGCATTCCCAGAACTGCTGCTTTTACACACCAATCTGTTGCCACACCGTAAACAAATCCCGCGCCAATATTCATCTTATTCAGAATTTTTTCTGCAGCAGGGTTCGTGAATACGTCGTAATGTTGCTTTTCAAATACAATATCTCCGTTGTGTGAAGCAATTTTATCCAGTTCAATTTCACTGTATTTTCTTATGCTTTCATCAGCAAGCTGATGCTCAACGTATACAGGGGTTACCCATGCAGTTTCTGCTATTTTCTCCATCCCTTCTGTTCCATCCATACAGTGCGGTGGAAAACCTTGACCCCCTTTTTCAGGCGGAAGAAATTCTAGACTCTTATTTAACTCCCATTTAAAATGTCTATCTATTGAACCTCCTCTTTTGTACTCTTCTGGGTTTTCGCTTGCTTTTCTATTGAAATAATTTTTAACGTATCTCAGCGTAGGTTTAATTGTGTCAGCACCCAGACCTTCAGCTTTTAAATTGACTTCTTCTCCGTCTAAAACTCTGTACAAAACACCCGTTACAGGTAGAGCTCCGTTCATATTCATAAAATCTTTTCCAGTATCTACATCATATGCTATAACTTTCATTTTAACCTCCAAAATCTGGTCCTACTTGAGTTGCCTTGGTTCTGTTCGTATATTCTTTATATCCGCAAGTTCCACAAGTTCTTTCCCAACCAGATTCTAGTTTTGTATGGTTCTTATAAACCGGGATAGGATCAGATCCATACCCCTTATATCCTACAAATATAGGATCATCAATTTCTCTTGCAGCTGGCACCGGCTTCGAGAACTCGTGCTTACAGGAAGCCATTTTATGCTTAGCTATTTCCAATTCTATTGTTAGTCTTTCTATTTTGTCAGCTAGTTTTTCAGTTACCAATTTTAACACCCCCTTTTGAAATTGCCTGCTTTAGAATTTGAAGTGCGGATAAAGCAGCAAGCTGACTTGTTCTTGGGTTATCCTTAGAAGGAATATTTGCTATTCTAGCCTGAAACTCAGTATGCTTGCTTTTTGCGTATACTTCATGTTGATTGTATTTTACTTTCGGATCAGCAATGATTCTTACCTTTGCTTCCTTGCCAGCGGCAAAACTCAAGGTTACAGCAACGTTGATATTTGTCGGAAACTTCTTTATTGCCTTGGAAGCAGGACCAGAAAAAACGACGGTTCTTTTTTTGATATTCTCATAGCCTTTCAAACTCTTAGGCTTCTTTGTTGTTGTAATTGAAATTTTTTCAATGCCTTCTTGAGCAATTGCAAGTATTACATCTATTCCACCAATAGCACCAGAAGGAGCAAATAATCTGTGACCTGTTCGCTCGCATACTCCTAAGAGTTTATTTCTTAATTTGGTTAATATACCTGTACAGAGTATGATTAAATCACAGTTTTCCAGAACCTTTTCTGCATTTTCAGCAGTACTTTTTGGACAAGTAGCTTCAATAACAATATCAGGATCCAAATCCAAGATTTCATCTAGAGATTCTGTTAAAGTAGGTTTTTGTTTTTTTAACTTAGATTTCAAAGAACTCATTGCTTCAGCATTTATGTCATAAATACCTACTAGCTCTACAAAATTTTCTCTATCTATATATTGAGCAATTATGGAGCCAATTGCTCCACATCCTAAGATAGCTACTCTTTTCATTTTTTACCACCTCCTGTGAATTTATAAATGAGAGAATTAGTTAGCTCGTTGAGCTTAGTGCTCAGCTCAACAGGGTATTTAGTACATTCTAGCTTTTTGTATTGAGCTGGAAGTTTGGATAATTCATTTAGAGAATATCGTCTAATCTCCATAACGTTTGGAAAATCATAAACAATCTTTCCTTCTAGGACAATAGGGATAAGTAATTTCCTCGCATTTTTTATTTTTTCGTCCCACCTTGTAATTATATCTTTCTTATAGAATCCATCCTTATCGTAAATTCTGTAGACTTGTTTTTTATCTGGCAATGTTCTCTTTTCTAGTTCATCTTTGTTTATCTTCATAGAAGGAATCATTCCATAACCGTGATCAATTTCAACTAACTTGTAGACACCTCCAAGTGCAGGTGAACCGCCTTTTTTAGTAAAAGGATTGTAATTAGCACCAGTAATCATTCTGGTTCCTACACCAAAACCATCTAATGGAGCTCCCCTACTCAGAAGATCCTCAATTGTAAATTCGTCAAGATTATTACTCGCATATATCTTAGTGTAATCTAATCCAGCAGAATCAAGCATTTTTCTGGATTTTTTACTTAAATCTAATAGATCACCGCTATCTAATCTGATTCCCTTAAGCTGGTAACCTTTTTCTTCTAATTCTTTTCCAACTATTATTGCATTTTCCACGCCCTGTATTGTGTCATAGGTATCCACCAATAGAATGGTGTTATGTGGAAAAGACTCAGCATATTCTCTGAAAGCTTTTAATTCGGATTCCTGGAATATTAAGTCTGGAGCTTGTCTTTGCTGTACAAATTTGTGAGCCATAGTTCCAATATATGGAATACCAAAAAGTCTTCCAGCAGCCACCAATGAGCTCCCTACAGCTCCACCAACAACTGCTGCTCTTTCTAATACAGGATCTCTTCCTTGCTGTCTTCTAGCTCCGAAATCAATAACAGTCCTTTCCCCGAATCTTGATTCTAACCCGGATACTGTTGTTTTCCCATGCGCTGCGTTACATATTCTAGATGACTTAGTTGCAATTAGTGACTGAGAATTACAGTTTGTTAGAAGGTATGATTCAAATAATTGGACGTCTATAGATGGTCCAGTGATGTTGATTACAGGCTCATTTGGAAAGACGGGAGTTCCTTCAATAATGGCGTAGACGTCTCCTTTGAACTCAAAATTTCTCAGATAATCAATAAATTTGTCATCAAAATCCTTACCAGAACTCTCTTTTAGCCACTTTAAGTTTTCTTCGTTTCTAAATGTTTTTGGAAAACCTTCAGTTATTCCGTGTATTACTTGCTCTAAACCACAGGTTAGTATATAGGATCCCTGTGGGACTTTTCTGAAGAAGTAGTTCTCAGTAATTATCTTGTTTTCATTATGATCCAAGTCAGCCTTACCCATAGTGTCTTCATAATAGTCGGTCCAGAGACCGATCATATTCTCAGTTAGCAAGCCGGATTTTGGTTTTCCCATTGTCACCCTAGATAGTGTAAAAAACACACTATCTCTCCCCTAAGAATAGCATTATTCTTAGAGTTATTGTAAATGATACACTAACTATTTATAAATATTTCTATCCTATAGAATATATTTATTTAAATAGGGGGGAATCTACTCAATATTCAGGGTGAGACAATGGTAACATTCAAAGATATAGAAGGAGCTTACAGCATTCTAAAAGGTGTTGCCAAAAAAACACCGCTAAGAAGATCAAAAACTTTTTCTAACTTGGCTAATTCAAATGTTTATCTCAAATTAGAGAATTTTCAAACTACGGGATCTTTTAAGATAAGAGGCTCATACAATAAAATATATCATTTAAGCAAGGAAGAAAGAAAAAAAGGCGTTGTATGTTCTTCTGCAGGCAATCATGCTCAAGGTGTTGCTTATGCTTCCAGTGTTTTAGGAGTAAAGAGTACTGTTTTCATGCCTGTTAATACACCACCTACTAAGATAATTGCTACAAGAGGATATGGCGCTAAAGTGATTCTTGAAGGTCAAACTTATGATGATGCATATTTGGCTGCAAAAAAACTAGAAAAAGAAAAAAACATGACATTTGTGCATGCATTTAATGACGAACATGTAATAGCAGGTCAAGGTACAATTGGTATTGAAATCTATGAAGACTTGAAAGATATTGACATGGTTTTTGTTCCAATAGGTGGAGGCGGACTTATATCAGGTATCGCCATAGCTGCCAAGATAATAAAGCCTTCTGTAAAGATAATAGGTGTTGAGGCTGCAAATGCGGCGTCAATGTACAGCGCGAGAAGGGCAAGAAAAATAGTGACTCTT
>CP070803.1:81354-84816 GCA_020343615.1 Candidatus Woesearchaeota archaeon | reverse complement strand
TAAAAAGAATATCCCCCAGCAGTATTGGAGATGATTCCAAAATATGATTCACATCCTAGGTAGTTAATCCATGGAAGGGGAATATCTGGCTCTGTAATTACATATTCTTTGTTTTGATCATCAAAATATCCATATTTCAAATAATTCACCTAAATAAATATTATCCTAGAAAAAATGAGAGTGTTTTATTGTTTCAGTTGTTCTGTTTTAGTAGAAAATTAAGTTTACATTTGAATCCTTGTTATTCTTCGTCGAATTCCCATTTGCGATAAATGCTTGGTACACAAGCCAATAGATTTTTAGTATATGGATGATCAGGATTGAGAAAGACATCTTCTGTTTCACCTTCTTCTACAATTCTTCCTTCTTTCATAATTAGTACCCGATCTGATATGTATTGTGCTTGTCCTATATCATGTGTAATAAATATTATTGATATACCTTCTGTATATGTTGTTCCTTCTTTCAATTCTTTGAATAGATTTAAGATATCTGCCCGGGAGCTTGAATCAATCATACTTGTTGGTTCATCTGCGATTAGTAGTTTAGGTTTGAATAGTAATGCTCTCGCAATTAAAACACGCTGTAATTGACCTCCCGATATTTGGTGTGGAAATCTTCCTAAAATGTCCTCTGTGTTAAGCCCTACAATACTTAAAGTAGATTCGAGAGCTTTTCTTCTATTGGTAATACCCTTTAAAGTGTATTTAAAAGCTTGCTTTAACATATGATCAATTCTATAAAAATAATTAAAAGAACTATAAGGATCTTGAAAGATACCCTGAACATTTTTATAGTAATCTATTGTTGGAATCTCTTGGATTTCATTCCCTTCATAAAATATTTTTCCTTCAGTTGGTTGGATAAATCTTAGGATTAAATTAGCAATAGTTGATTTTCCACTTCCACTTTCACCAACAAGAGAAAGAATCTCTCCAGAATATAACGTAAATGAAGCATTATTAACACCTATTGTTTCTTTGGATCTTAAAAGACCAGATTTATATATCTTTGTAAGATTTTGAATTTTTAAGGTTTCATTCTCCATGATTAATGACTAACCTCCTCATGTAACCAGCATGCTACTGGATTACTATTTGTTCTTGAAGTGAAAAAGGGGGGATAATTTTCCTTACATTTTTCTAATCTACTTGGACAGCGTGGATAAAATCTACATCCCTTAGGGGGATTCTTCAAATCTGGAGGTCTTCCTGGAATGCCCTCTAATCTTGTTTCTGCAGAGCCATCTGGGTTAAAACATGCTATTGAATTTATCAACATTTTAGTATATGGATGTTGCGGATTATTGATGATATCATCCATACTTGCTTGTTCAACAATTTTTCCGGCATACATTATTATACATACAGAGCATATTTGTGCTAAGGTGGGAATATCATGAGATATAAATAATATTGTCTCAACAATTCCTGTTTTCTTTAGATGCATTAATGTTTCTATCAAAAGTTGTTGAGTAGTAACATCTAATGCACTTGTTGGTTCGTCTACAAGTAAGATAAGTGGATTCCATAGAGAGGATATTCCTACAACAACACGTTGCTTCATCCCTCCACTTAGTTCATGTGGATATTTATCTATAACTGATTCCTCTAAACCTAATTTTTTAAAGTGTTCAACGACTCGGTCTAAGACTTTTTGTTTATTTTTAGCCTTTGTTCCTACACGTTCCCTCATTGCATCTAATATAAAAGCTCTAATCCTTTTAACTGGATTTAATGAATTCAGGGAAGCTTGAGGTACATATCCTAACACCTTACAGAGAATTTCTTTTCTTATAACCTCTTCATCTACTTCATATATTGAAAGATCATTAATATAAACTTGTCCTCCCTCATGGTGCAATAACTGTATCGGTCTTCCTGTTATTAATTCTGCTAAACTCGTTTTTCCACATCCAGATTCACCTGCTATTCCCATAATATCTCCCTTATTAACAGATAATGATACTCCATCAACAGCATGAACAACTCCAAATGATCCTCTATAATAACCTTTAAGATCTTCTATTTTAATTACTTGTTCTGTCATATTTAAGTTTCTTTCTTTTTTTTAATATTTTATACTTTTCTTTGTTCGAAGGTTTTACTTAGACTTGCTTGTATTATAAAGAATGTTAGAACTATTAATATCAAGCAAATACCCGGAGGTAGCCACAACCAATAACTAAATGAAGGAAATATCCAACCATAATCTACTGCATGATTTAACATTAAACCTAATGTTAACCAATTTTGTTGTCCCAATCCAATCATTGCTATTCCTGCTTCAGCTAAAATAGCACCACCTAAAAAAATAATAAAAGCCAAAAGTGTATAGGGTAGCACATTCGGTAAAACTTCTGTGAAAGCTATTCTCATATTTTTTAAGGATGACATTTTTGAAACTTTTATAAAATTTCTTTCTTTTAATGTCAATACTTGAGATCTAATAGAACGTGCAGCCCAAGGCCAACTGAATAATGCAATAACTAACATCGTTATCCACCATTCACGAATTTCTAAAATGGTTGATATTAATATGATGAACGCGTATGATGGAAAGACTAAAGCAATATTCGTAATAAAGGAAGCAGTAACATCTACAACTCCTCCTTTAAAGGGTCCAATTACGCCTAGAAACACAGCTATTCCAGTGCAAATTAAACCAGTGATTAAACCAAATGCTAAAGAATTTCTAACAGCATGGAAAAGACGTGTTAAGTGATCTCTTCCAAATTGATCAGTACCTAACAAATGTTCAAGTGAAGGGCTAGCATAATTATCTAACAAAACATCTTGTGTTACCCAATACCGTTTTTCAGGATCATTAAAGGGAGGTATCAACGTTAAAATTACAATTATGAGCACTGCAACAAAAAAAACAAACATCAAAATAAATTGACGTTTATATCGATCCATAGCAGCATGATATTTCTCTTTTATGACCTCCTTTATACCTACTTTTATTCCTAGTTCTTCTTGGTTTTTCAATTCTATTTGCATTTCTTTCGTCATATTTATGCTTCTCCTTTACCTCCAATTCGTATTCTTGGATCAAGAATTCCATAACTCAGATCTATAAGATAATTTCCTAAAACTACTACTAAAATAGTTATTATAAAAGTTCCAAGAATCAACGCATAATCCAGTGCTTGAAAAGCTCGAATCATTGTATATCCTAAACCAGGAAATCTAAAGATTATTTCCGTAATCATTGTTGCTCCAATTAGCGAATTAAATCGTAAATTTAATCCAGTAAATTGTGGCAACATACTATTACGATATGCATATTTACGTAATGTATTATCCCTAAATCCTAATTTCCTTCCATACGATATGTAATCCTCGGATTTTTCAAAAACCATAAGTGCATGTGCTCCAGTAGCCCATCCTCCAATATCTGTTATGAGTAAAACAACCATAGGTAACCAATAATGATCAAATATCGTTTTTATTACAACCC
>CP070803.1:77715-81254 GCA_020343615.1 Candidatus Woesearchaeota archaeon | reverse complement strand
CTCCAGCAGGTCTTCTTTTTTATACTTCCTTAAGTAAAATTCTACTGCTTCTTTATATACTCTATTTTTTGTGTCGTCAATATATTCTCTTTTTAGTGGTGCCATATATCTTTTATATTGTGACAAATGGCACTCTTCTGGTAGGAAACAGCTATAGCAATATAACCCTACATCTGGGCACGCTGAGCCGTGGCTTTTTATCAAACCCTCGGCGATAGCAAACTGTTTTTTTCTTATCTGCATGTATCTTCTTACTGATAAAAAAAGTGATGTTGAGTATAAAATAAAAAGTGTTTGGTTTATTATAAGTAGATAAATTGGTGTTTCTGATCCGCCGAAATATGACCATACAAGATTTCCAATAAGAAATATATACCCAACGGCACCGTATTTTAGGTATTTTCTGTAACTTTCTTCTACTTTCGGTAATTTTTTTGATTTCATGTTATCGGACTTATTAGCTCCATAACTGCTATATATCTATTAAATACTATATAACATATTTGTCAAGAAATTTTAAAAAAAATTGTTGACTTTATTTGCAATATTATATAATATATATTCAAGAATCATTGTTAAACTCCTGAATTTAATTTATGATATTGGCCTTGAGATTATTCTCAAGGCCTTTTTTTAAGCCCTCCAAATATATGTGCTACTGTATCTATATTCCATCCATTTCCTATCATCTTATATCTCTGAGTTTTACTGATATCCTTCAATTTCCCATCAAATACACCCTTTTCTGTATAATTATCCGGAAGTGTCTGCAGTCTCTCGCATTCTACTGGATGGAAGTACCTGATGCATTTTTCAGTAACCAGCACATTATATGGTACTCCTTTATGAAAATTAGCTGTCACGCAGTGAGATTTATCATCTTTTGTATCAGAATGGTGTTTGAAGTCCCAATGAGTTCTTCCATCCTGTACTCTTCTGTCCATGTACCGTAAAGCCTTTTCTGTTAAAATAAGGCTTGGTATATGTCCCCCACCTGCAGATGTTCTAAGAGTCGGAGATTTATCCCAAAAGGTCCTGGGCTTCTTTTCTTTAAATCCACCATATATATTATGTAAAACCGGCTCTGATGCATCATCAAATATTATATCTTTTAGAAGTATTCCGCGATCTTCCGGCTGAGCGACATCAGGTATGTTAGTCCAATATAACCTAACTCTGTTCTGCGCACTAACAAGCGAGCTGTTTATTTCTATTGGCTCTACCCCCAAATATTTTGTTATTATGTCCTGCCAATCCTTCTTCATTTTAACGTTCTCTAAAAGGAAGTATTTAGGTTTACATTCTTCTAGTATTCTGACGTATTCAAAGAATAGCTTGCTTCTGGGATCTTCAAAATTCAATCTTTTCCCGGCAATTGAAAAGCCCTGACAAGGAGATCCCCCAAGAAGAAGGTCTACCTCCGGAAAAGATTTACCAGAGACTTCTGTAACACTTCCAAGTTGCGCGGTCTTAGGAAATCTATGGTTTGTAACTGCTATAGCGTATTGGTCTACCTCAGACGCATAATATTCATCATATTCTACGCCAGCTTTGTTAAGCGCAAGCTGTCCTCCGGATATTCCATCGAATAAACTAAGAACTCTCATTTTTTCTTTTCTCCAATTTTTATTTCTGTTCCCACTACTCTTTCAACCCTGTCGCCAGCTTTTGTTTTAATCTGTATACATGGAGTCTGCTTTATGGTTTTACTAACCTTTTTATAATAAGGAACACCATTAATTTCTCTTCCACCAACCAGCTTTAAAACCTCATGGTATTTAATAGTTTTATAATCATAAATTGCGGTATCTCGATACCCATTACAATCCCACGCATATCCGCAGTCATATCCTTCGTCCTCATACCCGCTACTACAGCACCATCCGTCAGCATTGCACTCTTCATTTTCTACTGTTTCTACCTCGTGCCACACAACCTCTAATTCAAATTCTTTTTGCCACTCTACGTGACTACTTGCAAACTCATAATTTATGAGCTTTTTGCCGTCTGCTGTATAGCCCCTAAATTCTGTTGTACAAACACACAGGTTTAGTGTGAAATATAAACTCATTAACAACGCTACATAAAAAAGCACTCTTCTCATTTTTCTTCTCCTTTAAATATACTCATTTTTGACATGTCCGGATAATCCGGCTCGTTTGGTAGATCTTTATTATACTTCGGCATAGTAGACATTAGCCATAACCCCCGAGAAGCCTGTTCCGGTGTCATATAGAAATTCCACCCGGCCACTGTAAAATCTTCTTGTTCACACGGTATAAAGCCTTCTTCCCTTCCATCAAATCTGGCCAGCTTAAACCAATCCCGTGCATCTTTATTATCGGTAAGTATAGCCCCACCTCTTCCAATTTTTAGGTGTTTTGCGGCATGAAAAGACAGGCAATGGTACGTTCCTTTTTCGTACATACCGCTTGTAAACCTTTTAGCCCCATCTATTATTGGAAATGGATCAAAGGCGTAGATACCTTCCCAACTTTCATCAGTAAATACCACATTTCCACCGGCATGCATAACTGCGAATACAGCAGATGGATATGTTCTTTTCGGAACGTACACATCTTTTCCATTAACTCCGACATACATTAAAGAAAGAAACATAGCATTGCTACAACTATCTACAGCGACAGCATATTTGCTCCCAGCATATTCAGCAATTATTTCTTCAAATATATCTACTGACCTGAAGGGGTTGTATTTATTTTTTCTTCCCATTTTCTGTAATAATATTTTTCTATACCGTGACTACACAACATACAAATAATAGCGCAAAATAGGAAGGCGAAAGATACAATTAAATTTGTAGCTATATTCGCCCCTGCAATAACTAAACATATAAACATAAAAATTCTGGCTATAATTATTAGAAATATATTTACACGATCTTTTTTTGTCATTCTGGACTACCTACTATAGCCTTTATTGTAATAAGAACAGCAGTAAGTATTATCATAAGTAAAAAACTTATTCTCATCTTAAACTTATATTTTTCTTCTAAAAAGGCTATTACAAATCCTCCAGCAAAAGCAAGTATCATATAAACAGTCATTATTTGCCTCTCCTTAAATATCTTATTTTTACTTTATTTGTTACAAGCATGTCAACTTTGTCTCCATTATCCAAGAACTGAGACACGTTCATACACGCAAGAGAAACTATAAAGTTTATGAATGGTATGGCCTCCGTCATATCGCAGATGTCGTCTTGGTCTTCCGGAATATCATTAGGAACAGAGTAAGTTTCATCCCATATCATTTCTGCAGTATATTGAGGAGAAAATCCTACATGTAGACAATTCTTTCCATGCACGAATCCTCTTGATTCTGTATTGTCAAAACAGTCTATAATAAGAGCATCGTCGTCCCCTACTATACCATTAACATGGTCTACGCTCTCTATCTTTGCATCTATCGGGTAATAATTAGTAGGAGGAGACTTTAGATTAAGAGCTACTGCCATAGCGTGCGCCTTTTGCATTCCTAAATTATGAGTAGTGTATGCTTGCGTATCTATGTTACGCT
>CP070803.1:36695-77615 GCA_020343615.1 Candidatus Woesearchaeota archaeon | reverse complement strand
GAATTAGATAGATTAGTAAGCAAGAAACTAGGTTTTGAAACTTCTTACCCAGTTACTGGGCAGACTTATACTCGAAAGATTGATGCGATTCTATCAAAAGTACTCTCAGGAATTGCTGAATCAGCTCATAAATTTGCAGTTGATTTGAGGTTATTGTCTAACTTAAAAGAAGTTGAAGAGCCATTTGCAAAATCACAAACAGGAAGCTCAGCAATGGCTTACAAGAGGAATCCTATGAGATCTGAAAGGATGACTGCACTCTGTAGAAAACTAATAAACTTGCAACTTGATTTTTCCCATACTCATGCCAGTCATTGGTTTGAAAGAACACTTGATGATTCTTCAATAAGAAGAATGGATATTCCTCAGTTGTTTTTGTTATCAAATGCAATTCTGAAATTATATCAAAACATAACTGACGGAATGGTTGTTTATCCTGCTCAAATCAAAAAACATCTTGATGAGGAATTGCCATTTATGGCAACTGAAGTCATTCTCATGGATTTGTGTAAAAAAGGCGAAGACAGGCAGAAAATGCACGAGATTATAAAGAAACATTCTGTTGAAGCAGCAAAAAGAGTAAAATTAGATGGAAAATCAAATGATTTATTTGATAGATTAGCTAATGATAAAAATATTCCAGTAACAAAGGAATATCTAAACAATCTTCTCGAGAAGCCCGAGAGGTTTGCAGGAGCAGCCAGTATTCAGACTGAAGAGTTTTTGAAAAATAATGCCAAGCCAGTTATTGGAAAGTACTCTAACCTAATAGGAAAGGCAAATCCGGAAATTAACGTTTAAAATGGCATACAAGATAATTAATATCAGAGCAGGGGACATGTTCGAGAAAAATTGTTCTTCCAGAAAGGAATTTATTGATAAACTGCATTTTATAGGTGAAATCTACTTTGCCCATGTTCAAAAGAACGGATTATTATCTATAGATATGGACGGAGTTATAAATCAAGATGATTCAGGAGTTATCGTAGCTAGATATCTTGCAGGAAATGATGGCGAGAACAAATACAAAGAATATGGTAATATGAATGTAGAAGTAGCAAAGGAAGGTATTCCTTACTGTTGGTATGCACCATTATGTTTTTCAGGCGTACAACTATTAACTGGCGTCTCTCCCGAGTTCAATAAAATTGTTGGGAGAAATTTGAGATTAATTCCAGATGCACCTAGGTTCGTTGATGCATTATCACAAGAGTCATATAATATCACAGCAGTAACTGCAACGCATCAGGAAGTAGCTGATGAAATAGCAAAGAATGCAGGAATAAAGGATGTAATAGCAACACAGATAGGAATATCTAATGGTCAATACAATGGAACTATCGAGAGGTTTATTGGAGGAACTTACAAATCACGAATTGTTAGAAAAATACTGAATCCTGATGATACAAGTTACAAAGGTACACATATTGGTGATAGCTGGTCAGATACAGACACTTTAAAGGATGTTCCGCATTCAATAGCCTTCAATCCTGGTTGCGATTTGGCATTGAAGAACGCAAGTATATCTATTATAGGCTCGTCTTTGTTAGGAGTATTACCTCTTTTAACTTCTTCAAATACATATAATAAAGAACTTAGAAAAGATGTTTTGCCAGAAGCTGTAGTAATAATGGGGAAAGATAATAATGTTTCTCTTGAAGGTATATTAAAAAGGTCAAAATTAATGAAAACTGAGAGAATCCCTCATAGAATTTATGAAGAAACAGGTAAGGATGATAGATACATTGAAGAAATTATTCGTGAGCAATTAGATAATTCTAATCTGAACATACCAACTAAATTTAATCTTATGAGTACTAAAGAGTTTGATAAATTCGCGAGGGAGAAATATAACGAATTTTCAAAATGAAAAAAGTAGTAAGTATTGGAGCAGTGAATGTAGACATCATCTCATATGTAGATGAATTTTGTGATGATGATGAAGAAATAGTAATCGATGAACTAGTTATACGTTCAGGCGGACAAGCAGGAAATATAGCAGACGGACTGGGAAGATTAGGAAAGAAATCTTTTTTCTTTGGAAACATAGGCGAAGATGTTCATACCTCTATGTTACTCAGAGACTTTGATAAGGCTAATGTAGACTATTCATTTGCCAAAAGAACGAATAAACCAAATAACATCCTTTATTGTTTTGTAAATAAAAAAGCAGCTAGAAGAATGTATATCTATCCTCATGTTGATTTAGATATAGAGGATTTTGCTGAAGAATTATACGAAGATACAAAATTTATTGTTTTTGGAAGCCTTGACGGAGAAAACATAATTGAATTATACACTGCTATTGCAAGTGAAGCCAAGAAAAGAGGCATAAAAATAGCAATGGATCCTGGAAATATCCTTGCTAGACATGGTATAGAAAAATTAAGACGTCTCTTGAAATTATGTGATTATATAACTCCTAGCTTAGGAGAAGTTGAATTAATGGTAGGAAGTTTAGATAACGTAGAAGAATTATGTGAATTAGTTCCTCATATTATTGTTACGTGTGGTGGCAAAGGAGCAAAATACTACAAAAATGGTGAACTAGAAGAATTCGGAGTTAAGGAAATATCTAAGAAGTTCATTGATTCTACAGGAGCAGGAGATTGTTTTACCGCAGCATTTGTTTCGGCTTTATTAGATGGCAAATCCGAAGAAGAGGCTATTGAATATGCTATACTTGCTGGCAGAATAGCCATAACTAAAAAAGGAGCTCGTACAATGCCAACTCATGAAGAAATAGAGGAATTCGCAAATGGGTGAGAAAATTTTCAGAATAGAAATAGATTCTAAGGAAAAGAACTCAGAAGCAAAGATACTTGAAAAAAAGTTTAAAGACTATAATATTTCTTTAGATATCAGTAAAGTTTATACAATACAATATGATTTTTCTGAAAAACAAATAGAAAAAATAGCTAATTCTCTCTACAGTCCTGTTGCTGAAACTGTAAGAATAAATTCACCGCACGATATAGAATTTGATTGGGCTTTAGAACTCGGATTCTTACCTGGAGTAACTGATAATGTGGCACATACTGCTACTGAAATAATTGATGATTTATTTAAGATTAATATTGGACTTAGTAAAGTGTTCTCTTCAAAGCTTCTTTTCATTAAAGGAGATATAAATCGAGGGGACGTTGAAAAAATATCTCATGAATTAATTAATGTATTAATTGAAAGATTTCACATAAAATCCTATGAAGAGTATTTCAAAGATGAAGGCATGGACTACATTGTACCTAGAGTTAATCTTCATCAGAGTCAAGATGTTGTTGAAGTTGACTTGAATGTAAGCGATGAAAAATTAATGGAACTTGGAAAGAAAGGAATACTTGATCCTCAGACAAATAAGAGAAGAGGACCTTTGGCTCTTGATCTTGATTATTTGCATGCTATTCAGGATTATTACAAGAAAGAAGGACGAAATCCTACAGATATTGAACTGGAATCAATAGCACAGACATGGTCTGAGCATTGTAAGCATACTATTTTTGCAACAGAGATGGATGATATATCTGAAGGAATATTTTCCAGATATATCAAAGGATCAACAAATAAAATAAGAAAAGATCTAGGAGATAAGGATTTCTGTTTGTCAGTTTTCAAGGATAATTCTGGAGGAATAATCTTTGACGATGAGTTTATGGTTACTGATAAGGTAGAGACGCATAATAGTCCGTCTGCTTTGGATCCTTTTGGAGGAGCAATTACTGGAATCGTCGGGGTTAATAGAGATACTATTGGATTCGGTTTAGGTGCTCTGCCGATTGTAAATAAATACGGCTACTGTTTTGGAAGACCTGAAGACACAAGAATAATTTACAGAGGTAAAAATAAAACAAATCCATCACTATCTTCAAGAAGAATATTAGATGGTGTTATATATGGAGTTAATGTTGGAGGTAATTGTTCAGGAATACCAACACCTCAGGGTTTTGTGTTTTTTGATGATCATTACAAGGGTAAACCCCTCGTCTTTGTAGGTACTGTTGGTTTGATTCCTAGAAAGATTTCAAATGGTGAGTTAAGTCATGAGAAAGAAGCTCAACCAGGAGACAATGTAGTTATGATTGGTGGAAGAGTTGGTAAAGACGGAATACACGGAGCTACCTTTTCATCTGAAGAAATGGATGAAGGTAGTCCAGCAACAGCTGTTCAGATAGGAGATCCAATTACTCAGAAGAAATTTTCAGATGCTTTGGTAAAAGAAGCAAGAGACCGAGGATTGTATAATAGTCTCACAGATAATGGTGCAGGAGGATTATCTTGCTCTGTTGCAGAAATGGCCAAAGAATGCGGAGGTTTTGTCGTTGATCTTGAAAAAGTCCCCTTGAAGTATCCAGGATTACAGCCGTGGGAAACCTGGATTTCCGAGTCACAGGAGAGAATGACTCTAGCTGTACCTGAGGATAAACTCAATGAATTTGTTGACCTTATGGAAAGCAGAGGCGTTGAAACATCAATTATAGGTAAATTCAATGACACAAACAGAGCTATTGTAAGATTCAACGGTAAGGAGATATTCAATTTGGATATGGACTTTTTACACGACGGATTACCCGAAAGAAAATTAAAAACCAAACCGTACCCATACAATAAAAAAGAACCTAAGATAGTCATAGACGATCACACTGAATTGTTTGAAGAAATACTCGGAAATCATAACAACTGCAGTTATGAATTTATATCAAGGCAATATGATCACGAAGTTCAAAATAATTCTATAATCAAGCCATTACAAGGTAAAGGACGAGTTAATGGAACTGCTTCTGTAGTAAGACCTTTAGCTAAAAGCAAAAAAGGGATAGTAATGTCACAAAGTCTTTATCCTAGATTAAGTGAAATCAGCTGTTATGACATGGCTGCGTGCGCAATTGATACATCTATACGGAATTGTGTTGCTGTAGGAGGTAATATAAATCATCTAGCATTACTGGATAACTTCTGTTGGTGTAGTTCTGGTGAATCGGAAAGACTAGCTCAATTGAAAGATGCTGCAAAAGCTTGCTATGATTACACCACTATATACAAGACTCCATTAATATCTGGAAAGGATAGCATGTATAATGACTTCAAAGGATTCGATGAAAATAACAATCCAATAAAAATTTCTGTCTTGCCTACTTTGATGATATCCTCAATTGGAGTTATCGATGATATTCATAAAACAACTACTACGGATTTGAAAGTTCCAGGAGATATAATCTATGTGATTGGAATGACAAAAGATGAGTGTGGCGGTAGTGAGTTCTACTACGCACTTAAGGAAATTGGATCAAAGTCACCTAAAGTCAATGCAAAAAAAGCCAGAGAATTATACGAAAAAATGTATGAGCTTAATCAAAAAGGAATGTTTAGTTCTTGCTCATCTGTTGGACCTGGAGGCTTAATCATAACTTTGGCTAAAATGGCAATTGGCGGGCAATTAGGAGTTGAAGTAGATTTTAGCAAAGCACCTAATGAAGATTTACCTATTGAGAAGATATTGTATTCAGAATCACAATCAAGATTTATTGTAACAATTGATCCTACGAATAAAGAAGAGTTCGAAAGCGAGATGAAAGATTTCGTTTTCGGTGAAATCGGCCTTGTAAAAAATGAAGAATTTGTAATAAAAAACAATAAAGAAATCATTAATTCGAATGTAAAAAAGCTAGAAGAAGTCTATAAAGAGAGGTTCAAGGATTATTAAATGGTAAGAGTATTGATTATGTCCGGATATGGAATAAACTGTGAAAAAGAAAGTGCACACGCTTTTAACATAGCTGGAGCTGACTCTGAGATTGTCCATATTAATGACTTAATATCTAAAAAGAAAAAATTAGCAGATTATGATATTATAATGTTCCCTGGTGGATTTTCATATGGGGATGATACTGGTTCAGGTAACGCTTTTGCAAATAAGCTTAGAAATCATCTCTGGGATGATTTACTGGAATTTATCAAATCAGAAAAATTAATCCTCGGAGTATGTAATGGATTCCAGATAATGACACATCTGGGATTATTCTCTTTACCCTCGACTGATTATGGTCAGAGAGTTCACTCTATACGATGGAACAATCAGAATCGTTATGAGTGCAGATGGGTTCATTTAAAAAATAACAACTCGAAATGTGTATTCACAAAAGGAGTTGATGTAACTCATCTTCCTGTTGCTCATGGGGAAGGAAGATTCTTTTGCGATGAAAAAGTGTTAGAAGAATTAGAAAAAAATAATCAGATTGTTTTTACGTACTGTGATGAAAAAGGCAATCCTGCAAATGGAGTTTTTCCAATAAATCCAAATGGTGCTATGAGAGATATTGCAGGCATATGCGATTCAACGGGCAGAATAATGGGTATGATGCCTCATCCTGAAAGAGCAATATATTCAGTAAATGAGCCTGAATTCCATCTAAAAAAAGAAATATCTAAAAGAAAAAATAATAATATTGATGAGTTTATTGAGACAAATTTCAATATATTTAAAAATGCTGTTAATTACTTTAAGTAAGTAATTTGGAGGTGTGTAATGTCAAAGGAGTATAAAAGAATAATACAAGAGAATATTCATAATACTATTGATTATGGATTTATACCTGAATTAGGTAAACATAAATCCGGTAAAGTTAGAGACATACATTTTACATCAGATAAAGTCGGCTCACCTATTATTATGGTTGCTAGTGATAGGGTATCTGCTTTTGATTATGTTCTAGGAAGAAGTATACCATTCAAAGGGAGAATACTTAACATGTTCAATGAATGGGCATTTGAAAACCCAATGTATATAATTCCAAATGCTTCTGTTGAAAGTCCGCATCCTAATGTTATAGTTCAGAAATTCTACAAGAACATAATGGTAGAATGCGTTGTTAGAGGTTATGTTTGGGGCAGTCTTGCAGGAGAATACGAGAAGGGTAATAGACAGATCTGCGGAGTGAAGCTAGAGAATGGCTTACTAAGATACCAAAAACTTGATAATGCTATTTTTACACCTACCACTAAATCTAAGCATGACGAACCTATGACTTTTGAAGACGTAGAAAAACAATTAGGTAAAGAACTTGCTCGAAAAGTTAAGGATGTTTCTCTGAAATTATATCAAAGAGGAGCGCAATTAGCAGAAAAGTCAGGATTAATTTTCATTGATACAAAATATGAATTTGGTACTGATGAAAGAGGGAACTTATTCTTAATTGACGAATCAAATACTCCTGATTCTTCTAGGTATTGTAGCATTGAAGAATACAGAAAATTCGAATTAATTAAGAAAGAAATGGCTACTGGAAGATACAAAAATGTAAGTGAGTTACTCAAAGAAAAACCTCAACTAAAGATCAAAGAGCTATCAAAACAATTTGTGAGAGATGTTCTTACAGAGAAAGGATTTAGTTACGGAAGCACTGGGAAAATACCTGAATTAAGTGATGAGGATGTTGTTGAAGTGTCGTATAGATATATAAAATTATACGAGTCACTTACTGGTAAAACTTTCAGATTTCCAACTGCAAATGCAAAACTAGAAGTTATCAGTAACCTGCAGAATGTAGGCTATATTAAGGGAGGAATCGCCGTAATAATGGCAGGTTCATACAGTGATAAGCCACATATTGATAAAATACAAGAAGAGTTGAATAAGTATGGCATACCTTCAAAAGTAAGAATTTGTTCAGCTCATAAACAACCAGCATTATGCGAGAAAATTATCAGAGAATACAATGGTTCTCTAGAGCCTGTTGTGATTATCGCAGTTGCAGGAGGAACTGACGCATTATCTGGAGTTGCAGCGTTCCATAGTGTTCATCCGGTAATCAGCTGTCCACCTAATCCTGAAGAATATATTTCATGCATTAGAAATCCTCCAGGAAGTTCCAATTCTTTGATATTGAAACCATCGAACGCAGCAAGACACGTAGCACAGATATTGGGATATCATAATGCTAATATTAGCAATATGATTCTAAAGAAAAATGCTGAAAAAATAGATAAGTTAAAAAAAGCAGATAAAGAACTTAACTAATATGGCAGATGATTATGCTAAGGCAGGAGTTGATGTAGATATTGAATCAAAAGCTGCAAGGATATTCTACGAAGCATCAAAAAAGTCGTGGCAAAACAGAACAGACAATATTGGCGAAATAATCTCGCCATTTGATGATTTTTCTGCAGTTAGAGTAGTTGACGTAAGCAAGTTACCCGAAGGTAGCTTTATGTGTATGGGTTTTGATGGCGTAGGAACCAAAGCAGAAATTGCTCAGAGAATGAATAAGCATGACACACTTGCTTTTGATTTACTTGCTATGGTTTGCGACGATGCCATCCTAAGAGGAGGAGAACCTGTGCTTGTAGGTAGCACATTAGATGTCAATACTTTAGGAACTAATGAGACGAGACTTCCAATTATTAAGCAGCTTGCAGACGGATACGTAGAAGCAGCTAAAGAAGCAAATGTTGCAATAATTAATGGCGAGATTGCACAGCTCGGAGATGCTGTCGCAGGATATGGTGACTTTGTTTATAATTGGGGAGCTACACTGATCTGGTTTGCCAAAAAAGACAAGTTGTTCACAGGAAAGGAAATTAAACTTGGCGATTCAATTGTAGTTTTTCAAGAAAAAGGTTTCAGATCAAATGGTCTTTCTTTGGTTAGAAAAGTCTTCAAAGAAAATTTAGGAAGTAATTGGCATAATTCTACATACAAGAATGAAAAGTTAGGAAACCTTATTTTAGAACCATCAAGGATCTATTCCAAAGCATTTGTTCATATGCACGGCGGTTTTCAAACCAAAGGTTGCTGTGAGATACATGGAGTTTCTCATATTACTGGAGGAGGCATTAGGGAAAAAATTGAGAGAGTTCTTAGACCCACTCCTTACGGTGCTAGACTTACTAATTTGTTTGACCCTTGTGATGCAATGTTATATTGCCAGGAACTCGGAAATGTAGAAGATGAGGAAGCATATAAGGTATGGAACATGGGTCAAGGCTTGGCTGTGATTACTCCAGAACCTGAAAAAGTAATAGAGGAAGCTAATAAATTCGGAATTAACGCTAAGATTGCAGGCAAGATTATTGAAAGTAAGCAGATAAAAATAACCAGCAAAGGGTTCTTTAAAAACGGTAAAGAGCTAATTTTTAATATCGAATAGAGTATAATAATCTTTTTAAATAGAGCATATTTTTAAGGTTTAGATGATAAAAATGGTTAAAATTTTACCTTTAGCAGCTATGGGCAGAATTATGAGACAAGTTGGCGCAAATCGCGTCAGTGACAACGCAAAAAAGGCTTTAGCCGAAGTTTTACAGGAATTTGGTTCAAATCTTTCAGAAAAAGCTTGGAAATTCGCTCAACACGCAGGTAGAACTACAATCAAAGCCGAAGATATCAAGTTAGCTCAAAAGGAGATGTAAAATGGCAGTAGAGAATAAATCAATTAGCGATTTAAAACCAGGTAGATACATTATGATGGACGGAGAAGCTTGTAAGATATTAGATATGCAGAGATCTGCTCCAGGAAAACACGGTCATGCAAAATACAGAGTTTCAGCGCAAACTCTTATCTCAAAAGCTAAAAAAATTAAAGTTTTTACTGGACACGCAGCAGTACAGGTTCCAATAATTGAAAAAAAAGAAGCTCAAGTTCTATCAGTATCAAGCGGTAGCGCACAGATAATGGACATGGAAAGTTATGAAACCTTTGAAGCAAAGAAAGACCCAGAATTAAACAAAGAGTTAAAAGCTAACGATACCGTAGTTTTTTGGGATATAATGGGTGAGAGAATAATCAAAGAAGTAAAATGAAAATACAAGAAGCAGAGGATAGACTTTGGAAGAGAATTTGGATTTGTAAGAAATGTAAGAGTAAGCAGAGAGCTGACGGTGCTAAGATAAGAGCTAAAAAAGTTATCTGCAGAAAGTGTGGCTGTAAGGATTTTAGACCTAAGCATAAAGAAAGGAAAGCCCAAGGTTAGTCTAATTCTATATAAAAATGAAAATTTATACTAATGCAGAGAAATTTTTAGAAGACATAGGGGCGGATTTTCTAGAAACAGCTAAAACTTTGAATACTGTAGAAGAAGTGCATAAAAAAATTAGCTCAGTTCTCAAATGTACTATAAGTTTAGACGATTTTATAACTGAGATTGGTGACATAATGTGTAAAAAAGGAGAAGGTATGTCTCGTCCAAAACGTGGTATGGATTTACTATCACCCTCCCTGGGAAGAGGTATGGATGCACTATCTACTTGGTTAATTAAACGAAAGGTTTCCGAGTCCGATTATAAGAAAATTATAGCCTTCTCACATAAAGGATATCTTGAAGAACGTTATCGAAATTATAAATGGTTTTAATATATTGAAAGTAGTATATAATAAAGGTATACTACGTATACTGATGTTAAAGTTACTCCAAGCCATTTGTCTGCTTTTTTTCTGATAGTTACATACGCAAAGAAAAATAATGTCACACCTATTGCAATAAATAAGGAAACTTCAAACATTTCAAATGAGAAGGATATAGGATGTATTAATGCTACTAACCCTATAACAAATAGAATATTGAATATATTACTACCTATAAGATTTCCAAGCGCTAGTTCTTCACCTTTTTTTATTGCTGCTACTATACTAGAGCTTAGTTCAGGTAAGCTTGTGCTTATTGCTAATACTGTAAGGCCTATTACTCCAATAGGAATTCCAGCAAGTAGCATTATATATTCTCCAGAACTTACAGCTAAGTAAGCACCAATTACTAGAGCAAATATAGATACTGAAATTATAAAGTAATATAATACTAGATTTTTGAACATAAGGTTTGATTTGCTTCTAGCTGTGCTTTTCTTAAGCAGGTAGAATATATATCCTAAAAATAGAATAAACATAGCAGCGCCTTCTAATCTGGAAATAAAGCCATCAGCACCAAAAACAAGGAATGCAAACAAAGACATTAAGGCGAGTAGAATACTATTTATTTCAAGTTTGCTTTTTACTTCAGATGTAACTATTATTGAAACAAGTCCTAGAATAAGACAAAGATTTGTAATGCAGGAACCGATAATAACACCTATACCCATATTAGCTAAGTTCATTAAGTTAGAAACAAGAACATCAAAGAATTCTGGTAAGCTGGTTGCCATAGCTAGTACAACAGAACCTATGACAAAAGCAGATATTCCAATAGCCTTGGAAAATTTTAAGGACGCATTAACTAGAAAAATAGATGACACTATGAGTATAATTAGTGAGAAAATCATAATTATTATTGCAAACGTTAAGCTCATGTATTAAATTTAAAATTAATGATTTAAATATTTTAGTCAGTCCTGCTCAGAATTAAGAAGGTTAATTATTCTTCTAACTCTGGATTACTAGTAAAATGAGCTTTTAAGCTGTTTTTATTTATATATTGAATAATGAGTAAAAGAAGGCTAGCATTTGCTTTTAAAACGTCCAAAATCATACTACGTTTAGTGTTCCCTTCTAACTTCTTATTAAAATTACCATGTAGAGAGCATTCTATTCTATCTAAATATTTCCTAACCACTAGTTCTGTACCGTATCCTCCTTTAAATTTGTATCCTACTATAGTATAATCATGAGGTTCTGTAACTATGTGTTCTGTTGGCTCTAATCTGTTTGATCTTGTTCCATCAAAATTCATTTTTACTGTTTTTTCTGCTGTTAATATATGATTAATTAAAGGATTATAGTAACTATTCCCATCTATCCACATTGTTCCAGCGTTGTCCGTTGTTAGCCCAATCTTATCAAAGTCTTCATATTTTAAATCTGACTTTTTCAATATATTCTCTAATTCTGAAGTGAATTCTGGTAATTTCATAATCCGTATGTACAAAGAAATCTTTATATATTTTATTGGTTAGTAGTGATATACATAATGGTAGGCCGAGAACCTTTAGAAATGGTTGGTACATGGTTTAAAGATTCTAATAGCACAATTTATTTTGGTGTAAGTAAAGAAGAATTTCATAAAAATACAGGCATTTCAGAATCAGCATTTAAAGATAAGGTTTTCCAACACCATGTTTATGTTAAAGATGAGTACAGTAAGTATAAACTAATGACTTTGGGATATAATTCTCTTAAAGAAGGTCTAGTTGCGATAAAAGAAGAAGACATAATTAATACAATAAATTATCTTATCAAAAAAGAAAAAGATAATATACATAAGCTAGCGAAAGATTGTGAAAGGATAGAAAAGAATTGTAAAAAGATTAGGAAAGATCTAGAAACAACTATTAATTTATTCAATTAGAGCTTATTTCTTCTTAGATTCACTCAGGTTTCATAAAAGGAAAGAATATTACTTCTCTTATATATGGTCGATCAGTTAGCAACATTACAATTCTATCGATACCAATACCTATTCCGCCAGTAGGAGGCATTCCGTATTCTAAAGAAGAAATGAAGTCTTTGTCTAGATCACTTGTCCAAGGTTCATCAGTATTCTTCCTCTCTTTGACTTGATCTCTTAAGAGCTTTTCTTGTAATTTCGCATCATTTAATTCAGAATAAGCGTTACCTAATTCCATACCTGCTGCAATGGGCTCGAACCTTTCTACAAAATTTTTATCTCCTTTTCTAAGAGGCTTACAAAGCGGAGTAGTTTCTATAGGATAATCCATAACCAAAGTTGGCTTTACTATTTTACTCTCAGCAAGTTCCTCATGAATAGTGCTAATTAACTTACCTACTGTAGGGCTTTTCGGAATTTCTATGTTGTTGTCATTTGCTATCTTCTTGAGCTCAACCAAGCTTTTTCCCTTAACATTTATTTTAGCGTATTTTTTTATAGCATCTACCATGGAAATTTGTTCCCATTTACCAAAATCTAGTTTTTTACCCTGGTAAGTTATCTCAGTTGTTCCTACAACCTTCTTACATACGTACTTCATTATATCTTGGAATAATTTTGCTACACCTTTGTAATCGATATATGCAGTATAGATTTCTAGTTGAGTAAATTCAGGGTTATGAGTAGAATCAATACTCTCGTTTCTGAAATCCTTACCAAACTCATATACCTTCTCAAAACCACCTACTATTAATCTTTTTAAGTATAATTCATCAGCAGTTCTGAGATAGATATTCATGTTTAAATGATTCAAATGAGTTCTGAAAGGGGTTGCTGCTGCCCCTCCATAAATCGATTGTAAGATAGGAGTCTGAACTTCTAAATAACCTCTTTTGTCTAGAAATTCTCTAATAGCATTTATGATTTTTGTTCTTGTTATGAATATTTTTTTAACATCAGGGTTTATTATCAAATCCAGATATCTTTTTCTATAACGTATTTCCTTATCTTTCACACCAGTCCATGAATCAGGCAAAGGAGCGACACACTTACACAGTAGAGTTATTTTCTTAACTTGGATAGTCATTTCTCCCCTCTTTGATTTCATTAGAGTTCCTTCAACCCCAACAATATCTCCTCTATCTAAGTGTTGAAAAATTTCAAATTGTTTTTTTCCAGTAACATCTATTCTAACGAGTAATTGAATCTTTCCAGTGCTATCTTCAATGTCTGCAAAAACCGCTTTTCCATGACCTCTTATAGCAGTTAATCTTCCAGCTATAATTGTTTTTTTATTCTTGTATTTAGAAAAAGATTTTCTTAAATCTTCAATCTTGTTTTTTACATTAAAAGAATAAGGATAAGGGTCTATTTTCTGCTTCTTAAACCATTCTAATTTCTTTAATCTCTCTTCAGCTTCAGTTGCCATTAAAAATACTTTAACTTACATTTATTTAAATATTACTTTTAGAAAGATTACATTATCTTAGATTTTTAAAAGTACTTAAAAGATCTCTTAAATTTGTTTTTTTCCAACCTTCCAGTTCAGCAGTTTTATTGTATTTATCAACAATATTATCAAGAAACTTGGTATTTCCAACCCCGAATAATTTTTTAAAGTAATAAAACTCTTTAATAATACTTGTCTTGAATACATCTGCACAACTGTCTTTACAATTACATATGTTTGCTATATCGCTAAAGTCATTTTTTTCATTTTCAACTAAACAATTAAGGATTTTTAAGAACTTAACCTCACCCTCTTCGATTAATTCAGGATTAGCATTATATGGCTTAAATAGGCATCCTGCTACTTTATATATTCCTAATTTAACTTTATGTGTTTCGTAATATACCTTAATTTTTTTAGATAATAAATCAAACTCTTCTTTACTAAACGAGTGAGACTCAGTATATTCTGGGCTTCTAGATGTTTTATACTTTTCAAGAAGAGGGCACCTAAAAGGATACATTGCTGAAAAATTATTTTTTTTTCTAGAAGATCCTCCATCTGGAGAAAATCTAATAACTTGCTGTGATACATTAGTTAGATTAGATGTATCTAATAAATCTGCAAATAAAGAAGCTAATCTACTTGTTAGATCTCTTCTTATTTCATTATACTTTACTTTATTTAAATGATAAGTTTGGATTCCACTGTCACAATATTCCCCATAAATGTAATGCGTTCCGTCTACTATATCTGGAGAATTATCATATTTTCCATTATTTTCTATGTTAACTCTAATAAAGAGATCTGGATTTCTCCCTCTTCTAAAAGATCTCTCTGGTTTATTATTTATATTATTACATACTCTTAATTCAAAATCAGTAAAAAGAAAGTCATATAATTTTAAAACACTATGTACCTTTTCAACTCCTTCTTTCTTTTTACCTTTAGGAACATATATTTCTACATGATTAGAACTTTTTCTCTTATCTAATATATTAAATACATATAGTAAAGATTGCTTGTTCTCATTAATCTCAATCTCTGATTCAACCATATTGTAGTAATTAGTATACTTAAAATTTATCTCGTAACTTATATAAGAACATTTGCCAGTCATTAGCGCCTATCATTATACCACAAGCAACTTCGTGTCCGCCACCATTACCAGGTATCTGTTTAAATATTTCTTTTATAGGCTTTAGGACTTTATACTTTCTAGATCTAATAGAAGCTCTAACTTCACCTTCACTTTCTCTAGCGATAATAACTATTTTATCGGGAAATAAATTTATAAACTCATTAGATAATTCTGCAAGAAAAGGCAAACCTTTTTCGTATTTATAGATAAAAAATTTACCTTCAGGTTTTTGTTTTAATGCCAGTTTCTTTATTTTATCATATTTTTCAATTGTTTTTTTATCAGCTAGTTCTTCTACATCTCGAGGATCATCCATGTCTAATAGTTGAGATATATGTTGTCTGACTTTATACATAGGACCCTTTAATGAAAAAGAAAGAATCCTAATTAACTCTCCTAGTTTAGTTTTATATAAGGCTTCGCCAGCAGTTTTTACATCCTTTGAGATCAAGTCTGGATACTTTTCTGCGAACTCATCTTTAAAATCAGGAAGATAGTAATCACTTACAGAACCCATCATTCCTATCCACATGTGAGTCTTTAAAGCTTTATAACAAATGTAGCTAACTGGAAAATTTTTATCTGGACTTCTGAACCTAGGATTAAAATATTTTACATTCTTTCTTTTTTGAATAGGATGATGATCTATCCAAATTATTGGAACTTTAGCTTCGTCGATAAACTCTTGGTCAACTTCAGGAACATCAAGAATAAATATTTTGTCAGGATCATGTCTTCTAACTAGATAATCATATTCTTCAGTTAAAGTAAATAATCTCTTTATTAGCTCTCCATGACCCCTTCTCACATATCTATAACAAAGTAGGAATGAGCACAGGCCATCTCCATCATCATGGAATATAAATAAGGGATTTCTAGAAGTTTCTAATTCTCTTCTTATTTCTTCTAATTCAGATTTTGTTAACATAAAAAAGTGGGCCCGACGGGATTTGAACCCGCGACACCTGGCTTAAAAGGTTCACCTGAAGTGAAATATATCACATCATCCAGTGCTCTAACCAGGCTGAGCTACGGGCCCATGAATTAAAATCGCTTAATATGCATATAAAAAGCTTTTGAAAATTAAATTCAGGAGTTTTTCTTTAATTTTTTATCTAGACTCGAATCTTTTTTAGGTCTATCTTTTAGCTCCTTTCTTACTCTAAAATAGATGACATAAGGAGTATAAGCGTTACCTTCAAGTGCCAATTTTTCTAAATATTCTTTAGGACTGGAGAGTATTCCACGAACTTTATCCGTCCCCTCAAATCCTACTTCTTTTTCTAAGTCACAAGGAACATTTATAGCTATATGTTTGCCAATATGTTTCTTATCAGTTAATAAATCTCGTATAACCTTGCCAGATAGAGCTACCATATAATCTACAGGTATTTCCATATACCCAAGTGTACTTGAGGTTCTTGTATCTGCATTCAGGTCCATCAACGTGGGATATAAAACTAATTTTCTAGTTCTAGCCATCTTGTTTAATTATTATTCAGTAAAAATTAAAAAGCTTTTGAATATCAGAATTCGCGTTTTTTAGCTAGTTTATCAGCGTTCCTTCTTTCTCTTTTCTTTTGTTTTAAAACTCTTGCTCTTTTTATCACAAGCAGATCACATAACTTATCAAGTGCCTTACCATCTAAGTTTTTATAGTTTTGAGCACCAGCTTTCTCTAGTGACTCAGTGTATTTGAGTTCAGTTTCTTTTATATATGCTTTAGGGGGTTTGGTAACCACATTCGGATGAGTTATCGGATTATCTACATTAGGTAAGTGTTCCAATAATTTATCAGCTAGTTCGTCTAATGATAACCTTTCATGTCTTTCGTCTTTTTTGCTAGGTATTGCAAAACAATAAAAGGGGGGATCTCTATCAATATGATCACTACCCAATTGTTTTGCAGTTGAGTATGTCTCATATAGATGTATTTTCATCTTGTTACTTCTTAATTAATAAGTATTAACCTTCACCACGAATCTCTGGCATCATACAAGTTTTAGTTACAACTAAACGCGGCATATATTTTGGTTTTATTATCTTAACAGGTATTATATGAATCTTAATTTCATCCGGCCATAAATAAGTAGTTTCCTTCAACTCTTCTTTAGTATAAGGTGTTACAGCATAGATTTCATTACCTTCAGATTTTAATTTTCTCTGTAAGTGAGGAGGCATTTCAACAGTAACTTTTTTTCCATCATATAATTTACCCACATCCTCTGTTTTTAATTCCAATATTTGAGGATCCTTTAGAATATCTACAATTTCTTCTAAATTACCTTTTTTAGAGAGCTCCTTCACAAAACTTTTCAATCCAGGGAATATAGTTATATCACTTTTCATTTTATCCTCTTACCTGACTTCTTTGTTTGCCAATTATATTTCCGAAGCTTAGAGGTTTCTCCGAAACCACAGGAAGAACAAACCTTTTTTCTCACATGGTAAGTATGGTTACCACACCTTCTGCAACGAATGTGTGTCTTCTTACTAGCGTGCTTACCTTTAGACGGAGTACCTTTAACCATATTACTCTAGAGCTACTGAAACTATTGTACCACCACGAATAAACACAGTTCCTATTTTGCTTTTCATTTTTCCGTCTACTCTTACTTCAGCGTTTTCTAGTAATAAGTTTACGTGCTTATCGAATGCTTTTAGTACACCTGAGATCTGTGACTTGTCTTTCATTTCAATAACGATTCTTTTGCCTCTTGACTGACTTAACGCATCAAACGGTCTCTCTATTTCCATTTTGAACAATAATCAAAATGGAATCAAAACATATATAAACCTTTTCATATTTCCTTAAAAAAGAAATGTCAAGATATGTAAAGAGATCAAAATTGAAG
The DNA here is from genome assembly GCA_020343615.1 of Candidatus Woesearchaeota archaeon. Taxonomy (GTDB): domain Archaea; phylum Nanobdellota; class Nanobdellia; order UBA10117. Next base: position 59,863 of record CP070803.1, on the reverse strand, counting down.
GGAACTGGAGGTAAATTAAAATCCTTCAGAAAGAAAAAGAAAACTGAAGTTGTAGCTGATTCTAATCTAACTCGCTTAGGACTAAATAAAATAAAGACAAAAAGAGCAAGAAGTGGCTTAAGAAAAAACAGTCTGTTATTTGCTAATTCTGCTAACATCGTAACAAAAGACGGTGTAAAAAAGTCCAAGATTCTAGATGTAATTAAAAACAAAAGTAATAGACACTTTGTGAGAGAAGACATAATAACAAAAGGAGCAATAATAAAAACAGAATTAGGATTAGCAAAGGTAACCTCTAGACCAGGTCAAGATGGAAGCATTAATGCTATCCTAGTAGAAAAGTAAATGGTAGAAAAAAATTACGAATCTATTATTTTGAATACATTAAGTAAAGATAATAGTAAAAGACGAATATTTTTTGCTTTATTCAATAGTAAGAAGAAGTTAGCTCTTGATTCAGATCAGATTCTTTCTTATGTTGGAGGGATTCCTGCAAATCTTACAATGATCTATCCTGCGATAGAAGAAATGGCCGATGAAGGTCTAGTAAATAGAAACGGATTCAAAAAAGTAGAAGGGGGAGGAAAAAACAGAGTTTATTCCTTAGATGATAAATTTTATAATGCATGCGTAAAGTTCAATAAAAATAATAACAATTTAATTGAACGTTTTGCAGATATTTGTTCTCAGCTCTCGGAATTAGGAGATAGAATAAACGCTAGAGGAGCAAGCCTTGAAAATCCTCAAGATAATAAAATAAGTCTTAAGGGTCAAAACGGTAAGACTTACGAATTTAATAAAAAATGACCCTTCTACTACCGAAAAGTGTCTAAATAAATAACACGAAAAATCTTTTATTATTTCGAAAACTTTTTAAAGAGACTAAGCGATAGACATTTAAAGTAATCGTTTACTCCGGAGGGTAATAAAAATGAGTTTCATCAAAAAATGTCCGAAGTGCAATTCTATTAATGTTGTTGAAGATAAAAAACGAGGAGAAATCGTTTGCCGCGATTGCGGTCTCGTTATTTCTGAAGGGTCAGTTGATACTGGCCAAGAATGGAGAGAATTTAGTTATGAAGATTCCAGTGAAAAAAGAAGAGCTGGAGCTCCTGTAACATTTACAAAGCATGATAGTGGTACAGGAACTAAAATAGGTTCAGGTTCTGATGTATATGCTTTACCTACGTCGCAAAAAAGAAAGATGTTGAGGTTAAAGAAATGGCATTCTCGTTCTTCAACAGCTTTAGAGCGAAATCTAAAGTACGCTATTATTGAGTTAAAGAAAGCAGCATCGATATTGAACATTCCTCAAGCAATAGAAGAAGAATCAGCAAGAATCTATAATTTAGCTGTAAGAAATGGTTTAGTTAGAGGAAGATCAATGGAAGCTGTTGTAGTTGGTTGCATTTACATCGCTGCCCGAAGATATGGATTAGCAAGGTCATTCAACGAAATATGCAAGGAGATGCATATTGATAGGAAAGAACTAGGAAAAACTTACAGATTTATAGCCAGGGAGTTGAACATAAAAGTTCTACCATCTGGACCAGAAGACTACATTCCTAAATTCGCTTCTGCTTTAGGATTCTCAGCAAAAACACAGACAAAAGCACAAGATATCTTGAAGAGAGCCAAAAGTGTTGGTTTAACATCTGGTAGAGGTCCAACAGGACTTGCTGCAGCTGTTTTATACGTTGCTAGCTTGATAACAGGAGAAAAGAGAACACAGAGAGCAATAGCAGAAGTAGTTAATGTTACTGAAGTTACAATCAGAAACAGATACAAAGAGATACTGGAAAAGCTAGATCTTGAGGAAGAATTAAAAGAACCAGTAAAAAAACTAGAAGAAGAAGATAAAACTGAAATACTTTTAGAGTAATTAAGCTTGAGTAATTTTTCCTTCAAGTCCTTTTAATATTTTTTCACAATCTTCAGAGAGCCTTATAGCTTCTAATTTACAAGTATCTGCCGGACCGCTTTTACGACCTCGTTTATCCGCCTTTGCTTTTATATCATTTATTTCCTCTTTTTTTTGTTTTAGAGTTAAGCAAGGGTTTTTTTCAATCGTAGTTATGTATCTCCTTTCTTCTATTGCTCTTCTGTCCCCCCAAGATCCATTTAATATTGGTGCGGGAAACAAATTGCGTGCAATTTTTCCACCCTTTTTATATAGTTTATAAAGCCCTGCTGAATGCTTATCATATATTTTTCTGTGGAAGAAGTCATATAATCTTTCTCCTAGTAAAACTCTATAAGCACTTACTACCATCTTAAACAATATTAATAACGCAATAAATTTTTAAATATTTTTATTTAGCAGAGAGCACATTTATTCTAGCATTAGTTCTTATTCCAGTAGGGCTAAAATGGGTTCTAGAGGCTTTAAAGCCCTTTTTCTTGATATTTTCAATGACTTTTTCTATTTTTGGTACAGTTTCCTTTTTGTATTTCTTAGAAATTGTATGTAGGTCATAGAATCCAACAGTATTGATTTTAGCTTCCTCCTTAATTTTTTTTAATAGCTTTCTGACCCCATAAGAAATACCTTGTTCTAGCATTTTATCTATGATTTTATTGTCCCAGATAGTACCTATCCAGAGCTTACCAGCGTAGTTTAGCTTACCCTTACAGTTAGGGCATGATTTCTTTCGTATTTTGGATGATTTTCTCCATAAACACTCGTTACAGTAGCATACATAGCCTAAATTCTGCCTTATTTTCTCTATGTTTCTTGTAACTTTGAAGAAAACTCTAGAATACCTTTCGAAGTGAAAAGAGAACACGGGTTCTAATGCTATGTTATGCTTAATCCCGAAATCTTGAACTCTCTTTATTAGAATCCTTATTCCAGTTTCATGCATAAATTCGTTTTTTAGAGGCACTGATTTATATTTCCTTAAGCAAGCTTTAGGATAAGTTCCGGATAATGCTGAAGTATCAGTAGAGGTAACTCCTAGGTATTTACTTACTTTTTGGACAGCTAAATCTAGAAAAGGTACTGGTGGGCCAAAAGGATCTATATCAATATAATCAAATTTTTTTGTCTCTTTTAGCAGTTTATTTGCACTTTTGTTAACAACTTCAGCATTCTTTATTTTGTTAAGATTTATGTTTTTCTTGATTAATTTCACTGCTTCAGGATTAGCGTCATTCAGTAAAACCTTAATGGGTAGTTCTTTTGCTATCCGCAAACCCATTGCTCCGCTAGCAGACAATAAATCTAAAAAATCCTTTACTTTTACAGATTTTAGGAAAGCTAAGGTTAGTTCTCTACTTATTTTAGCAGCAGGATTGTAGAACACTAAATCCTTCTTTGAGAGTCTAGTATTTTTGGGTTCAATTACAGATAATTTCAAACTTCCTTCATTTACGTAGTACATTTTGTTAGTGGTTATACAAGATTTTAATACTATTAGTGCCTATATAAAGGTTAGTATGGATGAATTTGAATCTAAAATGTCTGTTATGAAAATTAGGGATAAATATTCCGCTCCTTACAAGCGGCATATGTATCTATATCTACTCAGAGAAGACGTAAAGACTAAGGCAAACTTCTTAGAAAAATTGAAGTCTAAAGTCAAAAATTGGAAAGACGGTCAATATTATCTTAAATTATCATCTGGAAAGGTTTTTGCTAGATTTAAAGTAGAAGAAGGTAAAGTAAGAAAGCTGTATAGAAGTTCTCCAATAACTCAAAAAGAATATATATGTTGGAGGTTTTTTAAGAAATGAGTAGCAAAAAGATTTTGATACCTCTAATAATTATACCTTTGATTATTCTTGTTGGTACCATAGGATTTTCTTATTTTGACAATTTTGCACCAGGAGACTCTTTTTATTTAACTATGGCAACTGTAACCACTGTAGGTTATGGCGATATAGTTCCTATCTCTCCTGCAGGAAGATTGTTAGCTTCTATTCTTAGCGTACTAGGGATAGGAGCATTTGTAACAACAATTCCGATTATTATGTTCTCTCTTATTGAAAAAAGTATAAGAAGGGTGGGAAAAATGAAACCAAGAGTAAAAAATCATATAATAGTTTGCGGATATAATCCCATTGCTAAAAAGATTATAAGCAATTTAAAAGACAAAAAGGAAAAGATAGTAGTAATAACTTCTAATTCTGAAGATGCTAGTAAATTAGTAGAAGAAGGAGTACATGCAGTTGTAGGAGATCCTACTGAAGAAGATACTCTAGTAAAAGCTAGAGTAGATGTTGCTAAAGCTCTATTGCCTGTAATGGATGAAGATGCAGACAACTTACTTACGACAATATCTTCTAGAACAATAAACAAGGAAATAAAGATAGTAGCAAAGGTTTCTCAGGAAAAGAACATCAGTAAATTGAGAAAATCAGGAGCTAATGAGGTATTCTCTCCAGAAACTCTAGTTGGAAGTATGATTGCCGAGTCAGCTATAAAGTAATTTAGAAAGAAATTTAAGTTATTATAATAATTATTTTTCATGATGGTAGAAATAACTCCTGAGATGAAAGAGTTAATTGAAAAGGAAGCTATAGCATTCGCAACAGTTGATAAGGATGGAAATCCACATTGCATTACTGTAGCTTGTTGTAAAGTTGTTTCAGATAATCAAATCTTAATCACGAACAATTACCTCGTGGAAACAATAGAGAATATTACTAACAACCCAAATGTTGCCTTAACTGTGTGGAGCAGAAACTGGGAAGAGGAAGGTTGCAAGGCCTATGAATTGAGAGGAACTGCTGAATACTTTACTAAAGGTAATTGGTATGATAGAGTAAAACAGTTGCCTGAAAATAAAGGCTATCCGTGTAGGGGAGCAATTTTAGCTACAGTTTCGAGAATTAAGAAGTTGGCTTAAATTCTTTTAATGCATCTAACTGTGTTTTTGCCATACCATAACAGATTTTTCTCTTCAACATACGTTCTACAGCTTCCGGATCAAACTGAATTTTGGTGTTTTTTCTAGCTTCTAATAGATTTTCCCATATCTCATGCAGGCTTTTTTCTGGGAATTTCAAGTTAGTTTCTTCTGCTAAACCATCGCAGCAGAAATTATTTCTATCAATTAACAATTTTCCTTCAGACCCCATAAATATTCCTACAGATGCAGGGCATAGAGTCTTTGCTGGTTGAGGATAATCGTAACCCATAATCTCTTCAAAACCTTTAATTAGTTTTGACATTTCTTCATTAGAGATTATCTGTTCAGTCCATGACTTAGTCTTTGCTCTACCTTCGCATACTAGATCATCTAATGAAGGATAGAATATATTCTCTCTATTAAATCTTAAGACATCTGGGACGTATGGTAATGCATCTTTAAATACCAAAGTCATTATTGAAATTGGACTTATAACTTCGTCTTTTTCTTCAGATATTTTATCATAGTAATATGACATTAAATTTTTCAAACCGTTGTAAGTATTATCAAAAGCATCTTTTCCAACAGTTATATTATGAAAATCTTTATATAAAGCATGAAGTTTAACATTAAAAGAAACATCGTTATCGTATGATTTCTTAGCGTTTTCTTTGCCGATTAAGGTACCGTTTGTAGTTATTATTGTATCTATATCATAATCTTTTGATAATTTTATGTAATCTAAAAGTTTAGGATTTAAGAACGGCTCCCCCTGACCATTTATATTTATTACTTTGCCTCCAAGATCTGCAAATTGATTTATTAATTCAGTAATTTGAACGGGAGATAGGTTGTTTTTATTCGGAAAATAATTCTGTGAGTCAACATTCTTAGAATTTGTAGCACAATATCCACAATTTAAGTTGCATCCTTCATCAAGCCAAAGAACCATATATGGAAGTTTACTTTCGTTGTAATCTCTTTCGATACTCTTTAGACTATAATGCTTTAGAGAAATAGGCTTAGATTCATCTACTTCTATCTTTCGCGGAGCTAGACGTTCAATTTTTACCATTGTTCACTTTAAAAGAGTACCTCTGTATTTTATAAATATTACTATTTCTTTAATCTGATTTTTAGAACGCCTTTACTTAGTGTTTTTTCTATGATCTGAGAATTCTCAGGAATAGGTATAAGCTTGAAATAGACCTTATCTTTTGTTACAGCTCTTACCTCCATACTTTGTTCGAGCTGAATTATTTCAATATCACTCTCTTTTTTAACTCCAGGTACTTTTATTTCTATTATATTTTCATGAGGCATCTCTTTTACTTTTATTGCTGGTTCTTTAGTGGTTTTAGGTTTACCATCTCTCTTCTTAATGCCTAATTTCTTTTTTATTTGGGGTTCTAATTTTTTATAATCTCCAGAAGTTCTAACATCTGTTTTAGATCCCTCAGGGCCTCCGATACGAGTTATACTTACACTACCACTAAAAGGTTCTTGACCTAAAATTGATCGGAATATCTTATTAACTTCCTTTGAAAGTTCTTCCATATCTGAATTACTGAAGAGATTACTCTTCATCATTATGGGCATTGGTTCGGGTTCTGGTGAAGGTAATTCCTTTAGATTGATACCGCAATGTGGACAGAAATTCCAGCTTTGCTTTACAAAAAACTCACATCTAGGACATGTATATTTCTCAAACATAATGTTAACTTTTTTATAATACTCCTTTTTAAGTTTTTACATGAAAATAATAGTTGTTTCAAAAGTCAATATAGCAAGTAGAAATATAGGTAAGATTATTCTAGAAAATTATGATTTTAAGGAGACTTCAGATAAGTGGGAGGGTTCACCAATTTATAAATATAAAGATATTAAGCTAATTAAATGCAATAAAGATGTCTTAGAACTAGATTATCTAGAAGATTTCGATACAGAAATCTTGGTAATTGCGTCCACACATAAGGCAGAATCAGGAATTCATAGTTTGACTTGCCATACTCCTGGAAACTGGTCTAAGGCAGAATACGGAGGTAAGGATAAAGTTGTAAGTGTATCTCATGCTTTATGTTTAAGAGAAACATTACTGGAACTAAAAAAACAACAAGAAGCGAAAAAGCTTGATTTCGAAGTTTCTCTAGAAGTGACGCATCACGGACCTTCTTTAGATATTCCAACAATGTTTGTTGAAGTTGGCTCTTCAGAAGAGCAATGGAATAATATGAAAGCCTGCGAAGCAGTAGCAGAAACAATTATGAAAGTCTTAACTAGAGATCCTGAAAAGGTTACAGTAGCTGTTGGTTTTGGCGGCGGGCACTATGCTAACAAATTTACTAAATTATTGTTTAAAAAGGAAATAGCAGTTGGTCATATTTGTCCCAAATATGCTACAGATGCTTTGGATGAAGAAATGATTTTGCAAGCTTTTAGTAAAACAGTACCAAAACCAGATCTAGCAGTTATAGATTGGAAAGGTCTGAAGTCTGAGCAAAGAAAGAATATAATTGACACATTAGAGAAGAATAATATAAAGTGGGAAAAGGCTTAGAATACGCAATTTATTTTTTTATCCCCATCACTTGAACAAACTATTTTGCCTCCTTTTACAGAGTAAGAATCTATTGAAGAATCATCAACCCTTTCTTTACAGCATATACTATCAGCCACATTTTGGATAATCTCATTGTAATATTCTTCCATGTCTTCTTTTTGCTTTACCAACTTATTCTCACACGTATCTAATTCTTCGTTACAAACAGCAAATCTCTTTGAAATATTCTTTACGTCACTCAATAGAGCTTCGTTATAACTATTACAAGCAGATAAATTTGCATTTAATATAGAAATCTCCCTTTTGGATTCCTCCAATCCTTTTTCATAATCTTCCATAGATAAATTAGATTTAGACATCTCTCTAAATACAGCATAACCAGTAGTTGCTGGTTTTATTACGAAAGCACCCACCAATAAGATTATAAAAATAACTAGTAGAGCAATAATCCAGGTTCTTGTATCTTTTTCCATTGGTTATACTATAGTAATTAAAAGTTTATAATATTTATTTTTTTATATTTATTAACTGCATACTAATAAAATAAATATATAATACATTAGTTCTAATTTTTATTACTAATGTCAAAGACTGACCTAAAAAGAGGACTTGGTTTACTTGAAACAACTGTAATTGGTGTTGGTATTACTATAGGAGCAGGAATCTATGTTCTAATTGGAAAAGCAGTAGGTTTGACAGGCCCTTCTGTTTGGATATCTTTTGTTGTAGCAGGAATTTTAGCAGCACTTACAGGACTAAGTTACGCAGAATTGAGCTCGATGTATCCTAAAGACTCTTCAGAATATCTTTATATAAAAAAAGCTTTCAAATGGGAGTCACTCGCATTTCTTACAGGATGGATATGTATTTTGACAGGAGCTATAGGAGCAGCAGCCGTATCTTTAGGATTTGCAGGATATTTTGTCTATATCTTCAATACTCCTATGATTCTTACGGCTATGTTCGTCATAGTTCTTCTTTCAGTCATAAATTTCATGGGAGTTAAAAAATCAGCAATGTTAGACGTTATATTCACTATTGCTGCAGTACTTGGTTTGGTATTTATTATATTTATAGGTTTAAAGAATTTCGGCTCTGTTAATTATTTCCAAACTATAGATGGTTTAAGAGGAGTTTTTAAGTCAGCATCATTGATTTTCTTTGCATATATTGGTTTTCAGGGCGTAGTGAGGCTATCAGAAGAAACAAGAGAACCCAGCAAAACAATACCCAAAGCAATAATTCTTTCAGTAGTTATAACAACTTTTTTGTATATCGGGGTTGCAATAGCTAGTGTTTCTACTTTATCTACTTCAGAATTAAGTGGTTCTTCAGCACCATTAGCAGACATTACAGCTAGAGTATTAGGAGGCGCAAATCCAATAGTTATAGCAATTTTAGCAATTTTCGCTACTTTAAGTACTATTTTGGCTGTTTTGTTAATTACATCAAGACTCTTGTATGGTATGGCTGAAGAACATTCACTACCCAAGTCTCTGAAATCTATTAACCCTTTAACACAAACTCCTGGAAACGCAATATTGCTTACAGGAGTTGGATCCTTATTTTTTATATTACTAGGAAAAATAGAAACAGTAGCCTCTATTGTTAATTTTATGATCTTTGTAATCTTTATATTGGTTAATTTGTCAGTTATATCTCTAAGGTATAAGTATCCAGATATGCATAGAAATTTTAAGGTACCTATTAATATTGGTAGATTTCCAATATTAGCATTTGCAGCAGTATTAGTTTCACTTTTTATGTTATTGCATATTTCAATGACCGTATTCCTAGCTTCTCTAATACTAATTATTTTAGGATTAGTAGTGTATGAATTAATAACTAAAGAAAAAACTCTTGAAAAAGGATTTATTGATCCTTATAGAGCAGCTTCTTTAGCACTTGGTATATGTCTATTTATGCTAGGATCGTTTATAGTAGTAGGAGGCTTCCTAGTAGAGCAGTTTTGGTGGACAGGCATCTTATGGATAATTCTAGGAGCAGCATTATTTTGGTATACTTACTCTTTAATATTTAGAGAATGACTTCACTATAGCGTTTTTATAAATTTAGTTTGATACTGGAAAATTTTCTTCAATTATTTGATTATATTGTTCCAAAGTTAAACCATCTCCAACAGCAGTAAAAGTAAAGGACGTACAACCAGATTTAAATCATACGCGAAAGGGCGTTCCAACTATAGACGAAGTTTATGAGAAAATTGAGAAGATTAAGAACTAACTCTTCTTGCTATTCATAAATGTTTTACTAATTTCGGAATATTTTAATATAATCACGTACTTCTATAAGTAATAACTTATGACTACAAAATGCAAAAGAATCGGTTCAATTGATATATTAAGAGTTGTTGCCATTATTTTAATTGTCGCTTTCCATTGTGTTTATAGTGTAAAACCTAATGAAATACTCAGAGGGTTTGGTCTTATCGGGTTATCATTATTCTTTATTATTAGCGGATATCTGCTTGCAAAAAAATACCCAGATTTGAACAAGTTTAATCCGAAATGGTTTCTTAAACGCTTTGTAAAGATTGTGTCATTTTATTATCCTGCGCTTATAGCTCTTATGTTAGTATTCGGAAGACAAGTTTACTGGGGCAGTGCTTTTAAGAACATATTATATCACTTCTTATTTATTGATTTTATAAGTCCAGAAACAAGATATACCATTACTAGCGCTTCTTGGTTTTTGATACCTCTAATTGCACTGTACTTGCTTTTCCCGTATATTAATGCTTTATTAAAGAAGAGGCCAAACATTTTTCCATATATTTTCTTAATGACTGTAATTGTTAGAATATTCGAACCACCTCTAACTCCATATGCTCTGTATGGATTTTTATTTTTTATAGGAGAATTTGGTTTTGGAATTTTGCTCGCACAGAATAAAAAATTATTACCATTAACTACTTCATTTTTAATTATCTTAGCATCACCTTATATGATAATTCCTTTTGTTTTATTCTATTTTGTAGTATCTATCCCAGTAAAATCACATAAGATTATTAGTATAATCGGTGCAAACACCATCGCAATATTCCTATTTCATGAAGCATTTATTCAACTCATAATTGGTAAATGGCATATTTACTCTCTCAGTACAATCCCAGCGTTAATTCTGCTGTCTTCAATAGCGGTTATATTGATCTATTTTTCAAAATCAATACAACATGGTCTTAGTAAAATCTTTTCTTAATATTCAGAGAGTGAAATTTTAGTTGTAGAATATAAACTCTTTCACTTTTTAAGATTATACACAATTCTTACTATCACCACTAAATGTCCAACCATAATCATTTGTAATGTTTTGTCTCGCTTCTTCTCCAAAACAGTATTCTAAATTTTGAACTCCAAATGTAACTCCATTTTGTAAGGAAGGCAAAGAGTTCCAGCCAATAATCAAGTCATCATAATTGTCAGTAGACATAGGAGCATTATCTAACATACCAGTCATATCTGTTACACTAGATACGTCCCAAGAGCTTATGTTTTGATCGAATGGTGTATTCCAAAACGTACCAACCATACTTGTTACACTAGATACGTCCCAGTTTCCTATTGGTTGGTTGAATTGTGAACCATAGAACATAACGTTCATACTAATTACATTTGATGTATTCCAGTTACTTATTGATTTGTTGAATGGAGAAAGGTAAAACATTGACGACATACTTGTTACACTAGATACGTCCCAGTTTCCTATTGGTTGGTTGAATTGTGAAGAGTGGAAAATTCCCTGCATACTTGTTACACTAGATACGTCCCAGTTTCCTATTGGTTGGTTGAATTGTGAACCACGGAACATATCAGTCATATCTGTTACACTAGATACGTCCCAGTTTCCTATTGGTTGGTTGAATTGTGAACCATAGAACATTAATGCCATAGTTGTTACGTTCTCAGAAATCTTATCAAAGAATGCTGGCTCGGTTAAAGGAGAGGTTCCGAAGTTTGCTGTACTTTCGAACATACGGTAAGCACTGGTTATTCCAGTCAAACCATCAGACATATTTGTCAGGACATCAATAAGTAAATCTTCTGTCCCTTCGTAGAATGAAATCCTACTAGCTGTGCCGTTTAAAGAAACATTATAGATTCCTGCTGCAGCATAAACATGATTTCTCAAACCTGATCCAGAATAAGTATTATTAGTATTATCACCCCAATCTACAAATAAGTTAACTGCATTGCTTGTTTGAAAACTAAAAGTTTCATTATCTGAACTTGTTTGAATTTGGAATTTGAAATATTGATTCGCAGGAGTTCCACCCCCTCCATTACCATTTTCCCCAGTATCGTAATGAGAAGCAGGAGTAAAGTGACCAGATACACTCGTTTTACTAGAAAATAATAAAGTATACTTATAATCTAAATCTCTGAATATCTTACATTTACTCTCATTTACATGTATTACTAATCTTTCCGTATCCATACTATTTAGAAGATCTTTAGTAATATCCGCTTCAAAATTACCCCCAGCAGTAAGAGTATCTGCTGCACATACAGCTTGTAAATTCATGTCTTCTATAGCTAAGACTAAGTCAGATTCATCTAGAGAAACAGTAGTAGGACCTGTATTACGCATATCCAGATACAGAGTTCCATTAAAATAAGTCCCAGATAATATCTCTATATCAGATTTAGCAGATGTTAATATCCTTCCTTGTAGAGTATAGGCTTCTACGCTTGGTTTACCGTGTATATATGTTAACCATATAGCAGCGGATCCCCCTATAACAATTACTAATGTTAGAACAAAAAATAATGCTGTTATGTCACTTACACCCTTCTTCATATCATAAGAATTAGTGTAATTATTGTATAAATATATTATTATTAATCTAAAAGAAGTATAATTTAACAACCGATAATCTTAAAAATAATTAACATTTCTATCAAAACTATGAAAACTTTTGAATTCAAAGGCACCTTTAAGAAAGGTTTTGATCCAAGTTTTCCGTTTACAAAAACAATAGAGGCAGATTCAGAAGAAGAGGCTAAGATGATACTATATGCTCTAATGGGAGCATCACACAAGTGTCCTAGGAGGTTCATAAAAATAGACGATGAATGAAGAAGAAATTCAGCAAGAATACTTCAAATTACAGTTAATGAGTATGCAAATGCAAGAACTGGAAAAACAAATGACTGCTCTTGAAGATCAAGCAGGACAATTACAAAAATTAAAAGATAGCGTAGGAGAAGTAAAAAGTTTCAAACAAGGATCTAAAATACTTGCTCCTATAAGTCCAGGGCTTTATGTAGAAAGCGAGCTTAAAAACCCAGATCAACTGTTGATGAATATAGGCTCAGAGGTTTTCGTACCTAAAGAAATCAAAGAAGCACAAGATGTAATTGATAGTAGACTTAAAAGAGTAGAAGAAGATATACATAATCTAACAGTAGACTTTCAAAGCCTATCAATAGAAGCACAAAAATCTCAAGAAAAGTTGCAGAAACATGTTTAAATTTTTAAAAAAGAGTTTTTCGGATTTTACAAAAAAGTTAAAGGAAGATAAGCCTAAAGAGAAGAAGGTTGAAAAGAAAGAGGAAGTTAAAGAAGAAAAAAAAGTAGAGGAAGAGCCTAAGAAAGAAGAACCAAAAGTAGAAGCTCCTAAAGAAGAAAAGAAACCAGAAGCTAAAAGAAAAAAAGAAAAATTTGATAAGATTTTCTCTGATTTCGAAACATCCTTGCTTGAAAATAATATCGCATACGAAGTTGTGAGTTTAATCAAAGAAGAGATAAAAAAAGAAATAGAAAAAGATCATAAAAAAAAGAAAAAAATAGATGAAGTTCTTAAATCACTTATTGAAAGAATATTCAACGAAGTAGAGGAAGTTAAGTTAAATGAAGTTCTAAAGAAAAAACCTACAGTAATTCTCTTTGTAGGTACTAATGGCACTGGAAAAACAACATCTATTGCAAAGTTTGCAAATTATCTGAAGAAAAAAGATTTGAGTTGCGTATTGGCAGCTTCAGACACATTCAGAGCAGCAGCAATAGAACAACTGGAAACTCATGCTTCTAAATTAAAAGTCAATGTGATAAAACACAAATATGGTTCTGATGCAGCTGCGGTAGCTTTTGATGCAATAGAACACGCAAAAGCCAAGAATATAGATGTAGTTCTGATAGATACTGCTGGAAGACAGCATGCAAATGCTGACTTAATGGATGAGCTAGCCAAAGTAAAAAGAGTTGCCAAGCCGGACTTGACCATCTTAACAGTTGATATGCTAACTGGTAATGATGCAGTGCATCAGGCTAAGATGTTCAATGAAAAGATAGGAATTGATGGATTAATTCTAAGCAAGTCTGATGCTGATGAGAAAGGAGGAGCTTTGATTTCTGCAGTTTATATTACTAAAAAACCTGTTTTATTCCTAGGAACAGGTCAAGGTTACGATGATTTTGAAGAATTTGATAAAGACAAAATAATGGATAAATTACTTTGAGTTCTTTAAATTAACTGATCTTAAACCAATTTCAGCACATGCTAGTTGTAGATTATTAATGTTATCCAGACTTAAACTTGGATCATAAGTTTTATTTAATTCTTTTCTCATACTGTGTGCCTTTATTTTTTCACCTCCAGATTGCTTATTATTTATGTAATCCAGAGATATATTTAGATGGTCAGGTATTGCGATATTATATTTATTCCTTACGCTTTCTATAACCTTTTTATCTGGTTTAGCTCCTTTTTCATACAATGTTTTTAGACAGAAATTCCCGCAATTCTTAATAATATTATGATATACTGGGCGTGAATTTGGCTTATCAGTTTTATCTATTAATTCCTGAAGGGTTTTATTGTTATCAGCTATTGCTTTTGAAATGAGAGTACTCATCTTCTTAAAAGGCACTGAGTAATTAGGCATTGCTTGTTTGAATAGGTCATTATATGACAATCCTATTGTTTTATCCTGCTCTATTTTACTATCTAGATCTGGCACTTTGTTTAAGTATTGCGTTATTCCTATTTCCATAGATGCTAGAATTGTTTGATGTGCTGTGTTTACATCACAATTAATAAGTTTTTGTATATTCTCTATTCTTATTCTTTTACCAGATTCCTTTTTTTTCATTATGTGAGGTATGACTTTACCCACACTGTCTAAGTCAGTAGCATAATTTCCTACAACTGATTTCATAATATCCTCATTAATAATGCCAATATTAAGTAAACAAAAAGATCCACAGGTTTTAATGTATCTATACATGAGAGCATCAGTGCTTTTATTTAAGTAATCTCCTAATTCTTTATGAAAAGAATTATTTTCATTAGTTATAACATTTGATATGGTTCTTTTTATTGTAGTGTGATTAACCTTGCAACCTGGAAGTGCTTCATTAAGAAGTGATTCATAAGAAGGTAATTCTGTAGGTTTGGTATCCGAAAAGTCTGAAATACTGCCTTCTACTTTTTCCTCCAAGCTTGAGAGTTTCGGCTTATGGTCTACAATAATTTCACTTGCTTCTTCTATCTTTTCTTCTGGGGTTACAACAGAAATTTCAGGTTTCTGTATTTGTATGTCTTGTATTTGCTTCGCAAAATCAACAACATCCACAAGATCAATAATATTATTTTCCTTAAGTTCATTTATTAATTCTGGAAATTCTTTTATGGAAGTGGAATCTAATTTATCTATAAGTTTTTTTGTTTTTTCTAAATCAGAATAATATTTGTCTTCACTTTCTTTAATAGTTTTTTTAAGATTAGTTATCGTTTCATTGAACGATTTTTCAAGATGTTCAACAACCATTCGTTTAGCACCAAACTGAACTCCTGCAAGTTTTTCTCCTGCTTCGATTATCGGCGTTATCAATTTTACTATTTTTACTACCATTAAGATAGTGTAGTGTAGGAATAAATATAAAAAGATTTTCTTTCTATTAGTAGTAAAAAATGGATATTACTGCTCAACAAATTGCAACTGCTGCAAATGTCGCTTCTTTAATTAATAATAACGTTGAGTTAAAGTCAGAAGATTCTATGAATCTTTATTATAGTTCACTAGGAATATTGGGAACTGTAGATGAGAATTATTTGAGTAAACTCAGATTAAAGGTTTTATCTATGACTGAAAGCCCTTCGAATTATACTAGAACTGAAATTTGTAGTTCTCCAGATAAGTGTGTATATTCTCTTTTAGAAGATATAGGTCTACCGATTATAAAAGAAAAACCAGAGTCTGAGGTACTTAAAGAACTAAAAGAGCAATATAATACAGACGTAGCTAGGATATTAGAAGAAAGATCACGATACAGGAGTGAATCTAGTAAACCGAGAATACCTTCTTGGTTTAGTTATTTATTGAGATATAAATGTTCTAGAGAGAACCTAGAAGACTTAATTTGTGATAAGGTAAGAAATGATATAATAAATGGAAGTGTGACTCCAGAAGTATTTACTCTAGCAATGGTCAACAAGAACGAGGATTTAGATGTCGGATCAACTTTATACGATGCATATAACGTAGTACCTTTTTTTGTAGGATTTTCTAGAATAATAGACAACGTCTTAGACAAAATAGATAGACAATTATTCAATCTAATAGAATCTGAATATGGGTATATTGTATCTAGTGGTTCAGGCGAGGATACTACTTTGTATGACGGGAGAGAATGGAGAACTCACTATTGGTATGTAAGAACAAAGAAGATTATAAAAAACGCTAGAGAATGTTTCGAAAGATATGCAGGCTCTATTAACACGGAAGAAAAAGTAGATTCAGAAGAAGCAAAAATAGGAATAAAAGAAAAAATTAATCAAAAAGATTTAACAGATTTGTACCTCAAGCAGATTCCCAGCGAAGTATGGGAACCTGAAATTGTAGGGGTAACCTTTAAAAACCCAAAAATTAACTAAAAAACCATGGGAAAAGGTAAATTAAAGAAATTAGGACTCGGAATATTAGGATTAATCCTGATTATAATTGGAGTTGGTTGGTACCTTTGGGAGTCATTTCCAAAAATAGGCAACTTAACCAATTTACAGTCTTTAGGAATAATAATACAAGGAGCTATAGGATTAGTTGTAATTATAGTCGGGATTGTCGTAATACTCTTAGCTAAGGATTAAATGGTTTTAGAAAATTTAGGAAGTAAATTAAAGGATAGTCTGAAGAAACTAGTCAAAGCTAGCCACATTGATAAAAATGTTGTAGAAGAACTAACTGAGGACATTAAAAAAGCCCTAATTTCTAGTGATGTTAACGTAAAATTAGCTGAGTCATTATGCGATAAAATAAAAAGAAGAGCTCTTGCTGAAAAGCCAGCAAAAACCCTAACTGCAAGAGAACATACAGTGAATATAATTTATGAAGAATTAACCAGATTTCTAGGTGGTGAAAGAGAAGAAATAAAGATTGAGAAAAAACCTACGATAATTCTCTTAGAAGGTTTGTTTGGTTCAGGTAAGACTACCACAGCTGGAAAATTAGCAAAGTTCTACAAGAAAAGAGGTTATAAGGTTGCTACAGTACAGACTGATACTTTCAGACCAGCAGCTTATGATCAACTAAAACAATTATCTAAAGAAGCAGATGTTAAGTTCTATGGGGAAGAAAAAGAAAAAAATCCTGTTAAAGTCATAAAGAAATATGAATCAGATTTTAAGAAATTCGATGTAGTTATAGTTGATTCTGCAGGTAGAGATGCATTAAATAGTGAATTAATTAAAGAAATAAAAAACATCGATAAAACATTAAAACCTCATGAAAAACTATTAGTCATTTCTGCAGATATAGGTCAAGCAGCACAGAAACAAGCTCAGGCATTCTATGATACTACTGGAATAACTGGAATAATAGTAACTAAATTGGATGGTACTGCTAAAGGAGGAGGTTCTTTAGCTGCATGTTCTATTAGTGGAGCTAAGGTTAAGTTCATTACAATAGGTGAAAAGTTAAATGATATTGAGCATTTCAAGCCAAAGAACTTTGTTTCTAGATTATTAGGAATGGGCGATCTTGAGACATTACTAGAGAAAGCTAAAGAAGCAATTTCTACAGAAGATGCTGAAGAAGCAGGAAAAAGATTAATGGAAGGTAAATTCAATTTGAATGATCTTTATACTCAACTTGAAACTATGAAAAAAGTAGGGCCATTAAAACAAATAACTCAGATGGTTCCAGGCATGGGAGCCATGAATGTTCCTAAAGATGCTCTACAAAAACAAGAGAGTCAGATGAAAGTATGGAAATTTGCCATGGATTCGATGACTCCTGAAGAAAGAGAAAATCCAGATATAATAACTGGTTCTAGGGTAGAAAGAATAGCTAAAGGATCTGGTAGATCCGTACAAGAAGTAAGAGGTTTGATTAAGCAATATAATCAAATGAAAAAAGCTATGAAAATGCTAGGCTCTCCTAAAAAGATGCAGAAATTTATGAAGATGTTTGGTCAAGGGAAGTTACCTCTGAATTTTTAGATAAGATGGAATTTAGAGAATTTCAAGAGTTAGCAAGTCAACCAAAAGAAAAGTTGATGGACTTGGTCAAGATTATTTCTAAAAAAGAAGGTAGGCAGATTAATGATAATACGATTGAAACTCATGTGGCTTCTATACTTGCTATATCTAGAAAAGAAGAAGATTTCTATAATACTCTAAAAGATCCTAAATATAAAAATAAAGAAGTAGCTAAAAAATATAATTACTCGAGTGATAGCCCTATTAAAAAATATAGAAAACTTATGTTGTTATTAGGTATTACTCAACCTAAAATCAATAAGGATTATAACCTCAAGACTGATGTAAATATAGAAGATTTAATTGCTTCTTATGTCACGTAATTCTTCACACTGATTTATTAACTAACAAAAAAAGATTTAAAAAGGGCACTATATATTCAAAGAGATAGAATGACAAGAGTAACAGGCGGATATAGACGGAAGACTAGGCATAAGCTTAGGAAGAGACCTAGAGATAGAGGTAAGATCTCTACGTCTAGACTACTCCAAGAATTCAAGATAGGTGAAAAGGTTAGAATAAGCCAAGAGCCTGCAATACATGAGGGAATGCCTCATCCTAGATATAAGAACAAGATAGGGACCATTTCAGAAAAAAGAGGAAATTCCTTTGTTGTAGATATAAAGGACGGGAGTAAAACAAAACATCTAGTATCTGCGCCTGTTCATCTGACCAAGGTAGGAAAAGATGGAAGCTAAGATAATAGAAGAGAAACCACTTCTTTCATCAGAAGTGGAAAAGAGCTTAGGCAAGATAAAAAAGAAAGATAGGTTACCTATCCAAGAAGTAACTTATGATTTCAATAGAAAATTCAAAAAAATAGATACAGACAAATCAAAGAAACTCATAGAGGAAATAAATGCATTGGAGATACCGAGAGTAACAGACTTTCATATATGTCAAATAGCGAACTTGATGCCAAAGAATCTGGGAGAACTGAGAAGCATATTCGCAGGAACAAAGACTACGATTACTCCAGAGAACATCAAGAGCATGTTAGAGATAATAAAGAAGTATGATGAATAATATAAGAAAGGAACAAAATGAAAGAAGAGATTGCAATAGTCTTAGACTATTTAAAGAGAGGATACCCGGACGATGTAAGGCCCTTCCACCAGAGGGAGCCAATAGCGCAAGCTCTCGGCAAAGATCACTTTACACTTTTAGAACTTGTTCCTCGGACTGGAGTTCAATTAGCTCCATATGACGAAGTATACATAGGCGAAGGTAAGCGAGAAAAAATACAATACATTAAGAGAGCTATTCCTTTTTCCAAGTTAACTCAAACAGCAAAGACAGAGCTACCTTTCATAATAAAGAGTCTAGTAGAAGGTAATGAAAAGAAATTCGTAGATTTTTTTAATTATTCCAATCCAATTTCAGTGAGAGCTCACCAGCTAGAGCTATTGCCTAGTGTAGGAAAAAAGCATGCTGCTAAGATTCTAGAAGAAAGAGAATACAAAATATTCGATGATTTCGATGAGATTAAAAAAAGAGTACCTTTTATTCCAAATCCAGAGAAAGCAGTAATAGATAGAATTCTATTAGAGATAGAAGGTCATGAAAGACACAGATTATTCGTTAGAGTTTAAGAAATAAGCTCTAAGTTTTAATCATATGATTATATTCACCAGATTTTATTTTCTCCTCTATTTTATCAAATGTTCTTGGGTCAATAATACCTTCATCATAATCAATGATATATTCATTTATTGGTTTCCATATACCTGGCTCAACCATCTTAGTTTTCTGAACAACAATATAATTTGGACCAAGAATCATTGGGTTTTCGCCTGCTTCAATAATTTCTACTCTATCTTTATTAAAAAAGCCTGCACACGTTTCAAATCCTTCTCCTTTATGATTTAAATTTGGGACTCTCTTTATTTCACCACCTTCTGAAATATCGTTCAATTTAGCTATAGCACACGCAATAATAGTATCAGTCACATTATCTAAAGTTATTGTCTTTATTACCATTTTAACCTCTGATTACCACTAACCAATAAAATATATAAAGATTTCTTTACTTCAAGAAAATGAAATGGGAGATGAAAATTCAACAGATAAGACTCTATTAAAATTAATAGGAGAAATAGTAGATAAAAAACTTGAAGATAAATTTACTACATTTCAACAAGGCATCCAAGAGCAAGTAGAAAACATAACCGAGAGTTATCTAGATTCAAATCTTGACAGCGGAGTAGAGGATATTCTTAAAAATATAGAGGTTCCTACAGATATCTTAAAGCTTATTGATAACATTAGAAGAGATAAACTAGCATTGAATTTATTAGAAGAGACCCTGGCAGATAATATTTATTCTAAAATAAAGAAGAAATTAATTCAAGATTTAAAACCCTATATAAAAGAAGAAATTAAAAAGTACTTATAATTCAGATAAATCAATTTCAAAGCAAACTACTCTCTTTTCTAAGCCAAAGTTTTCCCTGACTTTATGAGAAATTTCTCCAATAATTCCTACTTCTTTTTTGTTGATTATTATATTACCAACCCTTCCAGGTGTGAAACTTTCATGTTCAAAATCTTCTATTTTACACTTTAAACCTATGTTTCTTAATAGAGCTTCTAAGATTTGCCTTACTTCTGTGAAGTCTGCTACATTATGAGATGCACAGAAAACCAATCTAGTAGACTCTTTTTTGTCAATCACTTGTCCAACTTCAAATATTTTCTGAGGGAATCTTTTTGTAGTATTCTTAGACAAAAAATCCAGAACAGAAGGTATCAATGAGTTTCTTAAAGCAGTGTAGTTCGAACTTATCGGATTAAGTACTTTAACTGGCTTGTCCTTTAAGTTCATTTTAGATGTAAGAATATCTTCAGACACTAAGGAAAAAGTCATTATTTCCTGAGCTTCGAAACCAATCATTAATTCTCTAATCTTGTCTGAAAAATCTGTTAATTTATCCAATCTACCATCAGTAGGAACTTCTAATTTTAGAGGCTTGAATTTATCATAGCCGTACATTATTGCTACGTCCTCAATTAAATCAACTTGATCCATTATATCAACCCTATAGCTAGGAACCTCAACCATGTTTCCTTTAACATTGTACCTAGCTTTTTCCAAGAGTTTAGCTATTTCTTTTTCAGAGAAATTTATACCTAGGACTTCATTTACTCTTTTTTTATCTAATTTTATTTTTCTAGTTTCAAATTTAGGAGTTACATCTTTTTTTCTGTAAGGATAATCAATTGATACTGAATAAATAGTTCCTCCTCTATCTGCTAAACTTAGAGTCATTATTCTGAGAACATCCTGAACTACATCATAATCTGTTCCTGTAACTTCAATTATTATGTTTTTGGTTTCTGGTTTGATTTTACCCAAATCATTAGAATTAATAATAGGAGGCATAGAAAGTACTTGCTTCTTAGCATCTAAGTATATTGGATATTCTTTTAGATCTTCAATTAGGTGAACATAATCTCTTCCTTTTGGATGTTGCGATAGTATTTGTCTGGGTGTTAACTTCCTTGTGAATTCTAGAGGTACGAATGCGTTTTCATTTGGTTTTGTGACAGTATATTTTAAAGGGAATTTAAGTAAATCAAAATTATACAATCCAATAGAAGTTTTTCTTCGTTTTCTACCATAAGTGCCATCAATTTTATCCTGTTGTTGCATTAGTTGTATAATGATATCATCTGAAATCTTTACTCCTTTTAGAATAGAGCAAGCAATAAATGGCCTAATATTCTTCAATCTCTTATCAACAGAAACTTTGAAATTTGATTTTTTAGCTTGATATTTCTTTAACCCTTTTTCAATACCTAAAGCACCTTTTAATTCACGAGCAACACCTTCAACACACCATAGATCAGGCCGGTTGCTATCTTCGATGTTTAAAGAAACAGCATCATTCTGAGTTGATTCTACTTCAGCTTTGGCATATTGTAACACTTCATTTAATTTGTCTGTATCTCTAGGTAGCTTTTTACCTAGAAGCTTTTCTAAATCTTTTAGATTAATTTCTATTGTTGGCATTTTCCCACTCAGATTTTAATATCGAATTGATATATTCATCATGTGGTTTTCCTAAATAATTAGACCTTTCTCTCAAAAGACCTTCTCTTTTTAACCCACATTTTTCTTGAACACGAATAGACCCTTTATTATTAGTTAAGCAACGAGCTTCAATTCTATTGAATCCTAAATCTTTGAAACCATATTTTAAGAGTAGCCTCAGAGTATCAGTAGCATAACCTTTTTTCCAATAAGGTTTAGCAATCCAAAATCCAATTTCCGACCAGTTATTATGTCTTTTACTAATATGATGCCCACAAACTCCTACTATTTTTTTGGTATTTTTTTCTAATATAACAAAATTAATTTCTTTCTTCTTACGTCGGAGACCTGCCTGGTTTTTTACCCATTTTATTTCTTCCTCCAGAGTTAAATCTCTTAATTCGGGACGTTCTAAATTACTTCTTACATCTGGATGAGTTATACTCTTGAATAAAATTTCTGCATCTTCTACTTTTGGGTACCTCAAAATGACTCTTTCTCCTACTAGTTTCATATCTTAGCCTCTCTTAGCCAATGTAGATTATAACTGAATAAATGTCTGATGTCAGTTATACCTTCTCTTATCATGAATAACCTGTCTAAACCAATCCCCCATGCTAGAACAGGAACTTTAATTCCAAATGGTTCAGTTACTTCAGGTCTAAAGATACCTGCGGGTAATACTTCTATCCATTGTTTTAGCTCCTTGTGCCAAACATAACCTGTAACACTTGGCTCTGTGAATGGGAAGTATGCAACAGGAACGAACTTTATCTTATCTGCATTAGCAATTCTCTTAGCAAAATCTGCTAGTAAACCTAATAGATGTCTGAAATTTACATTTTTATCCAAAACAATTCCTTCTAACTGATAGAACTCAGTTAAATGAGTAGAGTCTACTACATCAGGTCTGTAACATTTAGCCAGCGCAAAATATTTTCCAGGGATTTCTGCTTTTGCTAATGTCCTAGCAGATAGAGCAGTTCCATGAGATCTTAAGAGTAGTTCTTTTGATTTGTTCTCATCGAACTTATACTTCCAACCTTCTTCATGTACTTTCCTTCCATTATTCAAATATTTCTGATCTTTCTTTAAGTCAGCTTTCTCTTTTAAGAAGTATAAATCATGAATACCTCTAGCAGGATGATCTTGAGGCATGTACAAAGCATCACAATTATAGAAACAAGATTCCATAATTGGACCAGTCATCTCTTGGAATCCCAT
>CP070803.1:33686-36595 GCA_020343615.1 Candidatus Woesearchaeota archaeon | reverse complement strand
TGATGATGATTGTGTAACTACTGTAACACATAAAGAATGTGTAGATGAAGTCTGTACTGAAGTAGAAGGAGAAGGTGACGATACTTGTACCACTGATGATGATTGTATCGTAACTACTCACTTAGCATGTGAAGAAGGTTCATGTATAGAAGTAACAGGTGAAGGTGACGATGAATGTACAGTAGATACTGACTGTCAACACATGGAATGTGTAGATGAAGTCTGTACTCTTATCAACGAGCCAGGAGATGATACTTGTACCACTGATGATGATTGTGTAACTACTGTAACACATAAAGAATGTGTAGATGAAGTCTGTACTGAAGTAGAAGGAGAAGGTGACGATACTTGTACCACTGATGATGATTGTGTCTCAGCATAAGGCAACGACACAAACGGAAATTAAATTTTTTATTTTTTCTTCTTTTATTTATAACTACTGAATTATAAACAAACAACGAAAGATTAATATTTAATTCTGTCCTTTTAAACACTATGGATACTAAGAAATTAGTCATTTCCATGATGATAGGAATTTTTTTCATTAGTACGATACTTTCTTCAGGTTGTAGCCTTTGGGGAGAAAAAGAAGATGAAACTCCAAGCGAACCAAAGTATGGTGAATTTTACATTGAAGGAACGGACGGAGTAGTTATTAGTTTTATGAGAAATCGACCCCCTTCAGAACTATATAAAAATGTTCCATTTCAAATAGCTGTAAAGTTAGAAAATAGAGGAGAACATACTATTAGAGGTATAAATAGTTTAGTTAAAGTGTTTATAAGTGGCATATATCCTTTTTCTTACGGATTTAGCGAGGATGAAAAATCTCCTGAAGGAGAATACTTAGAAGGAATAAGAAGATTCAATAACAGTGTACTTCCAGGAGGTATCGCAGAAGTTGTGTTTGATGGTACAGGGTATAATGGATATATTAAAGAAGGAGGCAGATGGGAACAACCACTAAAAGTAAGTGTTTGTTATCCCTATGAAACAAATGTTGCATCTAAAGTCTGCTTAAAAGACGATATATACAAAGATACAGTAGGTAGTACTCCTTGTAAGATTACTGGAAGTAAATACGTAGAAACTTCAGCGTCTCCAATAAAAGTTACTAAAGTATACGAAGAACCTATTGGGACAGATACTGTAGCTTTTAAGATTGATATAGAAAATGTTGGAGGAAGGTATCCTTACATTGGAGAAATAGATGAATGTGCTGGTTTGGATGAAAAGAATCAAAATGAAATAATTCTAGCAAGTATGAAATGCGGAGATTTAGGTTTAAAATGTACTAGTGGATGTGCATTAGATAGTGGTGGACTTATTAAATTATATGATAATAAAGCGATAATAATTATTGAAGGGGACATATCCAATGCAAATGTACCTGCTGCAGAATCTGAGGAAATGCTTACTCTAAGGTTCTACTATAACTATTATGATGACGTATCTAAAACAATAGCTGTACTTGGTTAACTGAAAAACTTCTTAAATCCTTCTTTATTTTTAGTTTACATGGAAATAATTGCTGATTTACACATTCATTCCAGATACGCAAGAGCTACTTCTAGTCAGATAAATATACCTAATTTAGAGAAGTGGGCTAGAATTAAGGGCTTAAGTTTACTAGGAACAGGGGATTTTACACATCCATCATGGTTAAAAGAGCTTAAAGAGAATCTAAAAGAAGAAGAAGGAATTCTAAAAACAGAATCAGGATTCAGCTTTATCCTACAAGGAGAGTTGTCTAATATCTATTCTCAAGGTGGGAAATTAAGGAAAATCCATAATGTAATTCTAATCCCCTCATTTGAAATAGCTGAACAGGTGAATGAATGGCTGTCTAATTATGGTAAATTAGCCGCAGATGGAAGACCTATTTTCGGAAGTATGAATTGTGTCGATCTTGTAGAAGGTTTAAAGAAAATATCAGATAAAATAGAGATAATACCAGCTCATGCTTGGACTCCATGGTTTGGGATATTCGGCTCAAAGTCAGGCTTTGATTCTGTTGAAGAATGTTTTAAAGACCAATCCAAGCACATATTTGCACTAGAGACAGGACTATCCTCAGATCCAGCCATGAACTGGAGACTATCAGCTTTGGATAAATATACTCTCACTAGCAATTCAGATTGTCATAGCTTTTGGCCTTGGAGATTGGGAAGAGAAGCTAATATTATGAACCTAAATAAATTAACCTATGATAACGTTATCAAAGCAATAAGAGAGGGAAAAGTAAGCACAATAGAAGTTGACCCAGCATATGGGAAATATCATTTTGATGGCCATAGGAATTGTAATGTTTCTCTGTCACCAAAAGAAGCCTTAAAACTTAATAACATATGTCCTGTTTGTGGCAGGCCTCTAACGCTCGGAGTGGAGCACCGTGTAGAGGAATTAGCAGACAGACCAGAAGGATTTAGACCTAAAAATAAGCTAGATTTCTACACATTAATACCTCTTTCTGAGCTAATTGGACATGCTATTGGCGTAAATCAGCTATATAGCAAGAAGATATTTGAGATATATAACAAACTAATTGATAAATTTGGTTCAGAGTATAATATTCTGCTTAATGTTTCCATGAAAGAGTTAGTATGAGCAACTGATCCGAAATTAGCTTAATTAATAATAAAAAACAGAAACAAGGATATAGAAGTAATTCCAGGCTACGATGGAGAATATGGAGTAATAAAAGGAAACGAAGATAAACCAAAATCAACATTTAAACCAACAAAAAGACAAGACAGTTTAGCTAATTATTTCTAACGTATATAATCTAAACCTGGCTTCGCTTCATTAATTTTTTTAGACTTATCCGAGTCCTTAGGTTTTACTATATCCTCTAACTCCTCTAACTTTTTATCCCATATTCTATCTATACTATAACCTAATTTATTCCT
>CP070803.1:10971-33586 GCA_020343615.1 Candidatus Woesearchaeota archaeon | reverse complement strand
ATACGATGACGATTCTACGGCATGTGAGAACCAAAATGGAGCATGTAGATATAAAACAAAAGGAGGTTTCTGTGATATTAATAAAACAAGAGCTGAGTCCTGCTTTAGTAAAGGTCAAGCTGGATGTACTGCAGCACATTGTGAGTGGATAGAAGATCTTAACAGCCAATCTGGAGGTTGGTGTGATTTTAAACCATTTGCTATATGCTGGGATAAAACAACTCAGAGCGGATGTATAGGAACTTCAGACGGTGTCCAATATTGTAAATGGATGAATGATCCGTTTAGTGAATCTGGAGGTTGGTGTGAGCCTAAGTGTTTCTCACTAGATAAAAATAGCTGTAATACAAGTATTAATTGTGAGTGGATGAGTGGTTGGTGTGAGCCTAATATAACTATGGCTGAAGATTGTTGGCAATACGACAACGATGAAGCTAAGTGTAATGGTACAGCTCCGATATGTGCTTGGGAAGAGGCTATGTTTGGTGGAGAATGTAATATTAACTTCGATATTTTGGATGAGAATTGTTGGAATCATTGGGATTCAGTAAATTGTGGTTTAAATTCTAATTGTACTTGGATAATTGATCCTCTATCCCCAAATGGTGGATGGTGTGAAGATAAAAAAGATTCCTGTTGGATATATGATGGTAATGAGACTGGTTGTAATAGTACAACTGGATGTACTTGGTTTGACTCGGAAGGATTATGTGAGAATAACTGTCTTGCAATAAATGACAGCGGAACATGTAATGCTAATGAAAATTGTACTTGGTTTACAGGATGGTGTCATCCTGCATGGGAGAAGGAATTCTTCCAAGACTTTAAGGGTGAACCAATTATAATTGCAGATGAGAGTTGTTCGGAAATCAGTCAATCAGATCAGGACATATGTGCAATAGCAGTATTAGACATGCCTGAACACATGGGAATAGGAGTGGGTGTAAGAAGTTTAGATAACTCTTCAATGTGTAATGGTTATAAAATATTTGATGAAGGCACTAAAGAGATATATGAAGGTGACGGTGAAGACTCAGCAAGATATGTACTCTATTTAGATACAGATGGAAGATCTGATAAAGGCTGTGATTCTAGCAACGGTGGTCAGACTGGATTTGAATTTAAATTCGGATATAAAACCACTCCTGCGGAAAAGAAATTAAATAAGTATAAGTGCGCTAATGGAAAATGGGAGACTGAATCTGAAATTGAAGCAGTGGTAATGGAGAAACAAAATTGTTTCGAAGTCGGTGGCTTTGCAATATCTATAGACAGAGGTTCTATGTTTGACTTAGGAGACTTTGATCCAACACAAGATATGAGAATTTACGCACTAACATATAATGTAAGTGCTACTAGTACTTCTCCTACAGATACTCTAGGACCTGCTTACTATACTCCGGGTTCAAAAGGAAAGAAACTAGAAGATTGTTTCGGTTTCCAGGATATGGATGGTGATGGTTTAAATCCAGACCAAGACCCTGACTGTAAGGACATAAAGAAACAGGGTAAAGCAATTAAAGAAAAATGTTTCAACGGAATAGATGATGATGAAGATGATTTAGTAGATTGTAATGACACAGATTGTACTTTCTTACCTGACTGTGGAGGTAGTTTATTTGATATAACTTGTAGCGGAGGTGATAACACTGCTCCAACAATTAACAAGAGAAAAGTTGAGAGGTTCGTAGACAGTGCATTTGTTAAATTTGATTCAAATGAACCAACTGCAGGATACGTAGAATTCTATTATAATGACAGTACGTGTGGTACATTAAATAAGAGTGTACCAGATAAAGGAGTTATAGATAGTAATACTCCAAAGTATAGATTCAAACATAAGGTGCCATTAAACAACTTTGCATCAACTCCAACAGAACAAAGATTAAGTATGGCTTTACAGAATGGAACAACGTATTACTATAAAGTCAAAGTGGTAGACCCATGTAATAACTCATTTGTAAGTGGTTGTTTGAATTTTACAACATATGGTAACTTAGATGATTGTGGTCTAAAGTGTGAACCAGTTATTACATTAACTTATGAGGATCCAGATGGAGATGAATTCAGAGATGGTACTGAAGTTCAATTTGACTTTGGAGATGGTTATCAAAAACTAGGATGTGGCGGATTACCTTACAAGAGAAAGTACAACGAATCAGCTAACATCGATGCTAAGTTCTCTAATGATAACGCATCAAATAGTTGGAGTTTATCATTTGAGAATATGTCTGCACAAGGTATAATTGATCCAGATAAAACAAGTTTGAATGAGAGCGATATTATAGTGAACCAGACTGATAACGGTACAACATATATTGGTATGGACCCAGATGCTTGGGAAGATATGGACGATGAGTTCCAACCAGATTCAATAACGATATGTCTACCAGGTAATCTAAGTTCATTATGGCACTGTGAATCATTGGCAAAACTGACCGCTGGAGACTGTACAGATGTAACAAGTTATACACTAAGTAGCTCTTACAATGAAACGACTAATACTACTTGCTTTAAGGTTCCTGCAGATATAGGATTCTCATTATACTACGGATCTGAAACTGCTGGAGACAACGGTGTTAATGGGGATAATGGTGATGGATCTCCAGGCAGGAGCGGAGGCTCCGGTGGAGGAGGAGGTGGAGTTAATGTAACTACAGGTGTATCAAAAACACAGATGTGGAGTCTTATTGAAGCTGGAAGTAAAGCAGAAATGACCATTGATAGTGAAGAACTATCTGTTACATACGTTGGAATCTCAGCAAAGAATACAGTTCAAAACGCTGAATTAACAGTAGCGAAGGTTAATTCCTTTAGTTCTGCAGGTGCTTCAAAGGTTGCCCCTGGTTCAGTATTCCAGTACTTGAAGTTAACTCCTTCATTAATATCTAACGATGATATAACGCAAGTTGAAATTAGATTTGAAATAAGCAGTTCGTGGATTACTTCTAATAACATTAATGAGTCTACAATCGCGTTATATAGATGGGCTAACAACAAATGGAATAAATTGTCTACTTCTCTAGTTCAAAAGGGAGCGACACACTACACTTATAAGGCGACAAGTCCAGGATTCTCAGCATTTGCTGTAGCTGGTGAGGCTTTGGTTGTTGAAGCTGCTCCTCCTATAACTGGTGAAACTGTAGCTGAAGAAGATGTTCGAGACGCAGAGGAGGAAGAAACTTCTATTATGAAATTTATACCTCCGATTGAATTCGATAACAGTGTGATAATAATAGCCATAATACTAATAGTAGTTGCCTTAATTTTAGTTGGTGGGATATACTACAAACAGCACCACTAACAATATTTTTTATTTTTTACTTTATAGTATCTACATAGATTTTTTATATAATTCTATATTAAACATATTTAAATATATTAAATGTGTATAATTATGTTAATATAAGCAAGGGTGGTATATAGTGAAATTAAACAAAATAGCAAAAGGCTTAATCTTTATTATTTGTTTTAGTTTTTTATTTACTTGTGTTTCTGCGGCTTTTAGTTTTAATGTAGAAAAAAATGCTAATGGTGGTGAGTTTAACATAAACGAAACAGTAATCTATACTATTAATATCTCGAACAACGGTCCTGCTAATATAACTCAATTAGAAATAAATGATACTTACAATTCTACTCATTTGAATTATAGTACTTCTAATATTAATCCTAATAGTACTGGTACAGGATGGGTCTTCTGGAATTTAACAAATAGTACAAATGGAATTCCTATAGCTCCTGGTAGTTGGTTTAGTTTTTCCGTTAATATGACAACCCTTGCTTTCGGAAATAACGTCATGAATAATGCTTCTATCAATGCTACGGATAATGAAAGTATGACTAATGTATCGTACGGGGAGGTTCCTATTAACATTACCAAGCAAATAGATTTTAATTTGCTAAAATTTGCGCGAAGTTATGATGTTCCAATAGGAAAAATTATTGGATACGGAATTAATATTACCAATATAGGTGATACTAACCTAACCGTCATAAATCTAACTGATACCTTTAATAATACTATCATGGAATATAGTAATTCTAATATGCCTTCTAATAGTAATGGTACTAACGGAGATATTACGTGGTTTACTTGGCTTAATGTAAATAATGAAACAGGTCCTATATCTCCTGGTGAAACTAGAACAGTGCTTCTTCTTAACATGACTGCATTAGCCAAAACAAATAATGCAAATAATTCAATTGACGCTAATGTTAGTGATGATCTAAATAATAAAATGGATGCATATAATAGTATAGGTATAAGTATAACTGCTGAAGATTGGGACGATGGATTAAGTGATTGGGAGTCGTACATAGCTTCTCCTTATATTCTAAAAAACCAAGAAAAGAATTTGACTTTTTATATACGCCGACAAGCAGGAGACGATTCTTGTTTAAATAATATAACTATACTATTACCTTCTACCAATTTTACATA
This sequence comes from Candidatus Woesearchaeota archaeon, assembly GCA_020343615.1. Classification (GTDB taxonomy): domain Archaea; phylum Nanobdellota; class Nanobdellia; order UBA10117. The sequence goes on along the minus strand of CP070803.1, from coordinate 29,142 downwards.
TGGAGGTTATAATAGTACTACTGCAATTAATTATACATTCACATTTAATGCAAGCGGTAATGGTAATGATTTTGTTTGGACCAATAGTTCCAGTGGCTTCTTCTGTGGAAGAGGACCAAAAAACTTTACCTTAGAAATAAACTCAACTGATGCTTTTAAGTCTGCTAATTTCGAGATAACTGCTGTTAGCAATGGCACTTCATCAAGTTCGATAAATTTAACCATGTATACAACTACTACTTTTTCATTTAATGGGTCAGTACGAGGTACAGATGGGAATGTTTTAGAAAATGCTACTGCATCGATGACTGTAGCTAGTTTCGGTCCAAATGGAGATGTTAACTTAGGGACATTCTCTACTCTTTCAGATTCTAATGGAAAGTTTAATATTACGGGAATTCCTGGATTAAATGCTTCACAAGGACCTCCAGGAAGTGACATGCTATTCTACATGTTAAGCGTGGTTAAGTACAATGATTCAAATCAACAATATGCAATGGCTGTTGGTCCTAGCTTACCTGACCTTCCGGAAATGGAGCTTTTAGCTAGCTGGGGCTTAGCTAACCCTGAGGTTTATTTGAAGCCTGCTGTAACTTTCTATGTAAGATCACAAGGTCGTGACTATGAATCTGGCCCTAATGATACAAGCCAGTGTGATGAAAATGGTTGTAATGATACTGCATTTAACTTTACATTTTTAGGATATAATTATGGCCTTAAGGACAGAAAGCTAGGTTTCCCTGTATCTTACGATCATGGTGCTAGTAGACCTCTCGAAAGATACATTGCTGCACCTCTTGCAAGAAATTACTCGTTGATGGTTTTCCCATCATCATCTTTCCCAATTTACGTAAACTTTAATAACATTAATGCAACATGTAATTCTGCTGGAGATAATTTCAGTACAACTGGAGTTGATGCTCCTTGTTCTATTCAGAATGGAACTTATTTCATAAACGTGACTATAAATGCCACTATGAATATAACTCCTTTCACTGGTTCTGTTAATGTAACTAATCTAGACGCATTAAAGGTTGTTCCATATATGCTGGGTGGTGGAGAGATGATATTTGATCAGGATACATTACCGTTTGATATGGGACAAATGATGAGATGGCCAAAAAACAACAGCAATTATAGCGACTTCTATAATCTAACCTCAGGAAACTTTACTGTCTTCTTGCCTGCTACTGAAGCACCTTCAGATTTAATGTTAATGGCTTTTGCAACGAAGGGTGATAATTATTATTTAGACTACTACAAATTAAATTCTTCTAGAAAAAAATTTGAAGTCTCTAATTACAACTTTAACCTAAGTAAATTAATCAACGGTACATCTAAAGTAATAAGTTCTGAAAATATTTCAAATGATTGGGAGGACACTAACATAGTGAATACAACAGCAATTCAATTCAATTTAGTTAATGGAAGTGGTAGTCTTCTAGATGGTGAAAACTCTTTCATAGAAATGAAAGTAGACATCAACAGTGAAGAATACAGAAGGATGACAGATGCTCAGAATGGTGTATTTACTTTACCAATGATTAAAGGAGATTCTATAAAAGATCTTACTATCTTTTCACAATCTTATGCTCCTGTGTCTACGTATGTAAGCGCATCTGTTTTAGATGGAAGTAGCAGTACTGATACGATAAACTGTAGTGCTGGAGTTTGTAATATAACTATGACAGGATTTGATGAATTACTTGATCCTAATGGTTCTGTTCTCGATCTAGTTGTAGATTTTTACATATCTAGTTCCACATGTGACGTTCCTAATCCTAATGCAAGTTGTGAGATAATAACTGGCATTAATATGAGTAGTGAATTCTCTCCATTCCAAGCAATATTAAGAGGAGATTTGAGTTTAAGGATGTCGATGAACAATTTATCTGTTCACTATGTGGATACAGATTTACTGGCTTCTGGTCCACCAGATGCCTCTTTCTCGCAAAATGCAAGTGAGTCTGGTTTGGAAGCTGCTTGGAAATTTGGAAGTAAAGGTCCTGAAATTTATGACTATGTACTAATAAGTATACCTTATAATGCCTCAGCCATTGTCGGAAACATAACAGTTGAGATTCCTGAACTATATGACAATGAGTACAATTGTATATGGAATTCTTCTGATGGTGACAATACGACTAATATATCAAATAATGATGAATTGGCTTCATTTAGAGATTACTTGAATAATTCTTATGAGTCTTATTTGAATGGGACAGGTGTCTTATGTAATGAAAGTGACTCTACTTTGAGTGCTGGTTTATGCTATGAGGATAATGTTAGTGATATAATATGGATGAAGATACCTCATTTCTCTGGAATAGGTCCAAAGGTTATTGGTTCTGGAATAAGTCCTGGCCCTGTTAATTTCACCATAGAAAAGATATCTCCGGATTCAACTTATTATATCAATTGGGATACAATTGTTAATTATGTAATTAACATTACTAATTACCACACTAGCAATATAACGTCTGTTAGTTTAAATGATACTTTCGACGAAACATACATAAATTTCAGCAATGCAGACATTGCTCCTACTAGTAATGGTACAGGATGGGTTTACTGGGATGATATTACTGGTGGTGCTGAGATAGAGAACGGTAGCATTTTCCAATTCTACATTAATATGACTGCTCAATCTTTAGGAAGCAGTGTGCAAAACAATGCTAGTGTTAATGCTACTAATGGTACTATTAGTAGCACAGCTGATGCTTCCGTTTCTGTTGACATTCATGAAAATACAACTCCTAATTTAGTTATGTTAAATGTTAGCGGTACAACTAATGACCCGACACCTAACATACATTTCAATTATAGTGATTCCTACAGTAACGCTACATGTACTTTATATTTCGATAATATTTCACATGGAACAGAAAGTAATGTAGACAATGGTACTCATAATATTACAGCATCTACTGTTTGGCATGGAAACTATTCTGTGTATGTTGGTTGTATAGATAATTATAATAATACCAACCAAAGTAGTGCTATTGAAGTTCAAGTACAGTATGACATGGATGTAAACTTAACTAGTCCTACTAACGATACTTATATTGGTGGCGCTGACCGTAATCAATCTACATTTAATCTTACTTACTCTGTAAATATCCCTGCTGAATGTAATATAACTATATGGGGAAATGATGGTAATATTACTGCTATAAAAAGATCAAATGCCACTAATGGAAATAACCGTGCAAGCTTTGGTATAGCAAACGGGAATTATCAATGGAATGTAAATTGCTCTGATTTGCTTGACAGTTCTAATTATGCCTTAGGAAATCTATCAAATTGGACTTTTACAGTGGATGATGAAGAAGTTCCTGATATAAATATAAGTAGTCCAGAGGATGGCCATGAATATTCTGCAAGTACTGATGAGGTAACTTTAACAGTTGTAACCGAAAATGAGAATGCTACTTGTTATTATGACGACGATACTACTAATATTGACAAGCCTTTTAATATTAATAAAAGTGTAAAATACCACACAATCAGCACAGATTTAAGTATAGACCCTGGAGAAGATGTGACTTACTATGTTCAATGTTGGGATGCTGCGGGAAATAATGCTAATGATAGTGTTGACTTTAGCATTAGAGATATAAGTGATGATGATAGTGGTGGAGCTTCTAGTGCAGGTGGAGGTACTGGTACTACTTCTACAACAGGGGCTTCGCAAACTCATGTATGGAATGTCATTGAAGGTGGAGCAACAGCTACCATGACAATAAGTAAAGAAGCAATAGGCTTAGAAAAAATAGAGTTTACTGCTAGTACAACAATCAACAACGTAGAACTTAAAGTTACTAAATTAAGTGATAAATCTGAAGCTTCTGAAAATGCTCCTGGTTCAGTATTCCAATACATAAACATGGAAAGTACAAATATAGCTACTTCTTCACTTACTAGTATCTATATGCACTTAAAGGTCAACAAGTCATGGATTACTTCTAATAACATCAATGAAAATACTGTTTCCTTATACAGATGGGAAAGTAATAAATGGAATAAACTAGTTACTGTTCTAACGCAAAAAGGTACAGACAATTACTATTACAGAGCTGTTGTTCCTGGATTCTCAGAATTTGCTATAGCTGGTGAATCTAGCGGTTCTATTAGCCCAACTACTACAGAAGTTAATGATACTCCTGAAAATATTACTATAGAAACAGTTGATATAAATGCTGATGGAGATGATGAAGAATTAATAGCAATAAAAGAATACGATGAAACTGGTGGATTTTTATCTAATTGGAAATTTATAGTATCAATAATAGTATTAATAGCAGTTATAGTAGTAGTAGGAGTACATTTCTACTTTAAAGTCTATAAAACTGGAATAGATCTAACTGGTCCTAAAGATAAAAAAGCTGACTCTGGTAAGAAATCATTTAACTTATCGTCAATTAAAGATACTTTTAAGTATATATTAAAGAAAAAAGAGAAGGTTTAACCTTCTACTTCCAAAAAAAGAAAACTTTTCTCCAAAGAGGTGTTGGCGGAGGTGTTACTTTTCCTGTTTCTTCATGTTGTTCAACAGTTTTAGTCTCTTTATATTTATATTGAACTGATTCTGGTTGACTTCCTGAAACTCTTTTTGGTATTTTTTCAGCTTGTTCTGCAACAATAGTTCCAGTTCTCATTGTTCTCTTATTTGTTCCTAATTCAACATCCCATTTTTCCATATTTGTAGAAGGTTGTCCATAATGAAGTGATAACTCTCCAGACCATGTCGTAAGCTTTTCGTATTCATTTACTTTGTTTAAGATAAGAGAACCTATTATTTCTTCTACTCCAACCGCATATCTTGTATCAGTTATACGAATAACATTAAAAGCCATATCATAAGTTTCTTCCTCAGTAGATGTTTTTGCAATATTAATCTCTTTTAATATATAATAACCTTTTCCTTCAATGTATAATCTTCCTATAGCATCCTTGTATTCCCCAGCTGTAAGCCAAAAGGCATTTATCATGTAACCTTCTCCTGCATAAGCACATCCAGTATCGGTCCAGTAATCGTATCCTTCATTTTCACAACATTCATCTCTAAGTGAGTTTTCTACACTGCCGCATCCTCCTGAAATTGGTATTCCTTCTTCATCTGTATCTTCTTCATTAACGATTACTTCTTCATTTTCTATCCATCCGTGTGCTCTAAATACTGTAGCGAAACCGAATTTCTTGTTTTTATTCTTTATTTTTAATTCTTGGACTGCATTGTTTACTTCTTCTTCTGTAATTTCTGATTCTAATAGTTCGCTAGCGTCAATAGCGCCTTCTTCTTCTGCAAAAGCAATAGCTCCTGCAAGTGTACTTATTACTATCAAAAGTGATAGCATCAAACTTGTTTTTTTCATTTTATTTTCCTCCAATTTGCGTTCTAATGAACATGTAAAATATGATAAAATAGAAGTTTATTTATTCTAGGTGAGACACAAAATGAGACTTAATTTGAGACTAAAATAAAACTAATCTTTTTTTATAAGTTCTATAAATTTGTTCCTTCCATCTCCAGATCTTTTAATTAAACCTTTTTTTTCTAGTTCTAATACATGTCTATAGAAAGAGGGTTTTGGGATTTCACAAGCTCTTCTTAAGTAAGAACCTTTTATTTTTCCGGTTTCTTTTAATTTATCTAAAATTAATTTTTCTCTTTCATTTAGAACTTGTTTTATTATTTCTAGCTTGTTTTCTTTTGTTTTTGGTTTTTTCTTTTTTCTTTTTACAAAAAAAACGAGTATTAGAATAATAATTAAAAATATTAGAATACATAAAGTAAAATCTATTTTATCAATTTCTCCTAATGAATACTCGATAGTTATACTATCTTTAGCATAAATTGAAAATTGTTCGTCTTCAATATATATTTCACCATTACTAATATTATGAATAGCAGAACCTGCTGGAAGTACTACATAAAATTCTGAATCCTTAAGTTCATACGAAAAAGTCCAGATTATTCCTTGTTTATTTGTTAATTCTTGTGTTTCCCCAGATATAATGGCATTCTTTAATTCTATGCCTAAAGGTAAATCTATTTGATCTTCAGTCTCCCCTGAAAAAATAACTTTTCCGGTTTCATCTATATAGATATTAATAAACGTATAAGATGAAGCGAAAGGAGTAATTAAAATTAAAGAAAATATCAAAAATATGAATTTGTAGCCGAATTTCATATATATTATTTAAAATTCTAAATTTAAATATATTTTCTAACTAAAGTGATTGCAAATTACCTGTTATTTTATCTATTTTTTTAGAATCATCAGGACCTATTGCTAGTGCTGTATATGTTCCTGCAGGTATTTCTGTCATACCTGCATCCTTAATTGCAGAGACTTTTATTGAATTTCTTTCTGCTAGATCTTTATATTTGAATAAATCTTCTTTGCTGTTTATTTTTAGAACAACTTTTTTCATACCTTGATCTTTCCAATTCTTGAAAATATCTGTTTTTAGTAATTTATCTAATTTAATAACTCTGAGTGTTGCTTCGATAGAAGCATGCGCTGCCTGTGCGCACATTTTTCCTTTACTCATGCCTAAGTCTGTTCTAATCAAAATTGCTTGTTTATATTCCATATATGATAATAGAAATTATTTGTTTTTATTATTTACTAAAGTTTATTTCAATAAATTTAAAAAAAAGCTATTTATCTTAATTTAATATGAAAAAAACATCTTTATTCTCGATTTGTGTGGGGCTATTTTTGTTGATTACCTCCATTTATTTAGCTATCCGCCTAAAATATAATCATTTCTATGAAATAATGTTAGTGGGACTGGTGCTTATTTTATATCCTGTAACAAAAAAATACTTTGATTCTAAAACAATATTAAAATTGTATTTTACATTTCTAATTTTAGCTGGTTTATTAGGAGATTTTGTTTTTGGAATTATTATCGGAGAAGTTTGGTATTATAATTATTCTATGGTATCGGAGTATATCTTACTTTACTTTTTAATTTATCCTGTGGGTGGTTTTGTTATGATTATGAGTTTCCTCCTATTTTTAGGAAATTCTCAATTAAAAAATAAAAGAAAGGTTAAATTTTTAAACGAAATTCTTCTTACCCTTTCTTCCAGTTTCATTTTTCTTGTAGTAATATTTGCTTATTTAAAACATACTTCTTCTTTTGAATATTCCGGATTTTTTAGTTTTGTTTTTATTTGTCTCTTTTTATGTATAGTTTTTAATTATATACCTGAAAGGAAAGGGAAACCCTCTTATCTTAGGATTTTATTGAATAATCCAAAAAAATTTATTTTTGCTACATTATTAGCAACATATATAAACGCCCTGATTCATGAATACCCTAATGTTTTCGCTCAACAATGGGTTTATCAAAACATCTTATTTGGAGATATTAAATTAATAGGAATACCTGTTATCGTTTTAGTTGGATGGTTAGTGTTAACTATATTACCCGTTTCAGCATATTATGCAATCAAAAAAGGATAAAACTAATAATACTAAGTTTCTATATTATTTAACAAAATCAGTTATTTTTATTGTTTGTGACAAAGGCCCGCTTTGCCATAAATCATCTATTAATTTCTTACCTGTTTGCTTTTCCCATTCTTCAATAGATATTGCGTGTTTTTTTCTTATTTCTTCTCCAATACCAAGACCATTATAACTACAAAAAGGAACAATTCCTTCTGGAGTGCTATAGTGAATAACACATCTTCTCAGACGATCTATGTTCATATTATGAGCATCCTGAAACCACATCGAGCCTACATATAAACTGGTATAGTGGAAGGCTCCTAGTGAGCCATAGTCTCCTTTAGTTATGGCATTAATAACTATTTTGTTTATATTTATTCCCCTGGGTGCTTTTTCTTTGTCTAAAAATTTGGAAGAATTCTTCAAGAATGATCCTACAATCCTAGCCTTCTTTAATGGACCCTTTTTCTTGGACAACTTGTCTATAAACCTCATGAATCTTTCTATTTTTATAAACCTGGTTATTGGAATTATTCTATCTCCATCTTTAAAGAGATAAGTTGCTCCTCCACACCCAAAACCAGCAGTAAACTCAACTTGTTTTTCACCTCTAAGAGTCTCGACTAATTTTGAAATAGGATACATAAAAGGAACTGGATAGAAATCATCTCTGGAAATTTTACCCTCAAAAGTTTTTTCTAATTCCTTGAATAACATAACGTAATCTACTCTACCTTCTTGAACTTCCTTGCCTGATGCTCTACCGCAAAAAGATATTGGTTGAAAATTAACTCCTCTAACTACATCTATATTATCTAAAGCATATTCTACTATAGGTCCTACTTGGTGTAAATTTCTATTTTTTATAACGGTTGGTACTAAAACAACACAGAGTTTTGCACTTCTTAAATTTTCAATAGCTTCTTTGTTTTGTTCAATCCATGGATTTGTCTCTCTAGTTAATCCATCAAAACTCAAATAAATTGTATCTACCCCTAAAGACTTAAGTTTCTTACAGTATTCTTCATCTTCAGCTAATTTAAGTCCATTGGTATTCACTTGAATATGCCTAAATCCTAAATCTTTAGCCATCTTGATTATATCAACTAAATCCTCTCTTAAAGTAGGCTCACCACCAGTTATTTGAATGGCTTTAGACGGTACTGGTTTTTGATCTCGGGCTCTTTTCATCATCTCTCTTATTTGTTCTAGAGACGGTTCATAAACATGACCAGATGCTCCAGCATTCATAAAACAATAATTACACCTTAGATTGCATCTGTTTGTGACTAACAAGTTTGTTAAGACGGTCTGAGAAATATGTTTGTCATATAATCTGAATTTCTTTACTCCTTTAACTTCATCACCTTCAACTCCAAACTTCTCCCATCTATGATATACATCAGAGTCGCTAAAATAAAGATCTTTAAATTCTCCGTGTTCATCACACGTTTTTTTAATCCAAATCTTACTATCTTCTTCTACAATATGGGCTGTTATTTTCTTTACTTTACCCTCATTCAAACATTCTGGACAGATACTTTCTATCTCTTCCAAAACTTTCATTTTATTCTTTCTAAAAGAGATGCGATTAATATGGGTAAAATAACGGTAGCATCTCCTTCTACAGTTATATGTTTAGCAGACTTTTTAAGTTTTTTCCATGAGATTGCTTCTCTTGGGCGCGCGCCGGAAAGACTACCATCCCACTCAACTGCTGTTGTGATATAAATAGCATAATCTAGACCTTCCTTATATTGATTCCACCATATTGTATGGTGTTTTGATATTCCGCCTCCTACTATAAGAGCTCCAGTCTTTTTATTTTCGAAAACTATGCTCGATAATTCCTGTTCATCTTCGAATAAATTAAGCTTAAAATCCTGATGATCCTGCCAAAAAGTCCATAATTGAGAACCAAAAGAACCATCTAGAGGTCCTGGTAAGAATATTGGTATTTTTTTCTTATAAGCCCAATACACTATTGATGAATCCTTACCTTTTTCATTTTCTAATAATTTTCCAATCTCCCAAATCAATTCATACGTTGAAAATTCCTTTTTCTCTTTGTATATTTTCTCTAACATGGGTAAAATTTTATCTTCTAGAATAATACCGTAACTTTCGTTAGGCGTAAAGACATTACCGATCCTATTTATTCCTTTGTCTCTTAATTTTGCATCATCTGCGTCAAAGGATCCGTGATAGTAACTCTTCCATAATCTTGCAAGATCATGATCTATTGTCCCGCATGTTGTAATTATCCCATCTACTAACTTTTCTTTTACAAGTTCTTTAATAACCCCTCTCGTACCTGTAGAGATAATACATGCTGGAAACGATAAAAATCTGAAGCAATTGTCCTTATTCATCTGTTCAAGAATATCCACTGCAACTCCTACTTTTTTAGCAGTGAAACCTCCAGAATCCTTTAGTTGTTTTACTAAATTATCTGGTGAGTTTATTTCTCTTAAATTAATATCTTTGACCTTTTCCATAGAAAATTCCATTAAAATAAGTATTAAAAAGTTATCTATTCATATTTTTTATATGGCAGGCATTTCTAAAAATACGACAATTAGAGAATTTCAAGATTTTATCCAAGGAGTCTATGGATTACAAAATAACCGTTATTTTGAAGTAAGTGAGATGCTTAACAATATTCAACGCTTTGCAATGAGAGGTATTAAAGGCATTAGAAAGAATAATACTAAAAGAACCACTAAGAATCTCATTATTTCTTTTAGTTGGTTATTATCAACTCTTAATAGGCTCCATATTGACTTAGAAAAAGAAACTTGGAATCGTTTTCCTTATCATTGTTCTTATTGTGGTACGATACCTTGTGAATGTAAGACTAAAAAAGTTCAGAAAAGAGTTGATGTAGCAGATATTGATGATAGCAAGAGACCTAAAACCTTAAATGGGTTCCAAAAAATGTTTAATGATATCTATCCTTATTCCACTAGGACTCTTGAACATGCTGGTGTTCATCTAGCGGAGGAGATTGGTGAGTTCTCAGAAGTATTGATAGCTTATCGTAACGAAAAAGAGGATAATGACTTTAAGAGAATATTAGTTGAGGCTGCTGATTATTTTTCTTGTTTAGTAGGTGTTTTTAATTCTTTGAATGTTGACTTAGTCAGCGAACTCGCGAATTTGTATAGTAATAATTGTCATGAATGTCATAATTCCCCTTGTAGTTGTAGCTATTCTTATATCAAAAATTACAAGACTGAGGATTAAATGAAAGAAGTTGAAGTTAAAATTTTGGATGTTGATAAAATTCATAAATTTGAATATAAGATTAGAGGTCCTCTTCCAATATCTAATAATGGATATGCTTTATTCTTATATTGAATATTTCTCGTATCAATAATTTTTTGTATTGTTTTGGGATTATTATCTACAAATAACAGTTTTGTATGTTCCCAAGCATCAATGTTGGAAAATCCATTATCTTTGATGGCTTTTCTTGCTTCAGCTACAGAATTTCCTTCTGAAATAGATTCTTCATAAACCTTGATTGCATTTTTATGTATTTCATCCAATTCATGAGCAGTTTCTGTAGTTGGTAAATAAAAAATAAAATGAATTCCTTTTGTAAAATCTGGATCTGTTTGATAACCTAATAACTGAGTAGATTCTTGCTTAGAATAATCAATACCCAGTTCTTCTGTTAATTCTTTATAGAATGATGCAAACAGAGGATTTCTACTTTTATTAGGAATAGATAAATAACCTGCAGGACATATACAAGCTTTATCTCTTTCAACATTTCCTCCTCTCACTCCATAAACAAATTTATTATCGTTGGTTAAGATTAATCCATCAAGAGCAACAGGAGTAATATCTTTTTCTTTCTCTATAGCTTGAATATGATAACTGGTCGTGGCAATAACTTCTAAATCACTTGGATCAATTGTAGGATTACGTCCTTTTAAAACAAATAATACTTCTTTCCAATCAGGAACACGGATACTATCTGAATACTCTTCTTTATGTTTTTTAAGAAGTTCTTCTTCATTTATAATTGTAGGTGTGACTAAATTTACTTGTTTTTCATCTAATGAAGGTTGAAACAAGTTAATCCTCTGCTCTAAACCTGAATTGGATGTAGTGATATATTCCATAAAATAATCTCCGAGAGTAACCTTATATAAAACCTTCTATTTTATAACTACTATTTAGTTAATAATTATGTGTATTCACTTGTTTTCTATCCTCGGAGCCAATATAAATGACAATTGTTCTTTGTCTAATGCTTTGTAGTCCAATCTTATTGGATAATCCTTGCTGAACTGTAATTTAACAGTGCCTGCTATCTTATTAGACCTAGCCATCTTTTTTAAGTAATCTACAGCATATATTGATTTACTTGGCTCTTTTGAATCAATATCTATCAAAGCGTCTTCGTCTTTTTCCAGCTTTATGTTCACTTTGCTGCTTGTTTCACCAGCAGAAAATATTAGGCTATCTGGTCTTGCTTCTATTGTTACTGCATCTCCTACTATTGCTGCGTCATTTATATAATCTTCAAATTCATCAGCCTCTATCTCTATTTTTGAAGTAAATTCTAATGAAGGTATTTCTTTCTTCTTTTTTGAATCTTCCAATAATGGGATTAAGAAGCTCTTTGTTGATTTTCCCTCAAAAACCATCTTTAGTTTATTGCTTTCTAGAGTTAATGTGAGAGTATCAGTAACTTTGGCTCTTCTAAGAGCTTGTTTTAGATTATCAATATTTAATGTGATTTGTTCTGCTTTTTTTACTTCATATTTTGAAAACGCAGAAGGTAATAGTTTCAATATTACCATAGTGATATTAGCAGGATCCATGGCTTTCATTTCTATACCGTCTTTACTTATCTCAAATGTTGCTTCTTGAATAAAATCAGAGATTATTCCTATACTATTATACAAAAAGGTCGGTTCTTTTAATTGTAATTCAAACATTTTTTCACCTCTATTAGATAGAGAATTGTTATAAAATACTTATATATTTTTTGCTTGGGCAGTAAATAAAAGGAATAAAAAGAAAAATTAAACTAATCCTTGTACATAACTACATACTTCTCCTACCATTGATGTATATTTAGTAAGTAAACAGTTAAGTACAAAACCTATAATTATTCCTATAATTAATACTATAATGTAATCTCTTGCTCCGTACGCTTTCTTTCCGAATACCATTTTCAGTAATATATAAGTAAAGATAATATAAAAATCTATTCACTCACTGTCTAGTAAAAAGTTTTTACGTATAATTCTTTATCTATCTTAGAAAAATCCTGCACGATGTCTGCCTGTATTTCTATTTCGTCTCCCTCTCCCCAAATCTTACCTAAGACTCTGACAAACTGTCCTTCTTTGACGTTTTCAAAATCTGTTATTCTTTTAGTTAAAACTAAGACTTGACTTTCACCGTCGTCTAAAATAAAAGAAGATAGGTCTTTGTTCTTTGAAATAATCGTACCAGTTATAGAGATTCTTCCCTCACTATCCTTTAGATTTTTTATTCTCGTGGGTCTTGAAGGTGATCTTCTTACTCCTTCTTCAGCCATTATAAATACTCGCGCCAAACATGGCCGCACTTAGTACATTTATAGAATGTCGTTTCGGGCTCGTCTGCAGCTCTAGTACCCTGAATCCACCAATATGCTTCTTTGTGATTACACTTTGGGCACTCAGCATCAGTTTTAGGGTATGTTTCTATCTTTTCAATGCGTCCAGTCTCTACCTTATCTATCTTTATTTTTTCTTTTAATTCAAGGTTTTTTTCAGCTCTCGGTTTATAGGTGCAAACTCTGCATTTCAATTTGCCTTTTCCATCAGGCACTAGAATATTTTCACATTTAGGGCATAGTTTCATTTTAACCTCATAGAAAATTTGCTTTGTATTAATAAATCTTTCTATACTAAATTGCTTATATAATTGAATAATTCAACAACTCCTACCTTAACCCAACCAATCTTAGGTATCATAAGAATTCCTTTGCCTTCTATTTCTTCATATTTAACATTTTTTTCAAAATCTAGTTGAACAGAATTTGCATCTCCTTTTACAGAATAAACTCCTTCTCCTTCTATTTCAACTACTCTATGTATTATTGGATTATTTCTTGATTTTTCACTAAAAACTACAACGTCTCCTATCTCTAACTCATTTGGAGGTTTTCCTCTGATTACTAAAACGTCTCCTTTTTTGAAACCATCAGCGAGATAGAATTTCCTAAATTCTTCTTTTGAAATGTTAAGTTCTTCATAGAATTCTCCTTTCTCTCCCCACCATGTATCGAAATCTTGGTTATGGTGATCCATAGAATCTGAAACTACTGCCACAATCGGATAAGATGTCCCTAAAACTAAACCTATTCCAGGATATAAGATAAATTTTGCGAATATTATGATGATTATTAAATCTGCTACAAAAGAAGCCCATGAATCTTCATGAACTAGAAAATTCCATACTTTTTTTGCTGTTTTCTTGAATTTCTCTATTTTAGCCATTTATTAAACCACTGCAATATTAGTTTAAATAATTCTTCTTTTTTATTATCACAACCATGGTCTCCGCCTTTGATAACATGTAATTCTTTAGGTTCATTAGCACTATTATATAGCTCTTTTGTATCTTCTAGTTTTATATAATCGTCACTATCTCCTGCGATTATTGATAGAGGCTTGCTTACTTTTTTTATTACTTCAGTAAAATCTAGTTTTTGAATATCATTCCAAAAATCTACGCCAATATATTGTTTCCTTTCCTCTAAGCCCTCATCTAAAACCTTAACGAATCCTTTTTCCTGAAACTGTTCTTTCCAATTTTTACCTACATGCTTATCAAATACAGGCATATTTACTTTATTCAGATGAACTGCTGGACACACTAATTGGATTGTTTTTATCCTTGCGTCATTTAATAAAGTTGTTGAAGCAACTCCGAAACTAGTAGAAAGTATCCCTATGTTATTATTATCTATAGCTTGTCCCATAAAAAAATCTATAGCTTTCTTCAAGTCATCAACTTCTTGTTTTACTCTAACATTTTTATATTCTCCTTCAGACTCTCCATGTGCATGAAAATCAAATCTGAATATGGAAAACCCTTTATTGAATAGGAATTGGGAAAGTTCATCAAATAATCCATACTCATGTTTATCAGTTCTTGGCATCATGCCGTGAACAAAAAGAATGGATGGTGCTTTATGATCTTGCAATGCTAGTAATCCGCAAAGTTTCTGTCCCTTTGAATTCTCAAACCAAACTTTTTCTTCTTTCATTTGAGCCACTTATTAAACCAATCTGAAATAGTTTTGACCATCTCCTTAAAATCTTGAGGGTTTGTAAATGTATGATCAGCTCCTTTAATTACCTTTAATTTCCTCTCACAATTCAACATTTCAAATAATTTTTCACTTTGTTTTATTGGGACTGTTTTGTCTTTAGAACCATGTACTAATAAAGTTGGAATTTTTATTTTATTGGCGAAATTATATGCTATGTTTGACTTGCAATCTTCATAAAAAGAATATTTTAATCCTATGCCGAGCGATTTAAAATCAAAAATACCTTCTTCTTTCCATTTTCTAACACCTTCTTCTCCAAGTTGGTCTAACCTAATTTCTGTGTAATCCAAAGCTGGACATTTTAGAGCTAGAATTTTGATATTATTATATTTAGCCACAAATATTACGCTAACAACTCCCGTAAAACTGGAACCTAAAAGACCTATTCTATGTTTATCAACCCAATCTAGATTTCTTACAAAATTGAATGCTGATTTTAAGTCTTCAACAGCCTTTGAAATTGTTATTTCTTCAATGTTTCCTTCGGATTCTCCGTGTGCAGAAATGTCAAAGCGTAAGCTAGCTATACTGTTTTTAAGAAGAGCTCGACTAATTGCTGTTACGGATTTCGAAGATTTACCGCTAGTAAGT
Organism: Candidatus Woesearchaeota archaeon; assembly: GCA_020343615.1. Taxonomy (GTDB): domain Archaea; phylum Nanobdellota; class Nanobdellia; order UBA10117. Next base: position 13,734 of record CP070803.1, on the reverse strand, counting down.
CCATGCCCTATGATTACTAGAGGTAAATTATTTCCTTCAGGTCTTGTTAAAATACCAACTAATTTCTGTGTTCTTGAATTCTGAAAAGTTACTTTCTCTTCTTTCATTTCAAATATTTTTTAAACCAATCAATAGATTTTTCTGCTACGAACTTAAAGGTTGAGAGTTTACGATATACATGAGGTTCGTTTAAAGTAATAAATTCGTGTTCGCTCTTTAAATGTTTAGCGAGCTCTTTTGATTGTTTTATTGGAATAGAAGCGTCATTTTTACCGTGAAAAATTAAAATTGGGGATATGATTTTCTCAACCTCAGAATAAAGTCTCGGAGCTTTCATTCCATCAAGATAAAAAGAATATTTTAAACGATACCATCTATCTATCCTAGCATAGTAGAAATAAGTGTGACCTTTCTTTTTCCAACCGTCGTAGTCTTCTGCTTGATTTCTTAAATCATTTTGAAAATCTATAATGTCTGATATTGGAGAAAGCGGTACGATTGCTTTGATCTTATTATACTGAGCGACATATCTCAAGATTATAAATCCCCCTAAAGAGTGTGCGGTTAGTCCTAGCTTACCTTTGGCTGCTAATTTATTTTTAGAGATAAATTCAACTGCGCACTTTAAATCACTAACCTCTTGTGAAATAGTAATGTCCTCGAAATGTCCATCTGACTCGCCATGTCCGTGGAAGTCAAATCTAAATGCTAAAAGCCCTGCTTTTGAAAATTCACGAGCTAAATAAGCATAAACTGGTGAATTTTTGTTTCCTTTAAAACCATGACAAATAATAACAACTGGAAAAGGACCTTTTCCTTTTGGTATATCTAGTAGGCCGCAAAGTTCTTGATCCTTATTATTTTTGAAAAAGACCTTTTCTTCTTTCATGCTCGTCCCTTGCTCTCCCCTAAACCGATTCCTTGTGCTATTATGTGTGCAACTCTTATTGGTTCTGGAATTAAACCATGCTTAATTGTCATTTTTAATAGTTTCTTTGCTTCTTCTGAGTCAATACCTGCACACTGGAAGTATATCTCTTTAAAAATTTTAAGTTCTCCTGCTCTGTCTAACAACTCTTTTATTTTTTCTTTGTGTTTTAGGTTCTCTAAAGCAGAATATATAGAATCAAAATCTGGCTTTTTCCTTATAATAACAATAATAGGTAAACTTGTTTCTTCGTATAATCTATTTATATCAATAACATTAAACCCCCCTAAAGCTATTCCATCAGTCATTATGTATTGTAATTGGTCCTTATTTCTGCTTTTATTGACCATTTCTATTAATTTATCAGTAGAATCAAGCTCATCTACCATAATATGTGTCGATAATACTCCGTCAATATACTCTCCTCCTCTGAAGACTACGCCTATACCTAAAACTTCCTTATCATCAAACTTTGAAAAGGAAGAATCATCTATTCCGAGGATTCTCACTTCTTTTTTCATAATATCTTAACTAAAACTCTCCTTTTTCTCGGACCGTCAAAGTCTACCAAAGCAATTTGCTGCCAAGTTCCCAAATGTAATTCTCCATTCTCAAGAAGAATTATTTCTGAAGGTCCTACTATTGCTGACTTTATGTGTGCAGCAGCGTTGTTGTCTACTGTATCATGCCTCCAGCCAGCATGCAATGGAACCACTCTATCTAAAGCATCTAGAAAGTCTTCTCCTACTTTAGGATCCCAACTTTCATTTATAATAATAGCAGCAGTTGCATGCGGGGTATAAATAATAACTAAACCGTTTTTCATCTTTGAGTCTTTTATTGCTTTTTTTACTTCTTCAGTTATGTCTATTATATCAAATTGTTTTGAGGTGGAAAAATTTAGCTCTATCATTTTAAATGCTCAACTCCTTTTTTTAACATTAGACTTCCATATTTATGCAGGCATCCAATCTGGCCTGTTTACTGGTGCTGGAACTTTTTCTCTTGAACCTTCATATATATGCAATTTCTTGGTTCCTTTTTTTCTTATTTAACTGGTCTTGATATAACTTCTTCTACAACTTCTCCTTCTGGGGAAACTTCTTTGAAAATTTGAGCCTGAAATTTGTAAACCTTAACTAATGGATCCCTCCATGCTTCACTCCCAAGACCTGCTTTCATACATGTACCTCGTATGAATGTTCTAGCATTCCACTGTTCTTCTGTAGCAACTTGTGGGAGTAATAATCCAGAAAGAGAACCTTTAGATACTATTAAACCATCTTTTCCTACTCTTATTTTTTTGAGATCTGCTTCTGAATTTATTTCAACTTCCTTAGGCTCAGTAAGAATAGATATTTCTACGCAAATATCATCAAATTCTTCTTTTCTCACTGGTGGAAATCTTGGATCTTCGAATGCTGCTGATCTTGCAGCATTTATTATTCCTTCTGCTAACGGTATGGGGCGAATAAAACCAATGCACCCTTTTAGTGTTCCTTTTGGATATCTTTTTAATGTAACAAAAATTCCTCCTTTAGGTAAACCTAAGGGCTTTGATATTTTTACTTTTGTAAAAGCAGAATCAATGGCATGTCTAGCCAATCTTACTAAACTTTTTCCTTGATCTAAGGAAAGTGGCATTATTTAAATTTTTTTAATTCTTTTTCAAAATCTTCTATATCTTTTTTTGCTGTTTTTAAAGCATCATTCCATACTTTCTTCGCAGTTTTGCCTTCAGTCTTAAGAACAAATACAGGCTTGCCAACTTCTGGATGATCTATCTTATATCCTGCTAATTCTGTAGCTTTATCTTTCCAGACGTATTTTTTTAT
>CP070803.1:0-10871 GCA_020343615.1 Candidatus Woesearchaeota archaeon | reverse complement strand
GCAATGATTAACGTCAGAAACCCTAAAGAAAAGGAAGAGAGGATTTCCATATTCTTTGAAATCGAAGGTCTAGCAAAAGCAATGAAGGAATACTTTGATAGCTTGTGGGGGAAGGCTGAAAGACTATGAAAAAGAAAAGAACTAAGGTAAAGAAGAGCACAATTAAGGTGAAAACATGCCCGATTTGTGGGTCTTCAGACCTTATCCTATGGATGGGTGGAGAGCTAGGATTTCAGTATAAATGCAAGAAATGCAATTACATAGGACCCATAACCATGGAGAAAGAAGTAGAAAAAAATTAAATTATAGATAACTTCCAGATGTATAATTTATCAATTGGATATATCTTTCTTGCTTTTTCTTTTATAACAGCAGTTTCTTTTTTAGTAAGCTCTATGTTGAATAGATTCTTACTATTTGTGCTTTTTATGAATTCTTTGAAGTGATTTTCTAGGTGTTTTAGTAAGGCTGAATTTATAGACCTATTAAATTTACTTTTAGCTGAGAATACGAATTTCAATTTTATTTCTTTGTTATCCTTTGATTTTTCTCTAATAACAAGGATACTTCTACTTTTGTCTCTTTTGATTTTTTGGCCTATGAAACTATCCTGATAGTAGATAGCATGTGGTTCAGCAATCCCATCTGTACCTTTTGTTTCAACAATCATAAATTCTACTTTTGTTTTTTGGTCTTTAGGATTGTTTGATATGTGATCATAACTTGATATTATTCTCCGTCCTAGAATATCTTTTATCTCGTAACCTAGAACTTCACCAAGAACTACAGGTTTAGGTCCTATATTAGCTTTGACCTCAAACCACTTCTTCTTTTTTCTTTTTAATTTTGCCTTTGCCATTATATTAGTTTCTCAGCCTCCTCTAAGTTGAATTTCCAATCTTGAGGTAGTTTTCCTATGTCTTTATAGTATTTAATCATAATCCTTATTCTTGCACTAGCTGTTTCAAATGCTTTCTTTGAATGTTTGTCTTTTTTATTCTTCTCCAGATGCTTATTCAACTGTATTAATCTTTTAATCATATTTATCAGATCTTCAGGTAATTCTTCTTTTTCCATAAGGTCGGATATCTTTTTACCAGTGACAGCCTTTACGTCAGGTATTCCATAACTGTCTCTTAGGATTAAACCAATCTTACTAGGAGAATATCCTTGTTTTGCTAGTTTTTTGACTAGAATGATGGTTTCTTTACTACCATGAGTTACCCATGAGGGTGGCTTACTTGATAGGGGCTTTGTTGACCCTGATTTTCCTTTTTGTCTTGCCATTTTTCAATTAAGTTTATCAAGGGTTTTTAAAAGTTTTGAAAAGTTTTTATATTTTCACGAAGGACTGGTAGGTAAAATGAGCTTATTGAATGTTATTCGAGCATTATTAGCATTCAGACACGACAGGAAATATTTCTCAGAAACTATGAATAGAGATCTAGTAGATCTACACATACGTCAGGATTTTAATGATTTTCCTAGGGTTATTTCCAATCACTACACCAAACAAAGAAAATTCGTCATATTCACTGGAACCACACACACAAAGAAATTCGGTAGCGAATTAGCGAGAATAATGAGAAAAGAAGGTTACAATGTAACGTTAAAATCTATAGATACAGGTACACCTTCTATTGATGTAATCAAGGAAATGGCTCCTAAGTTTACTTACAGGATACCTATAGGAGTCGGCGGCGGAAGCATTCTTGATTTTGCTAAGTTAATAGGAAATGAGTTGGGTAATAAGCCTGTAAGTGTCCCCACTACTCTATCGCATGACGGAATAGCTTCTCCTGTAGCCTCTTGTATGGACGGTAATAGAAGAGTTTCAGTAAGAGTCTTAAGACCGTCACCTATTTATGCGAATTTTAGTATTATCGGAGAAGTACATAGGTTCAATGTTTCCGGTATAGGTGAAGCTATGTCTAATTATACAGCTATTAGAGACTGGAGAAATTCAGCATATGTATTAGGAAAAGATACAGTTGGATTCAGTAAAGTTTCTTCATTTTTTGCTACTGTTGCTTATGGATATTGGCTCAGAAGAGAAATAAAAAGAGACAAAGGGAAGATAACTCAAGATACTCTAGACTTATTAATAGCCTCGCACTTCTTTTCAGGAATTCTAATGGAACTAGCAGGCTCCTCTGCTCCTTGCTCTGGTGCAGAACATCTGCTTTCTCATGCTCTAGATGAACTGTACCCTAACAAAACTTCTTTACATGGAGAACAAGTAGGAATGTTTTCCATTGTTATAGCATGTTTACAAAGCGAGCTCTTTAGAAATCTCGGTATTACTAGTAGAGATGCTATAAAGCTTAAAAGAACCCTTGACTTAGTTGGAGCTCCAACATGTTTTAGAGATTTAGGCATTAAAAAAATCACTAGGGATGACCTCGAAATACTGTTTGATCTCGCTAGAAACATGGGTAAGAGTAAGAATAGATATACTATCTTAAAACACGTAGAATTTCCTGATTTTCTTTTGGCTCTTAATAAAACAGGAGTTTGGATAGGTTAAAATAAAAAATAATATCATTCTTTGAGAACTTCTATGATCTTCTTTTCTAGAAAATCTATATCCTCTCTTGCAACATTTATGTCTGGTACTTTTTTGTAAGAAACTACCCATTTAGCAGATTTCGGATTTAGCATAATTCGTACAACATAATTATACTTATTCTTGTGAGCTACCTTAAGCGTATATTGCTTAAATTCACCCTCATTACCGACCATATCCATGAATTCCTCGAAATCAATGAATTTATTAATTTTGAAGTTAGAACCTTTAAGTTTAGTTGACTTGATATTATTTCTTATCCTCTCCACTAGCGATCTATAGTTTAATCCGGCCTCTTCTGCTGTTTTATCCCCATATTCCATATAAAATTCGCAAGAGGACCTAACTCTCGCTGATTTAGTTGGCATTTTAATCACCACCTACTTTAGAGTAAAGAAATCTTTATATATCTTATCAATTAGTGGTGATTTGTGAAAATGTACGGTATAGAGGTATATTTAACAGAAAAAGCTGCAGAAAAGAAGTTTAAAAAGAGAACAACTCTAGATATTTCTTTTGAAGAGGCAGTAACTAAAACTGCCAAGCTTTCAGAAAATCATTATATAGATTTGATTAAAGATAAAGTTACACATGCTTATATAATAACTCCGCAATTAGTTAAGGAGTACGATTATTTACTTTGGGTGCCTAATTCAGGAATATTAAAGGTGCCCAACAACATTAGACCAAAAAAATATGTAAAAAAACAGTATAAACAATTAAAAAAAGGAGGTTTAGACGCATTAGAAGAAAAAGTGGGTATATATAAACGAGTTACCCCGGAATAAATCTATTTATATCTTCCCCTACTTTCAACGATTTTTAACCTATTAAGAACATCTTTGTTCTTGTATCCTTCTAAGAAGGCCTTCCAGGATTTCTCATATATATCATAATGCTTTGATTTTAGGCATTCTTTAAAGAGGTGTATATCCACAGCTTTATCCTCTATTTTTTCAGAAAACTGACTTAAACCGAAATCTATGAAGTATATGTCTTCATTTTGCTTAAGGATGTTCGAAGTTGTAAGATCACCATGAATTACATTAGCCCTATGAAGCTTAAGCACCAATTTACCTAATTCTTTCATTATTCTGTAATCTTTAGTCCTCAGTAGATAATCCCTAAACTTCTCACCATCAATATATTCAATAACAAGCTGATTATCCTTTATTTCTAGCACTTTTGGAGCCTTTAAGCCAGCTCTTCTAACCCTCTCAAGTAATCTAGCTTCAGCTTTAGTCCTAGTTTTCCTTAATTTATCATCTATTTTAGCAATTCTGTAGTTCTTTTTTATCCTATCCTTTAAGATGGTGTCATCTGAGTGATATATTTTGGCCTCTGCTCCCTGTGCAATTAATTTTTTCATAATAATCTAGAATTAAAATCTATTTAATAAGCTTTCTGAGAGTTTAGTTATTATAAGCGACTTTAATATTTTTATTGTAATCATTTTTGAGTTCATTTTTAAATTTTCTATTTGAAATTTTGTAGAAATCTAAGAATAAGTCTTTTTTTATTTTTGAAATAAATAATGGCCAATTTCCTTCTATTTCTATAACTTTGTCTATATTTTTTAATTTTTCTAAAGATTTTTCTGAATTATTACCCATTATCTTGTTAATTAGACCCATTTCAATAAATAATATTAATTTAACCTTTATAAAGGTTAATTCAGTTTAATATATATATTTAATTAAATAATTAGAGTTAAAATAACGTAAATTATTGATTATTTTTTAAAATAAAGCAAATTTTAAGCTTTTTTTATAATTGTTTAGTTTACTCGATAAATGCTTTTAAACTTAATTTATCTACCTTTGTGAGATAAAATGGTAAGAAAGATATTAGTCAGTTCAGAGTCAGTAACTGAAGGACATCCTGATAAAATGTGCGACATTATTTCTGATTCAATACTTGATGAGGCGCTTAAACAAGATAAATTTTCGAGAGTTGCGATTGAAACGGGCACAAAAAACGGAGGAGTAATGGTTTTTGGAGAAATGACAACAAAAGGGTACATTGATATTCCGAACGTTGTAAGAACTGCGATCAAAGAGATAGGCTATACAAAAGCGGAATACGGAATTGAATGGGAAACATGTTCGGTGTGGGTTCAAATTACTGAACAGAGTCCAGATATTTCGCAAGGTGTATCTGAAGGATCAGGCCTTCATAAGGCTCAAGGAGCTGGTGACCAGGGTATGATGTATGGTTATGCGTGTAATGAGACTGAGGATCTTATGCCTTTGCCAATTTCACTTGCTCATAAGCTTACTAAAAGACTCTCAGAAATAAGAAAAAAAGGCGAGATATCTTATATTAGACCAGATGGTAAATCTCAGGTTTCAATTGAATATGATAAAAATGGAAAACCAATTCGAGCAGATACAATAGTAGTCAGTACTCAGCATGATGATGGTGTTGCTCACAGTAAGATTAGAGAGGACGTTATTGAGAAAATAATCAAGCCAGTTTGTAAAGACTGGATAGATAAGGATACAGTATTCCATGTAAATCCTACTGGTGCTTTTGTTAGAGGAGGACCATACGCTGATGCTGGTTTAACTGGTCGTAAAATAATTGTTGATACTTACGGCGGTGTTGGTAGACATGGGGGCGGTGCTTTCTCTGGTAAGGACCCAACAAAAGTGGACAGAAGCGCAGCTTATATGTGCAGATACATTGCTAAAAACATTGTTGCTGCAGGACTAGCTGACAAGTGTGAAATACAGCTCGCGTATGCAATAGGTGTTGCTGAACCTGTATCTGTGAATATTGACTGCTTTGGGACTGAAAAAATACCAGTTGACAAGATTGAAGATATAGTAAAGGAAGTGTTTGCTCTAACTCCTAGTAAAATACTTGAAACTCTTAAACTAAGAAGACCTATTTTCAAGAATACTGCTGCATATGGACATTTTGGTCGTGAAGAATCTGATTTTACTTGGGAGAAAACAGACAAGGCAGAATTACTAAAAAAAGAAGCAGGACTTTAATTTTTTCTTTTTTTATTCTTCATTATCGTGCAGAGCATCACGAATTTCTAGAACAACATCATCAGCAGGCTTATGTTCTTTCTTTTGCCAATAAGCCATACGGTATACTTCTTCAATTGATGCACTTGGAGGCTTTTCACTAGCGCCACCTTTGAAATAGTTTTCTTTTGCTTCACCATAACTACCGCAATTAAGCATTATATTAGGATTACCTCCACATATTCTAAGAATCGCCTCTAGGAACAATTTAGAATTGTTTTCATTAATTCCTATGTTATCTAAGTTCTCACCTGTAAATCTATCGCCTTCTATAGAATTAGATAATTCATACTCTATCTTACTACACATATCATCAATTTCTTCTTCTGTAAACTTATCTTCCTCTTTTGTAAGTTCCATTTTTCTTAATGAGTAAAAAGTTAACTTATAAATATTACGATTAATAAAGGAAACTTTTATAAATACATCATCACTCAATAGTTCGGGGTGAAGGATGGGAGACAATAATAACTTAACTAATGTGATCTACGATTCTACGCGTAAACAGTTCGGGATTATTGTGCCTCCTGATGAATTAGTTAAAGCAGTAAAAGAAAAAACTCATAGAGACCTTACTAGTAAAATATCAGAGCAATTTGTAAAACAGTTCGCAATTATTAGATATCCAAAACCTGTAGATTCAAGTAGGATGCAGGATATTTATAGAAATTTATCTGTTTACAGAATAGATGATTTACCTTATGATATTCTTCCGAAAGACTACGTTCAAAGACTAAGACTCACTGAAGAAAAATTAAAAGAAGTGTTAAATGACGAGAAAGATACTATTAAGTTGCTTAAAGAAGGGTACGAAATATACAATAAGAATAGTGATAAACTCCTAGAGGAGGCGATAGAATCAAATTCAGTAGCACAATAAATTTTTTATATTTTTTTAATAAACCCTAAACTCTCATCAATTCTAGCAATTTCATAACCAGAACTTAGATTACCTACCAAGAAACCCTTAGAATTAGCAATTACTCCAGATCTCACCCAAGGATTCCCCATATTCACAGAACCGATTCCTATTTCAAATCCTAGAAGTTTTTCCACTTTTTTTATTTCCTCATCACTTAAGTCCATATGGAAAATAGCTCCCTTATTTGTTAGGATTCCTGCTGATCCTGGCACAGTTGAATGAGCTAATTGTGTTTGGATTACCTTAACCTTTAAGCACTCTTCTATTTTTTTAATTTCATCCTTTGGAAAAACCGGGGATATTATGCCTACTTTATCATTTACTAGAATATTATTGCTCAATGCTGTTTCTTTGCTGTCAAGAACGTCTATATTTATTTTTAAGGGCTTGAGTTTCTTCTTTATTTCTTCTAATTCTCTCTTAAAAATTACTTTAGGGAGTAAGAGATTCTTAGAATTTCCTACTGCAAATATTCCTATTAGAGAAGTTCCATAAACATTTGCTTGAACTACTGGGACTTTCAAGGCTTCTTCTATTTTCTTTATGTGTTTTTTAGGCACACTCTTACCTAATAAACAGAATTTATCAGTTGCAACACCATAAAATCCCACATTTGGGTTACTGTTGAACTCTAATTTTATTACGTGAACCATCTTATATCATCGAAAATAGTGCAGCATATGTTTTAAATCCATCGAATCCTGGAATTGGTAGCATATTTATTATAAATAACCACAGGTTTATCTGCTTAGTTAGATGTATTACATGTGTATACTTAGTAAATTTGTCATGTTTAATTAAAAAATGGCAACTTAGGAATAAAATTAGATTAACTAGGGGGCCTGCGAAGGCAATTACTGCTAGATTTATAGGAATGAGGGGTCCGCTTATAGAAACAAATGCTGGTGCTAAGAAGATAAAACCAACATTAGCTAATCTCAGAAAGACTCCTATTGCAAGCCACCACCATGCAGCGTGATAAACCGCAGTGTATCCTAAGGATAAAGCAACTAATTTATGCCCAAATTCATGTAATATGATGGCAGGAGCAGTAACCATAATTGAGAATTTTATATCGCCCCAATTAAACCCTCCTCCGAAGTACCGAGATAGACTATCGGGTCTTCTAACTAAACCTGAGAAGATAAAGCCTACCGCAAAGATGGTTATTAGAATGTTAATTATTTCAGCAAATGTAATCATTTCAGTTTAAAAATTAGGAACTTACTCTTTTAAATGTTTTTCAAGCTCTTTTTTATTGTTATATGACCTATGAGCTGATAGAGTTTTAGTATCTAAAACTTCAGGTATTGCTTTTATTTTCTTAGTTACAATTTCTCCTAATTTTCCCCTTTGAGTTTGTAACATTGCTAGTATATTATACTCTCCAAATAATTGATTTATATCGACTATTTCGTCTATCTCCAAGAGCTTGTTGTATACAGTGCTTACACTCATAACCTTAGCGTTTACTAACACATATCCTGTAACTAAATCTTCTACCATCTCGAATAGATTATGATAATCCTTTAAAAAATTTTCGTAAGAGGCTGTAATAAGTTAGTAGAAATATAATAACTCTCTCTTCTTTTACCAATTAACTTAATAGATCTTAGATACTCTACATCTGATTTTATCTGGGTAATGTGTGATTTCTTATTGAGATGCTGATACTTGTTGTCTTTCTTCAAATAATCTATTATCTCAGCCACTTCTTTATCCCCTTCTTCAAGAGCTCTAAGAATATCCTTTCTTCTGATTCTTGATTGTTCTGTAACACCTAATGCTCTAGAATTCAGTACATTTCTGTAACATGCAAATAAGAACTGCTGTTTCTTTTCTTCTTCAAATTTATGTAGATCTAAAATGTTATTTTTAGAATATAAATACAATTCTAAAGCTTGTATTACGTAATAGAATAAGTAATGATAGGTTTCTTTTTCATTAGGACTTCTCAGGATTCTGCCACTTTCGTCCTGACACTTCAATAGATACTCCATACCTTTCTCTACTTTCTCTCTACTTCCGTTTGCTAATAGCAGAGATGAGACACAAAGAGCAGTTGAATACGATGTAACATTTTCCCACTGACCGCTGTCACTTAGTACTCTCCATCCGCCGTTATCTTCTTGTTCAGATTCTAAATAATCTACAGCTTCTTTTGGAGGTTGTTCGCCTAATTTAATTAAACTTAAGATACCATTAGCTGTAAATGAAGGCTCAATCTTATCATCTTTATCGTCTCTACTCCAACCTTTTCCTTTTCTAGCTTTTTTGAACCATTTAATTGCTTTAGAAATAGTCTCTTCAACTTTTTCCTTTGGTAAGGCATTACATACTGAATAATTAGTCAAAGTAAATGTGTGAGGATAATATGGCCAACATCCACTTTCTTCTTGCTTTTCTTTTAATATCTTTATAATTATTTCCTTCAGCTTCTCACTTTTTACAGTATTCGAGAAGTTTAAAGCAGATAGTTTCCAAGCCCAAAGATCTACAGAATCCTCAGGGCTTAGTTCTGAATTTATGCAAAAATTGATTGCTTTTTTTATAGAATCAACATATTTTGGTTTTACAGCAAAGATAAGAGATTGTAGAGATTGTGAAGTAATAATTAAGGAATTCTGGTAAGGTGATGGGGGCTCTTTTAATTTTTCATGCTTCATTGACCAAGAACCATCTTCATTTTGGTCTCTAATAAGAAAATCACATGCTCTAGAAATGTATTCTGTTACTTCTTTTTCTTCCACCATAAATTAGAAGTCTTTAGATATATATAAAAACCTTACTGAAAGAACCTTCAGCAAAGATTCAGCAAAGATTTAAAAATAAGTACTATCTAATAATCGAGTGTTACTTACTGTCTTAAATGGGAGAATCATTAAAACCAGCGGAGTCTGACTTGGAGAAAACGCTAAGAGAAGTTAGTGGTTGTGAAGATAAGCGAGTTGACTTAACTATTAAAAAAGAACACGTACACATATTAAAAAAAATAAAAGACAAATTATCATCTAAAAAGTCATCAGATAACTACACAACAATAACGTTATATGGTGGAAAAGTTTTATGTTGTGAGGTTGACGGAATACTTTTTGCTCAGGGTCATAATGGTAATAGAAATCATATTAATTTCCAAATAATACCCTTTTCAGCTATTTCAGGCGTAGAAGTCTATACCAAAAAACAGTCTATTAAGAGGGATAACTATGAATAACGAATTAATAATTGGTCTTAGAGAAGGAGCTTTAACTATCTATCCTACTGAAACTTGTTACGCTATTGGCTGTAATATATTAAAGGAGGAGTCCCTAGAGAAGATATACGAACTAAAGAACAGAGACCAAAAGAAGTATCTTACTTGTATTGTGGCTGATTTAAGAATGGCTTCTAAATATTGTTACTTGGATAAAAAAGAGATGAAAATTTGCAGAAAATACATGCCTGGACCGTTAACTTTGGTTGCTAAAAAGAAAGACACTGTTCCAGATATTTTGAACGAGGATTTTGTTTTTAGAGTTCCTGGAATTGAATTTGCTAGGGAATTATGCAGAAAAGTTGGTTTTCCATTAGTTTCTACATCTGCAAATATTGCGGGTGGAAAAAATCCCTATTCTTTTGAAGATATTCCAGATGAAATTAAAAATAATGTTGATTTTAAGATTAATTACGGTCAATTAGCGGAAAGAAAGCCGTCTACGATTATTACTCTAAGACCGAAATTTAAAGTAATAAGAAAAGGATGCTTAGAATTAAATGAAGGTTAAGTTTATTCTAGAAGCGTTAATAGAGCACTAGCTTATTCCTCATTTACAGTTATCATTTTGGATTCTGATACTTCTGTGATAGCTAGAGAAGTCTCTTCTTTTTTTAACATATCCAGTCTTTTTTCTAAAACAGGTGTTACTCTCTTTGCTAGAATTTTATAGCTTTCTAATTTTTTTAATAGCTTATTAATATTATAGCGCGCATCTTTTATATAGCTCGGATCTTTTATTTCACACGCCTTATTACATATCATTTCAGTAGAGTCTGAGATTTCTTCTATTTCATTAGTTAGATAATTGAATACTTTATAACTACTCTTATTTTGGTCGCTATGCGCTTTAACTAATCCAATAGTATAGTGTCCACGATTATAAAAACCTATTAACGAATCAACCGGGGGTCTATAATCTTTCCCAATTGATTCAAACTTAGAATCTAAATTTGCTTCAGAATCACTATTTTTTTCAGCCATTAGAATACATTGAAGGAGAAAATTAATAAATTTTGTTATTATGTTAGTGTAGATAAGAATGGTTGAATCTGCTTATAGCTCCAGCACTGAAAAGAAATTAGATGGAAT